>NZ_CP108006.1:6773003-7095218 GCF_036127095.1 Streptomyces sp. NBC_00335
CAGGAGCAGGTCGACCACATCGTCAAGAAGGCCTCGCTGGCCGCGCTGAGCCAGCACGGCGAGCTCGCCCAACTGGCGGTCGATGAGACCGGCCGCGGTCTCTTCGAGGACAAGGCCGTCAAGAACCTCTTCGCCTGCGAGCACGTCGTGAACTCGATGCGCGGGCTCAAGACCGCCGGAGTCATCCGCCGCGACGAGCTGAACGGCATCACGGAGATCGCCGAGCCGGTCGGCGTCGTCTGCGCGATGACCCCGGTCACCAACCCGACCTCCACCACGATCTTCAAGGCCCTGATCGCCCTGAAGACCCGCAACCCGATCATCTTCGCCTTCCACCCCTCCGCGCAGAACTGCTCGGCCGAGGCCGCCCGCATCGTCCGCGACGCCGCCGTCGCCGCCGGCGCCCCCGAGAACTGCGTCCAGTGGGTCACCGCCCCCTCCATGGAGGCCACCGGCGCCCTCATGAACCACCCGGGCATCTCCACCATCCTCGCGACCGGCGGAAACGCCATGGTCAAGGCCGCTTACTCGTGCGGCAAGCCGGCCCTGGGCGTCGGCGCGGGCAACGTCCCGGCGTACGTCCACAAGAGCGCCAAGCTCGGCCGTGCGATCCACGACATCGTGCTCTCCAAGGCCTTCGACAACGGCATGATCTGCGCCTCCGAGCAGGCCGTCATCCTCGACGCCGAGATCTACGAGAAGGGCCTCGCCGAGTTCAAGCGGCTCGGCGCCCACGTGGTGTCCGCCGCCGAGAAGACCAAGCTGGAGCAGTTCGTCTTCGGCACCACCGCCTACGCCGCCGACGCCAACGGCGCCAAGCTGAACCCCGCGGTCGTCGGCAAGTCCCCGCAGTGGATCGCCGAGCAGGCCGGCTTCACCGTCCCGGCCGAGGCCTCGATCCTCCTCGCGGAGTGCAACGAGGTCGGCGAGAACGAGCCGCTGACCCGCGAGAAGCTGTCCCCGATCCTGGCCGCCCTGAAGGCCTCCGACACCGAGCACGGTCTCGAACTGGCCGCCGCGATGGTCGAGTTCCACGGTCTGGGCCACAGCGCCGCCATCCACGCCGAGGACGAGGAGCTCGTCGAGGAGTTCGGCAAGAAGGTCAAGGCGATCCGCGTCATCGCCAACTCGCCCTCCACCTTCGGCGGCATCGGCGACGTCTACAACGCCTTCCTCCCCTCGCTCACCCTCGGCTGCGGCTCGTACGGACACAACTCGGTGTCGAACAACGTCACCGCGGTCAACCTGATCAACGTCAAGCGGATCGGACGGCGCAACACCAACATGCAGTGGTTCAAGGTCCCGCCGAAGATCTACTTCGAGCGCAACTCCATCCGCTACCTCGGTGAGATGGACGGCATCAGCCGGGTCTCGATCGTCACCGACAAGACGATGGTCTCCATCGGCTTCGTGCAGAAGGTCGTCGACATCCTGCAGGCCCGCGAGGGCGCGGTGTCGATCCAGATCATCGACAACGTCGAGCCCAACCCGGAGCTCTCCACCGTCCAGGCCGGCGCCGCGATGATGCGCGACTTCAAGCCCGACACGATCATCGGCCTCGGCGGCGGTTCGCCGATGGACGCCGCGAAGATCATGTGGCTGATGTACGAGCGCCCGGAGGTCGAGTTCGCCGACACGAAGGAGAAGTTCTTCGACGTCCGCAAGCGCGCCTACAAGTTCCCCTCGCTCGGCGAGAAGGCCAAGATGGTGGCCATCCCGACCACCTCCGGCACCGGCTCCGAGGTCACCCCGTTCGCCGTCATCAGCGACCCGGCCGCGGCCCAGAAGTACCCGCTCGCCGACTACGCGCTGACCCCGAACGTCGCCATCGTCGACCCGATGCTGCCGATGGGCCTCCCGCCCAAGGTGACCGCCGACTCCGGCTTCGACGCCCTGACGCACGCCACCGAGGCCTACGTCTCCGCGTACTCGAACGACTACACCGACGGGCTGTGCCTCCAGGCCATCAAGCTCATCTTCGAAAACCTGCAGCGCTGCGTGGTCGACGGTCCGAACGACCCCGAGGCCCGCGAGAAGATGCACAACGCCTCCACGGTGGCGGGAATGGCCTTCGCCAACGCCTTCCTGGGCATGGTCCACGCCATGGCGCACACCCTGGGCAACACCTTCCACGTCGCCCACGGCCGCACCAACGCGCTGCTCCTGCCGCACGTGATCCGCCACAACGGCACGGTCACCCACAAGGCCACCCCGTGGCCCAAGGCCGAGGTCTACCGGGCGCCGGAGCGCTTCCAGGAGATCGCCAAGATGCTGGGCCTGCCGGCCGCCACGGCCGCCGAGGGCGTCGAGTCCTACGCCAAGGCCGTCGAGGAACTCCGCAGCAAGTGCGGGATCCCCGCCTCCTTCGCCGAGGAGGGCGTGGACGAGCAGGCCTTCATCGAGGCCCTGCCGACCCAGGCCATGAACGCCTACGCCGACCAGTGCGCCCCCGCCAACCCGCGGATGCCGATGATCGACGACCTGAAGCAGCTCATGCGCCAGGCCTACTACGGCAACATCGAGGGCGCCCCGGCGAAGAAGGCCGCCGCCAAGAAGAAGTGACCCCCGAAGGGGAGTGACCCTTCTTCCTCCTGAAAACCTCCGCTAAGGAGCGGAAAAGCCCGCCCGGGACGCTAAGGCCCGGGCGGGCTTTCCCATGTCCCGGTGCGGGCGGGCTCAGGTGTGCGGGATCAGCAGGGCCGCCGCCGACAGGGCCCGCTCCAGGGAGGTGGCCCGGTCCGCGCCGCGCTCGCCCAGCACCACCCGGGTGCTCAGGCCGTCCAGCAGGGCGAGCAGCTCCGAGGCCCGGGCGGGGACGTCGAGGCCGGCGGCGAAGCGGCCCTGCTGCACCCCCTTGGCGAGGAGCGCCTCCAGGTCCTTCTGCCAGCCGTCGTCGATCTCCTGCTGGGCGGCGCGCAGCGGCTCGTTCGAGGGGATGCGGGCCCACAGCTCGATCCAGAGCGTCCAGCGCGGGTCGCGGGGGCCGCGGGGCAGGTAGAGCTCCAGGAACAGTGCGAGCTTGCGGTGGGCGGTGACCCTGCGGCCCAGCAACTCGGCTCGATCCGCGGCCAGTTGCTGCTCGCTCCAGTTCAGGGCGGCCAGCAGCAGTCGGTCCTTGCTGCCGAAGTAGTACAGGATGTGGCCGCCGCTGGTGCCGAGCCGTTCGGCGAGCGCGGACATGGTGAGCGTCGCCAGCCCGTCCTCGGCGATCGCCGTCATGGCCTCTTCCAGCATCCGCTCCTGGGCGATCTGCCCGTCGCGCCGCCGTGCCGCTCCCGCCGCTCCTGCCACCCGTGCCGCCTTCCCGATCTTCGTCGGCCGACCTTATCCCGGACAGGGTCTTGACGGGGTCCGGCTCGGCAGCGCATCTTGAATGCCATTCAAGAACTTAGAACGCCGTTCAAGGTCTGTTCACGGTTCGTGGTTCACGGTTCACGGTTCACCGCCGAAGGTCAGGGGCAGACGCATGGCACACCAGGAGACGACGGTCGCCGTCGACGAGGTCTTCAGAGTCGAGACGCACGGCATCGACCCCATCCCCGACGCCGAGCGCCACGGCGGGGCCAAGGACCTCTTCTGGCTCTGGTTCGGTTCCAACCTGACCTTCACCTACGTGATCAACGGAGCCCTCGCCGTCGCCTTCGGCCTCAGCTTCTGGCAGGCCACCGCCGTGGTCGTGATCAGCGGGCTGTCCTTCTTCGCGATCAGCGCCGCCGGCCTCAGCGGCATCCGCACCGGCACCGCGACCCTGGTCATCTCCCGGGCCGCCTTCGGCGTACGGGGCAACTGGCCGGCGGGCGTCCTCAACTGGGTGGTGAGCATCGGCTACACCATCGTCAACACGGTCGTCGGCACCCTGGCCCTGGAAGTGTTCTTCGCCGAGATCGGCCTGGGCGAAGGCACCCTGATCCGGGCCGCCGCGCTCGGCATCACCCTCGCGCTGACCTTCGCCGTCGCCATGTGGGGACACGCCACCGTGCAGTTCGCCGAGCGCTGGATGGCCTACGTCCTGGCCGTCGGCTTCGGCGCCCTGCTGGTCTTCGTCCTGCCCGGAGCCGAGACCACCGCCCCGGCCGACGCCCTGGCCCCCGGCCTGTCCGGCTGGAGCCTGGCCTTCGTCGTGATGCTCGCCGGGCCGTTCTCGTACCTGCCGATGCCCGCCGACTACACCCGCTACCTGCCCCGCACCACCTCGCTGAAGTCGATCACCTGGATGGGTGCGCTCGGCGGGTTCGTCTCCTCCGTCGCCCTCGGGATCGCCGGCGTGGCCGCCGCCACCCAGACCGACATGACCGACGCCGTCGCCGGGGCCGAGAGCCTGCTGCCCGGCTGGTTCCAGCCGCTGTTCCTGGCCCTGGTCCTGGGCGGCTCCGTCACCAACTCGATCATCACCCTCTACTCCTCCAGCCTGAACCTCCAGGTCCTCGGCATCCCGTGGAGCCGGGCCCGCGCCATCGTGGTCAGCGCCGCCGTGACCGCCGCCGGATCGCTCGCCGCGCTCTTCCTCACCGACTTCACCACCTCGCTGCTGTCCTTCCTCTCCCTCCTGATCATCGTGTTCGCCCCCTGGGGCGGCGTCTTCCTCGCCGACATGCTGCTGCGCCGCTGCCGCTACGACTCCGACGCGCTGCACGCCGGGAGCGGGGGCGCCTACTGGTACCGCTCCGGCTACCACCCCGCCGGCATGACCGCCCTGCTCGCCGGCATGGCCTTCGCCGCCCTGACCTGCGACTCCGAGCTGTGGACCGGGCCGCTCGTGGCCCCGCTCGGCGGCGCCGACCTCACCCTGCTCGGCTCGGTGGTCGCCGGGCTCACGTACTGGGCCCTCGCCCGCCGGGTGCCCGCCTACGCCCCGGCCGCCTGAGGGCCTTCCCCCCCGGCCGCCTGAGGGCCTCCCCTCCCGGTCGTCCGGGGCCTCCTTCCGGCCCCTCCCGGCCGCCTGAGGGCTTTCCCTCCCCGCCGTCTGCTTTCCCGTACCCCCTCTGCACAGGAGCACCACCCCATGTCACACGCCGCCCCCGCCGATCTGCTCCTCACCGGAGCCCGCATCCACACCGTCGACCCCGAGCTGCCCGAGGCCGAAGCCCTCGCCGTGCGCGACGGGCGGATCGTCTGGGTGGGCCCGGACGCGGAGGCCGCCGACTGGGCGGGCCCGGACACCGAGCGGATCGACGCGGGCGGCCGGCTCGTGCTCCCGGGGTTCATCGACGCCCACAACCACGTCCGCCTCGGCTCCGACGACGCGTGCGTGCAGCTCGCAGGGGTGCGGACGCTCGAAGCGATCCTCGACCGGATCGGCGCGTGGCGGGAGGCCAACCCCGACGCCGAGTGGATCGAGGCCGAGGCCTTCGACTACTCCGCGATCCCCGGCGGGCGCATGCCCACCGCCGCCGACCTGGACCCGGTCACCGGGGACACCCCCGCGATCGTGCTCTCGTACGACGTCCACACGGCCTGGCTGAACACGGCGGCGATGCGCCGGCTCGGCGTCGCGAAGGACCGTACCGACCTGCCCTTCGGCACGGCCGCCGTGGACCCGGAGACCGGCGAGCCCACCGGCTTCGTCAAGGACTTCGCCATCAAGGGGCTCTCGCGCGACGGCCACCGCGCCCTGCGCGACCTGGGGGTGCCGTGGGCCTCCCCGGACCGCCAGTACGGGCGCCTCGCCAAGAGCCTCGACGACGCGATCGGTTTCGGCATCACCACCGTCGTGGAACCGCAGAACTCCCTCGACGACCTGGAGCTGTACGACCGGGCACGCGCCGAGGGCCGGCTGCGCTCGCGGATCGTCGCCGCGCTGTTCCACCCGCGCGGCACCACGGAGGAGGACCTCGACCTCTTCGAGGCGGCCGCCAAGGTGCACGCGGGGGACCGCTTCCGGGTGGGCCCCCTCAAGCTCTACATCGACGACGTGGTGGAGCCGCGCACGGCCGCGCTGCTGGAGCCGTACACCGGCTGCGGGGCGCACCGGGGCGAAACCTTCTACCCGGCGGAGGAGTTCGCGGACCTGCTCGCCCGGCTGGACGCGCGCGGGTTCCAGTGCTTCGTCCACGCCACGGGCGACCGGGGCATCCGTACCGTCCTCGACGCCGTCGAGCACGCACGGGCGGTCAACGGCCCGCGCGACGCCCGCCACCAGGTGGTGCACGTGGAATGCCTGGACCCCGAGGACGTGCCGCGCTTCCGGCAGCTCGGCGTGGTGGCCTGCATGCAGCCCCGGCACTGCGCGCCGGAGATCGCCGGTCCGGGCCAGGACTGGGCGGAGAACGTGGGGGAGGACCGCTGGCACAAGGCGTGGCCGATGCGGAGCCTCGCCGAGGCGGGGGCGGTCCTGGCCTTCTCCAGCGACTGGAACGTCGCCGAGATGGACCCGATGGTCGGCATCTACACGGCGCTGACCCGGCGCCCGCTGGGTGGCGGCGACCCGTGGCAGGAGCAGGAGACGGTGGACGCCCGGACGGCGGTGTACGGCTACACGATGGGCTCGGCGTACGCCAACTTCCTTGAAGGCGACCGGGGTTCCCTGACGGTCGGCAAGGCGGCCGACTTCGTGATCCTGTCCCGCGACATCCTCGCGGTGGCCCCGGAACAGATCCCCGGAACGGTGGCCGAAACGGTGGTGGTGGCGGGCGAGGTGGTCCATCGGGCCGGGTAGGTTGACCGCACTCATGCGTGGGCCTGCGGGGGGAACCGAATGGATGCGTTGGCCGAGGCGGCGTCCCTGGGGGCGCTGATCATCGTGTCGGCGGTGGTCACCGCTTGGATCGGGAGGAGGTCCCTGCGCCGCACGGCGGACGAACGCCGGGCAGCCCTCGCGGCAGGGGTCGTCGTGGCCGTGCGGTGCGAGGCCCGCTGGCGACAGGGGGTCCGCCGCCGGTTCTTCGCGCAAGGGGACCTCGGCACCGGACCTGGCGGCATCGGTGTGGCCTTCAAGTCGCCGCTGCGCCCGGCGGTGGCCCTGCCCGTCGGTGGCCGCGCGGTCGTCCGGGGGAGCTGGTGGCCGGGAATGCGAGTGCTGGAGTATCGGGCTCCCGACGGCCGGCGGATCGACTTTCACGTGTACCCGCGCGAAGTCGGGCTCGCCTGCCGCTATCTGGGGGTTCCGGACTCGGACTGGGTCCGGCCCTTCGGCGATACGGACGGCCGGCCCCGCCGGTCGGCCCGCCCGAGGCGCCGGATGTAACACGATCACGACTGGTGGGCGACAGGTGTGTGGCCGAACGGCCCTGAGGGGAAAGGGCTGTTGTGCGGACGGGGCGGGGGTGGTCCTCGGCAAGGCGGTCGGCCGCCACCCGCTGGGCAACGCCGGCGCGATGCTCGCTCCGCTGGGCTGAGCCGACCGGTCGAGAAATGCCTGGCGGGCCGCGGGGCGGGGCGTTAGTCTCGCCGCGATGACGACTTCCCGTACTCAGAGATCGGGGGTCCCGTCCGCGCAAGGTGAGTGCTGATGCTCACTCACCTCGCGAACGGGGCTTCCTTCCGCCCTTCCTTCTGGCTGCGCGTGCGCGAGTTCGCCGTGCCGCCGTCCATGATCGAGACCGCGACCGCCCGCCGCTCCGCCGGTGACTGGGCGGGGGCGTGCGCCGCGGCCGGCGTCGACGTGGACTTCGACCTGCGCGTCCTGGCGCGCACCCACGGCCGCGACCTCGCGGCCCGGATCCGGGCCGATCTGCGCCACCTGGCCCCGGACCTGCTGCGCTGGCACCTGCCGAGGATCGCCCCGGACGGACTGCTGCGCCCCGGGCTGACCATCGGGCTGGCCCGGTACGGGGACGCGGGGCCCGGCCCGGTGCACCTCGTGGCCCGTACGCCGCCTGCCTGGGCGGAGTACGGGCAGCGGATCAGCCTCGCCCTGTGGGACGGAGCCCGCTCCGAGGACGCCGCCCGGCGTCCTCCGGGGGCCGGTCCGCATCCCCATCCGCACCCCCATCCGCGGTTCCGCCTCGACCTGCACCGCCACCTGTGGGACGCCCGCCGGAGCGACGAGCTGCGCTCCAGGTCCGGGGCCGACCGGCACCTCGGCGAAGCGGGTCCCGAGCTGGATCCCGGCCTGCCGGGGCCGCCGCCCGCGGTGCCCCGCTGCGCCGTCGACCGGTGGGCGGCCGAGGCGGAGATCGTGCTACGCGCCGAGGGACGCCCCGGCGGTACGGTCACCGTGCGGCTCGGGGCCCGGCACCGGCTGTACGTGCACCTGCGCGGCGACGGGGACGGCGACGTGCAGATCTCCGCAGCCGCGCCCGTGGATCCGGGTGCCCCCGCCCCGCCGGCGCTGCCCGACGCGGCGACCTGGGTGCTGCCCGACCTGGAACTGCTCCGTACCGGGGCGATCGACGCCGGCCGGCTGCACCCGTTGGTCGGCCGGGCCCTCGTACCGGACTGGTCGCCGCCGCGGCCCGCCGGAGCCGCGGACCCGGTGAGGGGGCCGCGCCTGGTGGACTGCCGGGGCGCCCGGCACCGGATCGGCCTGGTGGACGGGGTGCTGGCCCCGCTGGACCACGACCCGGCCGAGATCCGCCGCGAGGAACTGCTGGTCGCACTGACCGGTACGCCGCTGCCCTGCCTGCGGGCCATCGACGAGGCGCACCGCCGTCCGGACTCCCTCTCCGGCGTCCGCGAACGCCTCGACCACGGCGACACCGCCGGCGCCCTGGCCGTCGTAGAAGGACTGCTCGGTCCCGGAGCGCTGCTGCGCGACGGCCCGTTGCGGGACGAACTGGAGGCGGCCGCGCTCCGGCGGGTCATCCACGGGCTGTTCCGGGCGGGCCTGGCCGGGCCGGGCGCCGGTCCCACCCACGACGGCTACCGCTCCCCCCGTAAGGGCCGCACCGAGCGCTCGCATCCGCGGCGCGCGAACCGCCGCTGACCCGGCCTCCTGCACGCCCCCCTTCCCGTTCCCGCCGCACACCCAAAGGTGATTCCCCATGCGTTCCCATGCCCAGACCGCCCCGCCGGCCCAGCCCGCCCAGTCCGACGCCACCCAACTCGACATCGCCGCAGGGCTGCTGGCCCTGCTGCGCGACACGACGACCGAACCGCGCCCCGACATCCAACTGGAGGCCCTGACCCTGGCCGTGGCCGCCGACCTGCCCGTCCTCCTGTGGGGGGAGCCGGGCATCGGCAAGACCGCGGCCCTGACCCAGCTCGCCGCGTCCCTCGACCTCCCGCTGACCACCGTCATCGCCAGCGTGCACGAGCCGTCCGACTTCTCCGGCCTGCCCATCGTCGGGGACGACCCCGCGGAGCAGGGAGTGCCGATGGCGCCGCCGGACTGGGCCGTGCGCCTGGTACGGGCCGGCCGGGGGCTGCTCTTCCTCGACGAGCTGTCCACCGCGCCGCCGGCCGTGCAGGCGGCCCTGCTCCGCCTCGTACTGGAGCGGCGGATCGGCGCCCTGCGGCTGCCGCCCGAGGTCCGGATCGTGGCCGCGGCCAATCCGCGGTCCTCCGCCGCAGACGGCTGGGAGCTGAGCCCGCCCCTGGCCAACCGCTTCGTCCACCTCCAGTGGACGCACGACCAGGAGGTGGTGGTACGCGGCCTCGGCGGGACCTGGCCCCGCGCCACCCTGCCCCGGCTGGACCCCGAACGGCTCCCGGAAGCCGTGGACTTCGCCCGCCGCGCGGTGTGCGGGCTGCTCGCCGCGCGGCCCAAGCTCGTCCACCGACTGCCCTCCGGCGAAACCCGCCGGGGCGGTCCCTGGCCCTCTCCCCGGAGCTGGGAGATGGCCCTCTGCCTGATCGCCTTCGCGACCGCGGCCGGCTCCTCCCGGGAAGTGCTCTCCCTGCTGGTCAGGGGAACCGTCGGAGACGGCCCCGGGCTGGAACTCCTGGCGAGCCTCGACCGGATGGACCTCCCGGACCCGGAGACGCTGCTCGCCGACCCGGCGGCCGCCGTGCTGCCCGAGCGCGGGGACCTGCGCCAAGCCGTGCTCGACGGTGTGGTCGAGGCGGTGCGCGGGCGCCCGGAGAAGTCCCGCTGGGACGCGGCGTGGACGCTCCTGGCCCGGGCACTGGAAACCGGCGCCCCGGACCTGGTGGTCGTCCCCGCGGCCACGCTCGCCGCGCTGCGCCGCGAGGACTGGGAGGTACCGGCCGCGATCGACCGGCTCGCCGGGGCCGTGGCCCTGTCCCGGCGAGCCGACCGGGCGGCGGCCCGGTCGGGCGTGCCCGTCAAGGCGGGCCGGTGACGGCCGTGAAGCCCGCAACGCCCGCGACCGGGGCGCAGCCCGTAGCGTCGGCCTCGCCCGCCTCGCCCGCCTCGCCCGCCTCGCCCGCCTCGCCCGCCTCGCCCGCCTCGCCCGCCTCGCCCGCCTCGCCCGTGAGGCTGGACCTGGACAAGCTCTACGCCGCCCGGCTGCACGCCGTCCGCGTGCGGCCGTACCTGGCCACGGCGCTGTTCGCCCTGCACGTCGTGGAATCGCACCGGGTGCCGACGATGGCCGTCGACCGGCACTGGCGGTGCTACGTCTCGCCCGGCTTCGTGGACCGCACCCCCGTGGAGGAACTGGCCGCGGTCTGGGTGCACGAGGTGTCCCACCTGCTGCGCGACCACCACGGACGCGGGGACCGGGTCGCGCGGGAGCAAGGCCTGACCGGCCCGGGGGAGCGGCTGCGGATGAACATCGCGGCCGACTTCGAGATCAACGACGACGCCTACGGCGACGGGCTCGTCCGGCCCGAGGGCGCTGTCCAGCCGGCGGCCGTGGGACTGCGGGAGGGGGAGCTCATGGAGGAGTACCTGACGCAGTTCGGGCTCGGGCCGCACACGCAGCACATGGCCTGGCTGGACTGCGGGAGCGGCGCCGACGGGCTGGAACGGGAGTGGGACCTCGGCGCGGACGGCGCGGACGGCCTCAGCGAGCAGGAACGCGACGCGGTCCGCTTCCGGGTGGCGCAGGGCATCACCGGCCGGCCGGGAAGGGCGTCGAAGGGCTGGAAGCGCTGGGCGGAGGAGGTGTTCCACCCGCCTCAGCCGTGGCGGGAGTTGCTGGGAGCGGCCGTCCGGTCGGCCACCTCCGGATCCGGCGCGGGCGACGACTACACGTACAGCCGGCCCTCGCGGCGTTCGGCCGGGGTGCCGGGCGCCGTGCTGCCGAGCCTGCGGCGCAGGCCGCCCCGGGTCAGCGTGGTCATCGACACCTCCGGGTCCGTCAGCGACGCCGAACTGGGCAGCGCGCTCCTGGAAGTCACCGCCATCTCCCGCGCGGTGGGCGGCCGCCGGGACCTGGTCACCGTGGTGCCGTGCGACGCCTCGGCCCGGATCGCCCATCCGCTGTGCCTCGCCGAGGGGATCCCGCTGCTGGGCGGCGGGGGTACGGATCTGCGCACGGGGTTCGCCACGGCGCTGCGCTCGGCGCCCCGGCCGGACGTGATCGTGGTCCTGACCGACGGGCAGACGCCCTGGCCGAGCTCGCGGCCGCCGTGCCGGACGGTGGTGGGGCTGTTCCGCCGGGACCGGCCGGGCGGATCGTGGGCCGAGGACGATCCCGACTACGTGCCGGACCTGCCGCCCGAGTGGGCCCGCGTGGTGGACATCGGCTGAGGTTCCGGGCCCTACCGCTTCGGCCAGTACCAGAGGGGTTCGTCCAGGGGGCCCTCGCGGCCCGCCACCTCGGTCTGGCCGAAGTCCTTGAGCAGGGTGATGGTCTGCAGGTCCACGCGGTGGCGGTGGACCCCCGATGCCAGGGCCTGTGCCAGCGGGGCGGCGTGCGTGACCACCACCGTCTGGGTGTCCCGGGCCACCGTCAGGATCAGGTCCGCGAGGGGGCCCAGCAGGTCCGGGTGGAGGCTGGTCTCCGGCTCGTTGAGCACCATCAGGGCGGGCGGGCGCGGGGTCAGCAGGGCGGCCGTCCACAGCAGGTAGCGCAGGGTCCCGTCGGAGAGTTCCGCCGCGCCCAGCGGGCGCAGCAGCCCGTGCTGGTGCAGCTCCAGCTCGAAGCGGCCGTCCCGTTCCGCGACCGCCACGCTGCTGCCCGGGAAGGCCGCCTCGACGGCCGCGTCCAGCGCCGCGTGGTCGCCGGTCTCCCGGATCGTCTGGAGCGCGGCCGGAAGGTCGGAGCCGTCCGCGGCGAGGACCGGCGTACGGGTTCCGACGCGCGGGGTGCGGGCCGGCGCTTCGGCGTCCGTGCGGACGTGGTCGTAGAACCGCCAGGAGCGGATCAGTTCGCGCAGGGCCAGCAGGTCGGGGGCCAGTTGCGGGTCCGCGAGTTCGCTGAGCATGGAGTCGTACGGGCGCAGGGCGCCCTGGGTGCGGTGCCAGCCGCCGTCCGCGGTACGGGTGCGCACGGCGGGCCCGGCACGGTCCGAGAGCAGGGCGGCGGGGCGCAGCACCGGCCCGGCCCAGGTGCACTCGCGTTTGATCTCGGGGTCCAGGCCGAAGAGCGAGTTCGGGACCGGCTGCGGGTGGCCGAAGTCCACCGCGTAGCCGAACTCGTCCCCGGCGAACCCGAGCCGCAGGCTCACCGGTTCGGAGCGGACCGTCGGCTCGACCGCGTACCGGCCCTCGCGCACCGCCCGCCCCGTCTTCTCCGGGCCGGCCCACAGGGTGGAGGGCAGCCCGCCCTCCCGGGCCAGCGCCGCGACGGCGCCGCCGCGCGCGGAGTCGGCCAGCAGCCGCAGGGACCGGTACAGGCTGGACTTGCCCGTGCCGTTGGCGCCCGTCACCACGGTGAGCCGGCCGAGGGGGACGATGAGTTTGCGCAGGGAGCGGTAGTTCTCCACCGCGAGGGTCGTGATCATGTGGTCGTGATCATGCTGTGGTCATGCCTCCGGGTGCTCCTCGGGAGCGAGGAAGCGGCCCATCGGCAGCACCTGGCGGCCCCAGGTGCTCGCCATGATCTGCCCGGCGAGCAGGTACGTGGCTCCGAGCGCGGCGAGCAGCCCGCTCCAGCCGGTGATCCGGTTCCAGATCACCGAGCCGGTGAACCCGCTGACCGTCATGGCCACGAAGACCACCAGCACGCACGTGAAGGTGGACAGCAGCACCAGGTGGATCCGCCAGCTGCCGATCCACAGCACGAACACCACGAACACCCACGGCAGCGTGAACAGCGCGCTCACGTCCCCGCGCAGCGCCGGATCCGTGGCGGGCAGTACCCACTGGATCAGGAGCGCCTTCGACATCCAGAACAGCCCGAAGCCGCCGAAGACGGTGGCGTGCCAGGTGTCTCCGCGCTGCGCCTGGAAGAGCCCGGCCAGCAGCTGGGCGAGCCCGCCGATGAAGAAGCCGACGAGCGGCAGCACGGAGTGGCTGAGGTGCTCGGGGAAGATGCCCGCGTCGATGCCGGTGGCGAGCGTGGTGACGACGATGAAGCCGGTGAGGCCGAGGGGGCCCAGCTGCGCCTGCGCGCTGGGCTCCATCCGCTTGACCGAGACGGCCTGTTCGGCCGGCCCCATGCGGTTGCGGGCCTGGACCGGGTTGTTCATCGCACGACTTCCCGCTCCGGCAGGGCGTCCGGACCCTCGGGGAGCCCGCTGCCCACCGCCGCTCCCGCCTTGCCCCTGCGGCCCGCCGCACAGGCCAGCGTGATCGCGGAGCCGAGCACCGCCCAGCCGCTCAGGACCAGCAGCGGTCCGGTGATGTCATTGCCCTTGAAGTACGCGATCGAGCGCCCGGCGTACGTGCCCGCACCCGGCGGCAGCCACGGGCCGATGGCCTTCCAGAACGGCGGCAGCAGCGGGTACGGGTAGGCGCCGCCGGCGCTCGGGTTGCCGAGCACCACCACCAGCAGGATCGCCAGGCCGATGCCGACCACCCCCGCGAGGCCCTGGAAGGCCAGGGTGATCGCGCCGACGGCGAAGACGACGAGGGCGCCGAGCCCCCACAGGCCCCAGATGCTGCCGGGCAGCGCACCCAGGATCGGGTCCGCGATGACCGCGCCGAGGAGTCCGGCCGCGACGGCGTACACGAACAGCGCGCCGAGCCGGATGATGGCGCGGTGGACGTTCGCGGGCCGGGCGCCCGCGCTGATCGCGAGGATCGCGGCACACAGGTAGCCGCCCACGCACCAGCCCACGACCAGGTAGAACGCGCTCAGGCCGCGCCCGTCGCCGGCGGCCACGGGGGCCACGTCCACGACGGTCACGGTGCGGCCCTGGGTCTTCTCGACGAGGCCGACGACCTCCTCCAGGGCCTGCGACAGGGAGGCCCCGGCGCCGCTCGCGACCAGCAGCTTGTCGGTCTTGCCGGCCGGGTCGATGATCAGCGCGCCGTCCACGTCCCGGTTCTGGATCTGCCGCAGCGCCGTCGCCTCGTCCTGTACGGCACGGGGATCGAGCGGTTTGCCCGGCAGCGCGGAGAGCTGCTTCGCCGTCTGCGCGGCGACCGGTTCGGCGGGCGCGGCCACCGCGATGGGGATCTCGCTGGGCTTGGGGTGATGGAAGGCCCCGATGTACGAGGTGATGAAGGCGAGCTGGAGCGCCAGTACGCCCAGGACCAGGAGAGCGGCCCGGGTGGTGACGGCGTCCTTGATCTCGGCGAGGAAGCCGCCGGACTGCCCTGGGTCTGTGTGGGTGGACTGGGTCATGTCTCACACGCTCGGCGTACCGGGCGCGGGGCGCAGCAGGGGTGGGCCGAACGGATGACGGCCGTCGGAGCGGACCGCGCAGTTTTTACCGCCGCGTAACTTCCCAGTTTTGCTACTCGCCCGTAATTTGGCGGCTGCAGCACCCTCTTGTGATCCGGATCACGGGATGCACCCCCACGTACTTCCCGCGCCATCCCTCGTTACTCCCCTTGAGCCGCAAGGAGATCACACGATGCTGCCCTGGAGACGCCTGCTCCGCCCGCTGGCCGTCCTCACCCTGACCGCAGCCGCTCTCGTCGCCCCCACCGGAGCGGCCCAGGCCGCCTCGGCGCCGAGCAGCGGCTGGAACAACTGGTCCTGCAAACCGTCCGCCGCCCACCCCCGGCCCGTGGTCCTGGTCCACGGAACCTTCGGGAACTCCGTCGACAACTGGCTCGGCTTCGCGCCGTACCTCGTCCACCGGGGCTACTGCGTCTACTCCCTCGACTACGGGCAGCTGCCCGGCGTCCCCTTCTTCAACGGGCTCGGGCCCATCGAGGCGTCCGCCGGGCAGCTCGACGTCTTCGTCGACAAGGTGCTCGCCGCCACGGGAGCGGCCGAGACGGACCTCGTGGGCCACTCCCAGGGCGGCATGATGCCGCGCTACTACCTGAAGTTCCTCGGCGGCGCCGCCAAGGTCAACGCCCTGGTCGGGCTCGCCCCCGACAACCACGGGACCACCCTGCTCGGCCTCACCAAGCTCCTCCCGTACTTCCCCGGAGCCGGGGACCTGATCAGCACGGCCACCCCGGGCCTCGCCGACCAGATCGCCGGATCGCCCTTCCAGAACAAGCTGAACGAGGGCGGGGACACCGTCCCCGGAGTCGCGTACACGGTGATCGCCACCCGCTACGACGAGGTGGTCACCCCCTACCGGAGCCAGTTCCTCACCGGGCCGAACGTCCGCAACGTGCTGCTCCAAGACCTGTGCGCGGTGGACCTCTCGGAGCACGTGGCCATCGGGCTCACCGACCGGATCGCCTGGCACGAGGCGGCCAACGCCCTCGACCCGGCGCACGCCAAGCGGACCACCTGCGCGTCGGTCTTCTCCTGACGGCGCGGCGGGCGGCCCCTCCTGCGGGCCGCCCGCCCTCGGTCACCGGTCGCCGGTGACCGACCCGTAGCGGGTCAGCGGCCGTGGCGGCCCGGGATCGCCCGGCGGCGGGCCAGCGCGAACAGCACGGCCGCGCCGACGGCCAGGACGCCGGCTCCGCCGATCGCGATCACCGGGGTGGCACTGCTGCCGCCCGTCTCGGCGAGGCTGGTCCCGCTCTGCGAGGGGATCGGGGACGGAGCGCCGCCGCCGTTCGTCTTCGGGTCGTTGTCCCCGTGTCCGTGGTGCTCCACCGTGGACTTTTCTGCGCCTGCGGAGATCTGCTCGTCGGTGGGGGCCGAGGGGAGCTCCGAGGGGAGCGTGGACGGCCGCTGCGAGGGCACGGAACTCGGCTTCGAGGTGGGCTTCGAGGTGGGCTTCGCGCTCGGCC
The DNA here is from genome assembly GCF_036127095.1 of Streptomyces sp. NBC_00335. Taxonomy (GTDB): domain Bacteria; phylum Actinomycetota; class Actinomycetes; order Streptomycetales; family Streptomycetaceae; genus Streptomyces. The sequence goes on from NZ_CP108006.1 coordinate 6,789,046, forward strand.
CGGCCGTGGGCTTGCCGCCGGTGCCACCCGTGCCGCCCCCGCCGTTGTCCTTCCCGAAGACCACGTCCGAGCAGGTGTAGAAGGCCTCCGGGCTGTCGGAGCGCTGCCAGACGCTGTAGATCAGGTGCCGGCCGGTCTTGTTCGGGACGGTGCCGGAGAAGACGTAGTCGCCGTTCTGCATGCCCGGGTCGGTGACCTTCGCGAAGGGCGCGGCCTCCAGGTCGGACCACTTCAGCGGCTTCGACGGGTCGTAGCCGTCCTTCGTCACGTACAGCTCGAAGGAGCCCTTGTGCGGGGCGGTCCCCTTGTAGCGGAAGGTGTGCGCGCCCGCGGCCATCGGGCTCGCCGGCCAGTCGGCGCGCGCCAGGTCCAGCCCCCTGTACTTGTCGTTGCCCGCCGAGCACAGCTTCCCGTCCGGGATCAGCGCCTTGCTCTGACCGGCCGCGTTGGCGATGTTCACCGCGTTCCAGTCGTAGAACGCCTGCGCCCCGCTCGCCGCGACCGCCGCCTTGCAGGCGGCCGACTTGGGGGACTCGGGGCCCTCCGCGTAGCACGCCGCCACCCGGCTGACCGGGTCCGTCATCGAACCGTGGGCGGCCGCGGGAACGGCGGCGTACGCGACCACCGCGATCGGGGCGAGGCCTGCGGCGGCGATGCGGGCGGCGGTACGGCGTGCGGGCATGGCGGATCTCCTCTGGGCACGGCACAGGGCTGCGCGAGTCGTGGGTGCGCCGGAGGGCCGAGGCTGGGCGGCGCCGCCCCTCACGGGTCCGCGGCGCCGCCTCCGGCCCTCCCTGGCCCAGCCAAACTAACCGTCCGAACCCGGCGTTCGACCGGGTTGGGGCCCCTGGAGCCGATCCTTAGGGCGCAGTTAAGGGCGGGGTAAGAGGGGGCTGAGGTAGCGGGCCCGGAGGGCCCTGAAGCCCTTGGAGGGCCAAGCTTCGGAAGGGGTCCGGGTCCGGGCCCGGCGGATCCAGCCCTTCTATCTCCAACCTGCGTTGTTCCTAGAATGTCCCCATGAAGGACATCGATGTGATCGCGGTGTTGCAGGATCCGGTGCGCCGCCGCCTGTACGAGTACGTGGTGGCGCAGGGCCGTGAGGTCGGCCGCAACGAGGCCGCCGAGGCGGCCGGGGTGGCGCGCACGCTGGCCGCGCACCATCTGGACAGGCTGACGGAGGCCGGGCTGCTGGACAGTGGCAGCCGCCGCCTGACGGGCCGTTCGGGGCCGGGGGCGGGCCGTCCCGCCAAGGTGTACACGCGGGCGCTGGTCGAGCGGTCGGTGTCGCTGCCCTCCCGCGACTACCGCACGGTCGCCGAGCTGCTCGCCGAGGCCGCCGAGCAGGCGGGGCTGGACGCCGGGCTCTGCGCGGCCGCCCGCCGCCGGGGCGAGGCCCTGCGCGGCTCGGCCGCGCCCTGCGCGGGCCTCGAAGAGGCGATGGAGGTGCTGGGCGGCCGCGGCTACGAACCGCACTTGGAAGGTGCCGGGGATGGCGAGGGCGCGGAGGGGGTCGAGGATGCTCGGGGCGTCGGAGGCGCCGAGGGGGCGGTCGGGGCGGCCGGGGCGGCCGAGGCGGCCGGACGCGTCGTCCGCATGCGCAACTGCCCCTTCCACGCCGTCGCCGAACGCTTCCCGCCGCTCGTCTGCGGCATGAACCTCGCGCTGCTGGAAGGGCTGCTCGGTGCGGACGGTCCCGTCCGCGCCCGCATGGACGCCCGGCCGGGGGAATGCTGCGTGGTGGTCGAAGCTTCTAAAAACAATGACCATTGACATAGAAAAGCGGCTCGTGTGGGATGAGGCCATGACCGCATCCGCACATGCCGCCCACCTCGCCCAGCTCAACGCCTCCACGCTCCGTCATCCGCTCGACGACCCGCGCGTGGCGCCCTTCGTCGAGATGCTCGACCCGGTCAACGCCGCCGCCGACGGTGCGCCCGGGTTCGTGTGGAGGCTCGTGGACGAGGGAGGGGCCGACGCCACCGGCCTGCGCCCGGCCGGCGAGAACGTCATCGTCAACCTGTCGGTGTGGGAGACCCAGGAGGCCCTGTGGGACTTCGCCTACCGCAGCGGGCACCTGGAGGTCATGCGGCGGCGCCGCGAATGGTTCGAACGGCACGTCGAGGCGCACATGGTGCTCTGGTGGGTCCCCGCCGGGCACGTCCCGACCGTCGGTGAGGCCCTGGAGCGGCTGGCGGACCTGCGGGCGCACGGGCCGTCCCCGCACGCCTTCACCTTCGCCTCCTCCTACACGGCCGCCGAGGCCGCCGAGCACGTTCGGGCCGTGCCGCGGGCGCAGCCCGAGGGGGCCGAGCAGCCGGAGCCGGCCGCCCGGAGCGCGCGGCCGGCGCATGCCGGGGACTCGGCGGCGGTCTGAGGCGGCGCCGCGCCGCTCCCGGGTCAGGACAGCAGGGCTCCCAGGCCCGCGGCCGAACGGGCTTGGGCGTCCAGGGCGTCGAGGGCCCGTACCGCCTGGGCGGCAGCTTCGGGATCGGTGTCGGCGAGCCCGCTCTCGGCGAACTCGTCCTCGTCGAGCCGCAGTACCGAGCTCCCGTCGGCCGACACCCACAGGTCCAGGTCCAGGTCCTCGATGAGGATCACCCCGTCCTGCACCGACGCGGGACGGGTGACGTCGCAGTACCAGCCCTTGAGGACGCCCTCGCCCGTCCGCACCTCCTTGACCGCGTACCAGCGGTCGCGCCAGAAGTGCTCGGTGAACACGTCGCCCGGCTCGAAGCGGACGAAGCCGAAGTCCCGTACCCCGGGGGCCGCCCAGGGCGCCCGTACGGTGATCCGGGTGCCGGTGTCGGCCACCAGCTCGGCCGGGTAACGGATCTTCGTACGGCCCGCCTTGGTGAGGGTGACGGTCAACTGGTCGGTCGGCCGGTCGGTCATCGGTGTGTCTCCGGTTCTCTCGGGTTCTCTCGGCTCATCGAGGTTTCGGTCAATTGTCCGATGTGGGCAGCTGCTTGGCGAAGCGGGTCTCGGTCGCGCAGACCTCGTACCCGAACCGGCTGTTGACCGCGAGCATCGGGCCGTTGGCGGTGTCGTTGCCGGTGAACGCCTCCGTGTAGCCCGCGGCGCGGGCCCGCAGGAGCGAGTCGGTCTTGGCCGCCCGGGCCAGTCCCAGCCCGCGGAACGGGCGCAGGGTGCCCGTCATCGCGGAGGAGTAGCGGGTGCCGCCGTCCGTGTGTGCGGCGGTGAAGGCGGCCACCTTGCCGTCGACCAGGACCACGGTGGTGAGGTCCGGATCGAGGTGGGGGTGGTTCCAGGTGTGCCGCAGCCAGTCCTCGTAATCGTCGAAGTCCTGCTGCACGTCGCCCGGTTCGTCGGAGCTCGCCGCCGCGTCGGCCTCGAAGAGCGGTCGCGGATCCGCGGCGAAAGCCGATCCGGTGCACAGTTCGGCCCCGGCCGGCAGGGTCCCGGGGAGGGCGGGCAGCGCGGCCGTGGTGAGGTCGAGGCGCAGGAAGTGTGCGGAGCGGGAGGCGCGGTAGCCGTGCCGCTCGGCGAAGGCGCGGTGCGGCGGCTCGTCGAGGACCCAGGCGTACGCGTCCTGCGCGCCCTCGGCTCCCAGGTGCTCCTCGGCCGCGCCCAGCAGGGCGGTCCCGGCGCCGAGTCCGCGGTGGGCGGGATCGACGTAGGCGTTGACGAAGCCCTGGCCCGGTTCGGGGCTGTCGTAGACGATGCCGACCTGGGCGGTGCCCACGACGAGGCCGTCGGCGTTCTCGGCGACGAGGAGGCGGTAGCGCTTGTCGGGGTGCGCGGAGGCCAGCTCGAAGGCCACCCCGGGGGCGGTACTGATCATGAAGGGGAGGGCGGCGCGGCGTACCCGGACCACGGACTCGGCGTCGGTCGGGTCGTCGGGGCGCAGATCCCGGATGGTTGTGATCACGGGGTGACGGTAGGGGTGCGGCAGGGTCGGACGCCTGCGAATTTCCCGGCGGATGGGGGACAATCGGCCGCGTGACCTCGACTTCTCCGCACCTGAAGATCCGCATCGACGGCGCGGCGGGCGCCGCCGCCCCGTACGAGCAACTGCGCGCCCAGATCGCCGCCGGGGCGCGGGCGGGCCGGCTGCCCGCCGGGTTCAAACTGCCGACGGTCCGCGGGCTCGCGGAGGAACTGGGGCTGGCGGCGAACACGGTCGCCAAGGCCTACCGGGCGCTGGAGTCCGACGGCGTGATCGAGACGCGCGGCCGGGCGGGCAGCTTCGTGGCGGCGGCGGGCGACGGGCCCGCCCGCGAGGCGGCCACCGCCGCGCAGGCCTACGCGGAGCGGGCGCGGCGGCTGGGCCTGACCTTCGACGAGGCGACCGCGGCGGCGCTGGACGCGCTGCGGGCGCGGTACGCGGGCTGACGCCAGGGGGCGGGCCCTCGCCCCGCCGGTCAGTCCTTGCGCGGGCTCAGGCGGGCCTGGAGGTGGTGCTGCATCGGCTGGCCCACCGCGGCCATTTCCTGCACGATCGTCAGCTCGCCGTCCTGGAGCGCGTACCGGCGCTTCATGCCGGTGACCTCCTTGGCCCGCGGGGTCAGCCCCACCGTATCGGTGGCCATCTCGATCTCCGTACCGGAGACCTGGCCGACGTACGTCTCGACGATGCCCGTCGGGTGGGCGAGCGTGACCTCGACCGAGGCGTCCGGGAGGATGCGCCACCACCCGGTCTCGCGCCCCGCGGGGCGCAGGGCGGTGCCGGAGCCGTCGATCAGCCAGGCGCGGGACTCGTAGCGGAGGAAGGGCCGGCCGTCGTGGCTGAAGGTGATTTCCTGCTCGTACCGGAACCCGTGCTCCAGGGTCGGGTACTCGCCGCTGCCCCGGCCGTGCCAGCGTCCGATGAGGCCGAGCACCGGCTGGAGCTGCGGGTGCGGCTCGGGGCCCTCGCCGAGGACGTGGCTGTCGGGGAAGGGGTTGTCCTGCGCCGGATCGAGCACGGTGCGTTCTCCTGTTCGTGGTTCCCCCGAGGGTGCGCGCGGCCGGTGGGGGCCTTCGGCCGCGCCCTCATTGTCCTCGCCGTGCCCGCCGCACCCGTGCGCGCCCCGCGCGGTGGGAACCGTGGGCGCCCCGCGCGGTAGGGCTCATGGACACCCCGAGCCTTAAGGCCGATGGGCGCCCGGAGCCACAGGGACGGTGGGCGGCGGCGCACCCGCAGGCGCCGGACCCGGACCCGCCGTGCCTACAAGTACATCCCCGCGTCCGCGTCCTGGCCCTGCGGCGGCAGCAGGGCGGCGGGGCCCGACGCCCCGCGGCGCAGGGCGTAGAGCTCCGCCAGGGTCGCGCCCTCGCGGGAGATGCCCTCGCCGGTGCCGAGCCAGTCCACCGCCTCGCGGTGCGTCAGCCGGCCGATCTCGATGCGGGCGAGGCAGCGCCCGGGCCGGACCACCGCCGGGTGCAGCCGCTCCAGGTCCTCGTTGGTCGTGACGCCCACCAGGACGTTGCGGCCCTGGCCGAGGAGGCCGTCGGTGAGGTTCAGCAGCCGTGACAGCGCCTGCCCGGCGGTGTGCCGGGCCTCGCCGCGGATCAGCTCGTCGCAGTCCTCCAGCAGCAGCAGCCGCCAGCGGCTCTTCGCGGTGCCCTCGTCCTCGCCGATCGCGATGTCCATCAGGTAGCCGATGTCGTTGAACAGCCGCTCCGGGTCCAGCACGCAGTCCACCTGGCACCAGTCCCGCCAGGACCGGGCGAGCGTGCGCAGGGCGGAGGTCTTGCCGGTGCCCGGCGGGCCGTGGAGCAGGAGCAGTCGGCCGGCGATGTCGTCCGGGGTGACCTTCATCAGCCGGTCCATCGCCCCGGCCACCGGAGCCGTGTAGTTGGGCCGCACCTCTTCCCAGGTGCCGGCCGCGATCTGCCGGGTCGTGCGGTAGGGGCCGCGGCGCGGGGAGACGTACCAGAACCCCATCGCGACGTTCTCGGGCTGCGGTTCGGGCTCGTCCTGCGCGCCCTCGGTCGCCTCCTCCAGCGTCGAGGCGGCCAGTTCGTCGCTGATCGCCGTCACCGTGACGTCCGCCCCCCGGCTCCAGCGGGAGACGAGCATGGTCCAGCCCTGGCCCTCGGCGAGCGTCGCGCTGCGGTCGCTGTCCCGGGCGGAGCGCAACACCGTTGCTCCGGACGGCAGCAGGGTCACGCCCGGCTTGACCCGGTCGATCGACACGCTGTGCGAGTAGGGCTGCTCGCCGGACGCGAAACGGCCGAGGAACAGCGCGTCGACGACGTCCGACGGGGAGTCGCTGTCGTCGACGTTGAGCCGGATCGGCAGTGCGTCTTGAGGGTTGGCTGGCATGGCGCCCATGATCCGGCACGAACTGCCCTCGTGCACCCGTGTTTCGCCGGATCGGGTGGCGGGATTCCCTCTTCAAACGCCGTGCGGGTGAAGATTCGCGCCGCATGTCTGCCCCGAACATTCTTGGCATGGACACTTCCAGCGGACCTCGGCTCCTTGTACCACGGACTCAGGAGTAACTCCGGAGTAACCCCCCACGAGGAGCCGCATACATGAGCATGAAAATGCCTCGTTTCGCCGCCTTGGCCTCTGCCCTGTTACTCGCCGCGGGCGCGGCCCTGTTCGGAGCCGGCCAGGCGACCGCCGCCGCCGACTTCGGCTACGTCGCCCTCGGTGACTCGTACTCCTCCGGCGTCGGCGCCGGCAACTACGACAGCGCCAGCGGGAACTGCAAGCGCACCACCCGCGCCTACCCGGCCCTCTGGGCCGCCGCACACGCCCCCCAGACCTTCTCCTTCGCCGCCTGCTCGGGTGCCCGTACGGGTGATGTGATGAGCGGCCAGCTCACACCGCTGAACGCCGGCACCGACCTCGTCAGCATCACCATCGGCGGGAACGACGCCGGGTTCTCCGACGTCATGACCACCTGTGTGCTCCAGTCCGAATCCACCTGCGTCAGCCGGGTCAACCAGGCCAAGGCGTACGTGGACTCCACCCTCCCCGGCCAGCTCGACACGGTCTACAACGCCATCCACAGCCGGTCCCCGGGCGCCCGCGTGGTCGTCCTCGGCTATCCCCGCTTCTACAAGCTGAACGGCACCTGCGTGGCCGGGCTGTCGGAGGGCGAGCGCACCGCCATCAACGGCGCCTCCGACTACCTCAACGCCGCCATCGCCAAACGCGCCGCCGACCACGGCTTCGCCTTCGCCTCGGTCGCCGGCGCCTTCACCGGGCACGAGATCTGCTCCGGCAGCGCCTGGCTGCACAGCCTCAACTGGCTGAACATCGGCGAGTCCTACCACCCCACCGCCGCCGGACAGTCCGGCGGCTACCTGCCCGTCTTCACCGGCGCGGTCTGAGGACGCACCGGAGGGCGGCCCGACGCGTCACGGACTGACGCGTCACGGCCTGACGCGTGATGGCCTGACGTGTGATGGCCCGACGCGTCACGGCTGACGCGTGATGGCCCGACGCGTCACGGACTGGCCGTCGGACCCGGGTTCGGTGACGGGGGGCCGGTCGGTCCGGAAGTGCTCGGGGAGGAGGCCCCGCCCGTCGGGGTCTCCTCCTCGCACGTCACCGAGAACTCCAGCCAGTCCGAAGCCGCTTCCGAAGGCGCCCGGACCTCCAGCCGCACCGCGTCCTCGAACGTCGCGTCCGGGTAGTGCGTCAGCTCCGTGTGGTCCAGGCGTACGCTCCCCGGTCCGCCCGCCGGGTACGCGAGGGTCTGCCAGCCGGGGCCCGTGGTCTGCCCGCTGCGCGTGGCCCAGCGGTACTCCACCACCGTCGGCATCCGGTCCACCGCGACGGTGGCGGTGAAAGCGGGGGCCTTGGTGGCGGGCGCCGGGCAGTCACCGCGGTAGGCGTCCCGGAGGGCCCGGACGGCGGACACCGTGATACCGACCGGCGGCGTGGCCGAAGGTGAGGGAGAAGGAGAAGGGGAAGGCGAGGGGGAGGGCGAGGCGCTCGGCGAGGGGGTCGGGGAGGGGGAAAGGTTCTGCGTGACGGTCGGGGTGGGCGTCGCCCCGTCTCCGCCGTCTCCGCCCGTGCCACGGCCCTTCAGCAGCAGCCACCCCAGCAGGACCACCACCGCGAGCAGCACCACGATCCCGCCGGTCAGCACCAGCCCGGCCCCGTTCCGCTCGGGCTCCGGGGGATGTGGCGGCGCCTGCCCGGTACCCGGTGCGGGCGTCTGCAGCGGCGGGGTGGGGTGGCCGTACCGGTGCTGCGCCACGGAGGTCGGGCCGTCCGGCCCCGCCGCCGGACCCGCCGTGGGACCGGACGCCGGGCCGCCGGAGGCCCGTACGGTCCCGCCCGCGCCGACGATGCGCAGCATCCGGGCCGCCTCCGTGGCCGACAGCCGCTCCTCGGGATCCTTGACCAGCAGTCCTTCCAGGACGGGCGTCAGCGGCCCGGCCCGCAGGGGCGGCGGGAACTCCTCCTCCACCACCGCCCGCAGCGTGGCCACCGGGGACTCCCGGCGGAAGGGCGAGACCCCCTCCACGGCCAGGTACAGCGTCACCCCGAGGGCCCACAGGTCCGATCCGGGGCCCGGCTCGTGCCCCAATGCCCGCTCGGGCGGCAGGAATTCGGGGGAGCCGACCACCTCGCCCGTCATGGTGATGGCGGTGGAGCCCTCCAGGCTCGCGATCCCGAAGTCGCCGAGCACCACCCGGCCGTCGTTGGCGATCAGCACGTTGCCCGGTTTGACGTCCCGGTGCAGCACCCCCGCCTCGTGCGCGGAGCGCAGTGCGGCCAGTACCTGTTCGCCGATGTGCGCGGTGCGCTGCGGGGTGAGCGGCCCGTCGCCCTCCAGGACCTCCGCGAGCGAGAGTCCCCGTACGATCTCCATCACGATCCAGGGCCGGCCGTCCTCGGTGGCCACGTCGTAGACGGTGACCACGCCCCGGTGCGAGACGCGGGCCGCGGCCCAGGCCTCCCGCTCGAGGCGCTGGTACATCCGGGCCACCTCGGCCTCGTCCATTCCAGCCGGCGCGCGCACTTCCTTGACGGCCACCTCGCGCCCCAGGACCTCGTCCCGGGCGCGCCACACCATGCCCATCCCGCCGCGGCCGAGCGGGCCCAGCAGGCGGTAGCGTCCGGCGATGACGCGGTCGCCGGCGCCGTCCCCGTTCGACGCGGACTCAGTCACCGGAAGCCTCATTCACGCGCGCCCCCAAGAGCGTTACCGGACGATCACTCCAAGTTAGCGCAGAGCGTGCGCCGTGGCTGCGGTCGCGACAGGAGTCACGCAGTCGGCGCCGATGCGGTTCCATGTGCGGTTCCACGGGCGGTCCCATGTCCCGCAAGCCCCGGCGGATTTCGCGGAGAGTGACGATCGACTCCGCTGAGTAATCGTCAACTCCCGCTCGCCACACGGGCAATTCACACCACCGGGATACATGTGCGCGACGTGGGGACGATAGGGTTACCCTGCCCGGTGGGCCGGGTGCCCTCGTACGGGTGGGGAGAGACATGGAACAGATAGCAATGCGCAGCAGGCCGCCTCGCGTGCCTGCCATCACTTGCGGGAGCGGTGCGACCAGTTCGCGCCTCGACCGCCACCTCGCCGTGCTGGGCGGTCCAGCCGTCCCGCACCGCGAGACCGCCGAGGCGACGCTGCTCATGCGTGAGCTGACCTCGCGCGACCACACGCACCGGCTGCGGAGCCGGAGCGCGCGCGTATCGCTCTTCGCGCCGCTGCGGAGGCTGCGGCGCACCCTCTTCGGCAGCCGCCGTTCGTAACCGTCCCGCTTCGGTTCCAGCAGCGCCGCCGCTTCGTCCCCGGCCTGATCACCCCTGCCCAGTCAGCGAACCACACCGTCCCGGCGCAGTGCCGTGATCTGTTCGCCCGTCATCCCCAGGGCGCGCAGCAGGGCTTCGGTGTGTTCGCCGAGCGCGGGCACCGCACCCATGTGCGGTGCCGCGCCGCCGGGCAGCCCGATCGGCGGCAGCAGGGCCCGCAGCGGGCCCGCGGGCGAGCCCACCTCCCGCCAGCGGTCCCGGGCCTCCAGCTGCGGGTGCGCGGAGAGCTGTGCCACCGAGTTCAGCCGCGCGCAGGCGATGCCCGCGGCCTCCAGCCGCCCGATCGCCGCGTCCGCGCCGAGCCGGCCCAGCGCTTCGGCGACCACCGCGTCGGTCTTCTCCCGGTTCGCGGTGCGCGCGGCGTTCGTCGCGTACCCCGGATCCTCGGCCAACTCCGGCTGCTCCAGCACCTGTTCGGCCAGCCGCCGCCACTCCCGGTCGTTCTGCACCGACAGCAGCACCCGGTCCCCGTCGGCCGTCGGGTAGGCGTCGTAGGGCGCGATCACGGCGTGCGCGAGGCCCGTCCGCACCGGCTGCTCCCCGCCGTGCATGGTGTGGTGCAGCGGATGCCCCATCCACTCCGCGAGCGCGTCGAGCATCGACACCTCCACCCTGCCTCCGCGCCCCGTGATCCCGCGTCGCAGCAGGGCCGCGAGCACGCCCGAGAAGGCGTACATGGCGGCCGCGATGTCCGCCGCCGGAATCCCGGCCTTGACCGGCTGCTCCGGGGTGCCGGTCACCGAGACCAGCCCGGCCTCGCACTGGACGAGCATGTCGTAGGCGCGCTTGTGGGCGTACGGGCCTTCGGGTCCGTAGCCGGAGACGTCCACGGCGACCAGCCGGGGGTAGCGGGCGCACAGCGCGGCCGAGTCGAGCCCGAGCCGGGCGGCCGCCCCCTGGGCGAGGTTCTGCACGAACACGTCGGCCCCGTCGAGCAGTCCGTGCAGGACCTCCCGGCCGCGCGGATCCTTGAGGTCGAGCGCGATCGACTCCTTCCCCCGGTTGGCCCACACGAAATGCGAGGCCAGACCGTGCGCGGCGGTGTCGTAGCCGCGCGCGAAGTCACCCCCGTCGGGCCGCTCGACCTTGATCACCCGGGCGCCGAGGTCGGCGAGCTGACGGGTGGCGAAGGGTGCGGAGACGGCCTGCTCGACGGAGACGACGGTGATGCCGTCGAGGGGGAGGGGCTCGGTGGCGGGCATGTCGATCGTGTCGGGTTCCATGACGGCCTGCCTACCCGCCCCGGGCGGATCTGTCCACGATCTTCGGGTCCGGCCCGTCCACCCACCCGCCCCGGACTCAGTCGAGGCCCCGAGCGAACCGGCGCGTCGCGGCCGGCGCGAAGAGGACCAGCAGGGCCAGGGACCACAGGAGTGCCCCGGCGACCGGGTGCGCGACCGGCCACGCGGCGCCCGCCGCCGCCTCGCCCCCGGCGTTGCCGCACAGGGCGCGCACGGCGGTGGCGACGGCGCTGATCGGGTTCCACTCGGCGAGCGTGCGCAGCCACCCGGGCAGCCCGGCCGTCGGCAGGTACGCGCTGGAGAGCATCGGCAGGACGAAGGTGGCGCTGCCGAGCTGCCCCGCCGCCTCCTCGCTCTTGCTCAGCAGGCCCAGGTACGTCCCCACCCACGCGGTGGCGAAGCGGAACAGCAGCAGGACGCCGAGGGCCCCGAGCGCGCCCGGGAGCCCGTTCTCCGCCCGCCAGCCCATCGCCAGCCCCACCAGGATCAGCGGCACCATCGAGACGCCGGTGGTCAGCAGGTCCGCGGCCGTCTGCCCGAGCGGGACCGCGCTCCGGCTCATCGGCAGGGTCCGGAAGCGGTCCATCACCCCGCGGTGCGCATCCTGCGCGGCCGTGAACATGCCGGTCATCAGGCCGTTCGCGGCGGTGGCGGCGAGCAGTCCCGGGACCAGGAACTGCCGGTACTCGGAGCCCGGCATGGCGAGCGCGCTGCCGAAGACGTAGCCGAAGAACAGCAGCATGGTGACGGGCATGGTCTGGGTGAGGATGAGCAGGGCCGGGGCGTGCCGGGCCTTCTGGAGCTGGCGGGTGAAGACGGCGCCGCCGTCGGACAGCAGGGTGCTCATGCGGCCTTCTCCTTCGTGTTGTCGGCCACGGCGGGGTTCTCGGACGCCCGGGGGGCTCCGACGAGGCGCCGGAAGACCTCGTCGAGGGTGGGCGGGCGCAGGCTCGCGTCGGTGACGGCGATGCCGGCCGCGTCGAGCGCCCGGACGATCTGCGGCAGGGTGAGCCCGGGGTCGAGGGCGGTCGCGCCGACGGTGAGGCGCTCCCGGTCCAGGGCGGGCAGGCCCCCGGTCAGCTGGTCGAGCACGGCGGCCGCGCCCGCTAGGGCCCCGGTCCCTTCGACGCAGACCTCGGCGTAGGCGCCGATCCGGGCCTTGAGCTCGGCGGGGGTGCCGGTGGCGGCCGCCCGGCCGTGGTCCACGACCACGATCTCGTCGGCGAGCCGGTCGGCCTCCTCCAGGTACTGGGTGGTGAGCAGCACGGTGGTCCCCTCGCGCGCCAGGGCTCGTACGGCCGTCCAGATCTGGTCGCGGGCCGTCGGGTCGAGGCCGGTGGTGGGCTCGTCGAGGAACAGCACGCGGGGCCGGGTGACCAGTCCGGCGGCTAGGTCGAGCCGCCGGCGCATTCCGCCCGACCAGGTGCTCGCCACCCGGTTGCCGGCCTCGGCGAGGCCGAAGCCCTCCAACAGCTCGTCGGCGCGGTCCCGGACGGCCCGGCCGCGCAGTCCGGCGAGGCGGGCGAAGAGCCGGAGGTTCTCGGCTCCGGTCAAATCCCCGTCGACCGAGGCGTATTGGCCGGTGGCCCCGATGGAGCGGCGAACGGCGGCCGGGTCCCGGGCGACGTCGTGTCCGGCGACGAGGGCGCGGCCGGCGGTGGGTGTGGTGAGGGTGGTGAGGATCCGGACGGCGGTGGTCTTGCCCGCGCCGTTGGGGCCGAGGAGACCGCAGACGGTGCCCTCCGGAACGGCGAGGTCGAGACCGCGCAGGGCGCGGACCTCGCCGTAGCTCTTCTCCAGACCCTCACTAAGTACAGCGTACGTAGTCGTCATGCGACGCACCCTACCTGACTACGTACGCCGTACGTAACTAGGATGGTGAGGATGGACGAGGTGATGAGTGATGACACCCAGCGGCCGCTCCGCTGAACCCGAAGTGATCTGGGCCCGCCCGCCGCGGGCCGGTCGCGGCCCCCGGCCCGCCCACAGCCGCGACACGATCGCCGCCGAGGCGGTGCGGATCGCCGACGAGGAGGGGATCGACGCCGTCTCGATGCGGCGCGTGGCGGCCGGGATCGGCGCCGGGACCATGTCCCTCTACAACTACGTGCCGCGCAAGGAGGACCTGTACGAGCTGATGGTCGACGCGGTCAGCGGGGAGTACGACCTCGCACGGCCGGCCGGTGACTGGCGGGCCGACCAGCTCGCGCTGGCCCGCCAGACCCGGGCCATCATGCACCGGCACCCCTGGCTGCCCCGGCTGCTGAGCCCGGTCTACGGATTCGGCCCGAACGCCCTGCGGTACCTGGAACACAGCCTGGAGTGCCTGGCGCCGCTGGACGCTCCTGGCGGGGAGAAGCTGGAACTGATCGCCGCGATCAACGGCACGGTCGCCACGTTCGTGGCGGGCGAACTGGCCCTGGCCGAGCGAGCCCGTCAACTCCCCTGGAGCGAGGCCGAAGAACAGACCGTACGAGCGGGCTGGCTCGGCTCCCGACTGGCGACGGGGGAGTACCCGCTCCTGGCGGGCGTACTGGCGACCGCGCCGGGAATCCCGGGCGAACTGCCCGACCCGGCGGCGGTCTTCGACCGGTCGGTGTCACGGCTGCTGGGGGCCTGGGGGCGCTGACCGCCCGTGCGGCCGGCCCAGGGGGTCGCCCGGCGCGGCACCGCCGCCGGGGACCAGCCCCCGGACCCCCGCGCCTCAAACGCCGGCGGGGCTGGATTTTGGCCGACGCAGGCCCGCGCGTGCGGGCTGACGCCAATTCCAGCCCGGCCGGCGTCTGATCCTTCAGCCGTCCGGCGCTTGAGCACCGGGGTCCGGGGCGGAGCCCCAGAGGGGTCCGGGCGCAGCCCGGCACCCCGCTTCCAGCCCGTCCGGCGCTTGAGGCGCGGGTCGGGGCGGAGCTTTGGGGCATGCTCGGCCCTGCCGGGGTTTGAGGCGCGGGTCGGGGCGGAGCTTTGGGGCACGCTCGGCCCCGCCGGGGTTTGAGGCGCAGGTCAGGGCGGAGCCCTGGGGCACACTCAGTCCCGCTGGCGTTTGAGGCGCGGGTCAGGGCGGAGCCTTGGGGCGTGCTCGGCCCTGCCGGGGTTTGAGGCGCGGGTCGGGGTGGAGCTTTGGGGCGTGCTCGGCCCTGCCGGGGTTTGAGGCGCGGGTCAGGGCGGAGCCCTGGGAACGGTGGAAGGGCGGGTAGGGGACTTCCGCCCCGCAGGGCCGCCCACCGCACCGCCGCGCCCGCCCGTGTCCCGCCCGTCCGGGCACGCGCCCGCCCGTGTCCCGCCCGCCCAGGCACGCGCCCGCCCAGGCACGCACCCCCACAAGGAAGGCCCCGGCCCGCTCCGGAAGGCCGATCCGGGCACCGGCCCGCCCAGGTGCGCCCGACCCGGGTACGCCCCGCCCGGGCACGCGCCCGCCACAGGCGGGCCCCGCTCCGGAAGCCCGCCCCGAGGCCCCCGCGCCTCAGAGCAGCGCGAACTGCCCCCCGGGCCCCTCCTCCTGGTGGTCCAGGACCGAGGCCGGCCGCCGGGCCCAGCCGGGCACCGGCAACACCCCACCCGCACGCAACTCGTCGGCGCCCAGCACCGCCCCCACTTCGAACGCGGCCCGCTCCGGCTCCAGTTCGGCCAGCAGCGCCAGGGTCGTCACCAGGGCGAGCAGCTCCGAGGTCCAGCCCTGCGGCCACTCGGCCGGGCCCACCGCGTCCAGCCCCTCCGCCTCCGGCCCCCGGTGGGCGAGCCGTGCGGAGAACCAGGACTCCAGCACCCGGACGCCTTGGACCTCGTACTCCCACGCCGACACCGGCACGGGCGACACGGTGCCGCCGTCCCCGCTCCCGCTCCCGCCGCCGATGGTCAGGGTCTCGCTCCCCGCGTCGTACGCGAGCTCGCGCGGCCACGCCGGCAGCGCCGAGCGGACGTACGGCCGGCGCCCGCCGGGCAGCCGGGGCGCCTCGCCGCCGCGGGCCCCGCGCAGCCGGACGCACAGCAGTCGGTGGCCCAGCTCCAGCCCGGCCCGCCAGCGCGTGGCGTCGGCGGTGAGGGGGACCTCGTACCCCCGGGGGCCGGGGCGGCCGGCGGCGAGGATCCAGCAGAGCACGTCCTCGGGGGTGACCCAGGTGCCGTACCGCTCACCGAGCAGGTGCTGCAGCCCGGGGGCGAGATTGGGCTCGGCGCCGCCCGGGCGGCGGTGCAGCGGGCGGATCCGGCCGAGCCGCCCGGCGGGCAGGTGCGCGGTGACCGTCAGCGCCGCCGGCTGCGCGGGCTCCGCGACGAACAGCTGGTGCTCGTCCAGCACCCGCCACAGCTCCGGGCGGGCCAGGTCGATGAGCCGCTGGTCGGGCAGCAGCCACTGTTCGTCGAAGGGCTCGCGCAGGATCCGTACGGGGTCGGGGCGGGGCCCGGGCACGTCCGCGAAGCGGGCCGTGGAACCCGCGCGCTGGCCCGGCAGCGCCGCCGCCCCGGCGCCCGTGGTCCGCGCCCGGGTCGGCCGGAACAGCCGCTCCCGCTCGGGTCCCTCGGCAGCGGCCAGCGCGGCCCACCGGGCGCGCAGGGTGGCCGGATCGGGGGCCGCGACCCAAGTGCGGCCCAGGCGCAGGGAGCCCACGGCCCAGGGCATCAGATCGTCCAGCATCGGGTCCCGCGGGGATGCGTCAGCGCTCACCCGGCCGATGGTAGCGACGCCACCCCGTGACCGGGCCGCGTCCAGGCCGGAGAGTTAGGCTCGCTATGGAGGGATCTGCCCGGATCCGGACGGAGCCCGGCCGAACCAGACGACCCGGGAGGCGGACATGAGCCAGTACGACGAGTACTCGACCCCGTCGCAGGCCGAGGGGGAACGGCTCGACGAGGACCTGGACGAGAAGCAGAAGAAGCTCCGCCACGTCCAGACGCAGCGGACCACACCGTCCCAGGCGGAAGGCGAGCGCGGAACGGACGACGACCAGAAGTAGCGGACGGCCGGAGGTGGCGGACGACCGGAAGGAGCGGACGGCCGGAAATCAGTGTGCGTCGACGGTCACGGTGAAGGAGAACCGGTCCCCCCGGTACCGGATCCGCGCCACGTCGACCACCCGGCCGGAGGCGTCGTAAGTGACGCCCGTGTAGTGCAAGATCGGGCTCAGCAAGGGCACTTGGAGCAGATCGGCCGTGAGTGGGTCGGCGAGCCGCGCCTCCACGGTGTCGGTGATCCGGCTGATGTCCACCTTCACGATGTCCCGCAGCACCTTCGTCATCGGCCAACGCTCCAGATCCGCGAGGTCGATGGCGTCGGCGAGCTCCGGACGGACCGCGTTCTCCGCCCAGTTGGTCGGCTCTCCGCTCTCGCTGTCGAGGCGGAGCCTGCGGTACGTGACCACCTCGGCGGTGTCCGGGAAGTGCTTCAGCAGCTCCCCGGGCACCGCCGTCCGCTCGTGCCCCAGGATCGTCGTACGGTCGCCCGACTGCTGCGCCACGATCGCGTCGACCGAGCCGAGCAGCTGGACCGGCGCCCCGCGCAGGGCAGCCGGCTCGATGAAGGTCCCGCGCCGCCGGTGGCGGCTGATGAGCCCCTCGGTCTCCAGCTCCTTGAGCGCCTGCCGCATGGTCAGCACGCTCACCCCGTAGTGCTCGGCGAGCTGCTCCTCGGTGGGCAGGCGCAGCGAGGCGTCCGCGGTGCGCCCGAGTATGGAGGCGCGCAGCGACTGGGAGACCTGGTACCAGAGCGGCAGCTTCCTGTTCAGTACCAGCGAGTCGGGGGCGAAGGCGGTCACGGGTGGTTCTCCGTAGGACGGGGTGGGCGCGGCGGCGGCGCCGCGCGGCATGCTGCTCGTGATGTTAGGCGCGGAAGTGACGCTGGAGCCCCTGCCAGACGTCGTCGTATCCGCCCTGGAGGTGGTCCGCGACGGCCGCCTGGGCGGTCGCGGTGATCGGCCAGCGGGTCTCGAACATGAAGGCCAGGCCGTCGTCGATCTTCTGCGGCTTCAGCTCGGCGGCGCTCGCCCGGTCGAAGGTCTCCCGGTCGGGGCCGTGCGCGGACATCATGTTGTGCAGCGAGCCGCCGCCCGGCACGAAGCCCTCCGCCTTGGCGTCGTAGGCGCCGTCGATGAGACCCATGTACTCGCTCATCACGTTCCGGTGGAAGTACGGCGGGCGGAAGGTGTCCTCGCCGACCAGCCAGCGCGGCGCGAAGACCACGAAGTCCACGCCCGCCAGGCCCGCCGTGTCGGAGGGCGAGGTCAGCACCGTGAAGATGGACGGGTCGGGGTGGTCGTAGCTGATGGAGCCCAGGACGTTGAAACTGCGCAGGTCGTAGACGTACGGGACGTGCGTGCCGTGCCAGGCGACCACGTCGAGGGGGGAGTGGTCGTAGGTGGCCGTCCAGAGGTTGCCGCAGAACTTGTTGACGACCTCCGTCGGACGCTCGGCATCCTCGTACGAGGCCACCGGCGCGCGGAAATCACGGGCGGCGGCGAGCCCGTTGGCGCCGATGGGGCCCAGGTCGGGGAGCTCGAAGGGCCGGCCGTAGTTCTCGCAGACGTAGCCTCGGGCGCTCTCGTCCTGGAGCTCCACGCGGAAGCGGACCCCGCGCGGGATCAGCGCCATCTCGCCGGGACGGGCGCTCAGCAGGCCGAACTCGGTGCGCAGGAGCAGGCCGCCGCGCTCGGGGACGATCAGCAGCTCGCCGTCGGAGTCGCTGAACACCCGGTCGGTCATGGAGGCGTTCGCGGAGTAGAGGTGGATGGCCATGCCGGAACGCTGGGTGGCGTCGCCGTTGCCGCCGAGGGTCCACAGGCCCGCCAGGAAGTCCGTACCCGGGGCCGGGTCGGGCAGCGGGTTCCAGCGGAGCCGGTTCGGGTCGGCCGGGGCCTCCGTGAAGGGTGCGCTGCGCAGGGCGCCGTTGCCGGTCCGGGTGAAGGGCGGGTGCGCCGCCGAGGGGCGGATCCGGTAGAGCCAGGAGCGGCGGTTGTGGGAACGCGGCTCGGTGAACGCGCTGCCGCTGAGCTGCTCCGCGTAGAGGCCGAGGGGTGAGCGCTGGGGAGAGTTCCGCCCGAACGGCAGCGCACCGGGGACCGCCTCCGAGCTGTGCTCATTGCCGAAGCCGGTGAGGTACTCCAGTGCCTCCGCCGTCTTCCTGGCCTGCTCGCTGCCGCCGCTCATTGCACGCTCCCGGTCTGCCGAAGGAATCCTATGCCTGACAGTAGGATTCCTCGGCCCACGCGTCAACGGGGGATTCCTGTCGGCCGACCGGCAGGCGTGCCGGAGGCCTATTGCTGCGCGGGGGGATCCCAAAAGATGAACATTGCTCTACTCTCACGCGCATGTCGTGGACCCGCAGGTTTCCTGCCGTGCCGGCGGTGCTCCTCGCCGCCCTCCTAGCGCTTCTGTCACTCCTCGTCGCCGCGCCCGCCGCGAGCGCGCACGAGGAGCGCCCCGTCGAGCTCCCCGACGGCACCGGCTCCGTACCCGCCTACCGCGAGGGCGAGCCCGACCTGATCGTCTGCAAGACCGACCGGCCCGCATTCGAGCGCCGGATATCCGCCTTCCCCGACGCCCTCAAGCAGCGCAACCTCGCCCTCTACGAACGCTGCGAGAAGAACGGCTTCCGCGACCTCCAGGCGGCGGTCGACGCCGTGGACCGCCCGGGCATGAACATCGCGATCCTGCCCGGCCTCTACGAGGAGGAGCCCTCGCTCACCGCACCGACCGGTGAGTGCGCCTCGCTCAAGGCCCCCAACTCCTCGCTCGGCTACCAGATCCTGACCTACGAGCAGCAGGCGGCCTGCCGCCACAACCAGAACCTGGTCGCCATCCTCGGCAAGACCGACCTCCAGATCGAAGGCACCGGAGCCTCCCGCCAGGACGTGGTCATCGACGCCAAGTACCAGAAGCTGAACGGGATCCGCGCGGACAAGTCCAACGGCATCTACTTCCGCAACTTCACCGCCCAGCGCACCACCTTCAACTCGCTGTACGTCCTCGCGGGCGACGGCTTCGTCATCGACGACGTGCTGACCCGCTGGAACGACGAGTACGGCTTCCTGACCTTCGCCAGCGACCACGGGCTGTACAAGAACTGCGAGTCCTACGGCAACGGCGACTCCGGCATCTACCCCGGCAGCGCCTCGAACATCAACGACGGCCGCGGCTACGACGTCCCCCGCTACTCCATCGAGATCACCGGCTGCCACAGCCACCACAACATGGTCGGCTACTCCGGCACCGCGGGCGACTCGGTGTACGTGCACGACAACGAGTTCGACCAGAACATGGGCGGCGCCTCGATGGACAGCGCCTTCCCCGGCCACCCCGGCCTCCCGCAGAACCACGCCCGCTTCGAACGCAACCTGATCCACGACAACAACGCCGACTACTACCACTACGTCGCGGACGGCACCTGCGCCAAGCCGCCCGCCGAGCGCGGCTACGAGCAGGGGGTGGTCTGCCCGCAGATCTCCATGCCCCCCGGCACCGGCATCATCACCGCCGGCGGCAACTGGAACCTCTACGAGAACAACTGGGTGTACGGGCACCAGCGCGCGGGCTTCTTCCTCTCGGCCGTGCCCGCCTTCATCCGCGGCGAGGAGGAGCTGTCCAAGCAGGCCGACACCTCCCACCACAACCGCTACGCCGGCAACATCCTGGGCAAGGACAAGTCCGGCGCCTCCCGCCCCAACGGCATGGACGTGTGGTGGGACGGCCAGGGCCGGGGCAACTGCTGGCAGCAGGGCCCGGACGGCTCCACCCCGGGCACGCTCCCGCAGTGCGGCGAGCGCCGCGGCGCGGTCTCCGGCGCCTCGGCCCGGCTGGCCGGTGAACCGGTGAAGCTGGCGCAGCTCCTGGTCTGCGCCGACTACAGCGTCCAGGCGCGCAAACTCCCGGCCGGCTGCGACTGGTACGGCTCCCGGGGCCTCCAGCGGGTGGAGACCCAGCTCGCCCTCGCCGTCGCGGCGGTCCTCCTCCTGGTCGGCGGCCTCCTGTGGTGGCGCCGCCTGCGCGCCTCACGCCTGGCCGGCGTGGCCGCGCTGCTCGGCCTCGCGGGCCTGGCCCTGGACGTGGCCGGCTCCACGATGGGCCTGGTCGGCACCTTCGTCCCGGCACTGGCCCTGCTCTGCCTCGGCCTGTGGTGGACCGGCACCGGCCTCGCCCTGCGCCCCACCCGGCCCTGGCTGGCCCGCCTGACCCTGCTGCTGGGCGCGCTCACCCTGCTCGACGCCTTCGACAAGGCCGTCCTGATGATCCCCTGGATCCCGCTCAGCCCCGCCTGGATACGGTCGCTCGTCGCGGTGCTCTGGATCCTCTGGGCCGTCATCGCCGCCGCCCGCCCGGGCAGCACCCCGGCCCGCCCGGCGGGCCCGGGCGGCGACCCGGCAGGCGCCCGCGTCCCCGTCCCCGCAGGCCCGGCCCCGACCCGCAGCGCGGAGGCCGGGGCCGGGGCCGGAGTGGGATCCGGGGCCGGGGGCGGAGCCGAGGCCGGAGTGGGATCTGGATCCGGAGTCGGAGCCGAGGTCGGAGCTGGGGCTGGGGCTGGGGCCGGGGCCGGGGCCGGAGCCGGAGCCGGAGCCGGAGCCGGAGTCGAAGCCGGAGCTGAGGCTGGAGCTGAGGCCAGAGTCGGAGCCGAGGCCGGAGTCGGATCCGGATCCGGAGTCGGAGCCGGAGCCGAAGCCGAAGCCGGAGCCGAAGCCGGAGCCGAGGGCGATCCCGCGGCCGGTCCCGCGGCCGGTCCCGGCACCGCCGCCGACACGGAGCGGGGCGCCGCCGGGGGAGACCGGCCGTGACGGATCACCCGGGCGGCGACCGCCCCGAACGCCGGATCTGGTGCGACGTCTGCGGCACGCCCCCCAGCGGGCCCCGCAGGTCCCGCTGGTCCCGCCGGACGAGCCGCGCGACGGCGCTGCTCGCCCTGGCCCTGCTCCTGGCCGGCGGCGCGGCGACGGGCTGCGGGGGGCGGGCCACCACCCACCACAAGCCCGGCACCACCCACGAGCAGGCCTCCGGGAAGGTCGGCACGCTGCTCACCGTCGAAGACGGCGCGGGCCACCGGCTCCGCGAGGTCCCGGCCGAGGGCGCGCCCGAGGTCCGGCTCGCAGCCCGGCCGGACTCCGAGGACGGCTGGAACCTCCAGCTGACGGTGGCGAACTTCCACTTCACCCCCGACAGCACCGGCGGCGCCGCCCTCCCGGGTGCCGGGCACGCGCACCTGGAGCTGGACGGCCGCAAACTGGCCCGCCTGTACGGCCCTTGGTTCCACCTGCCCGCGGCGCAGGTACCCGAGGGCGGCACGCACGCCCTGACCGTCCGCCTCTACGCGGACGAC
Organism: Streptomyces sp. NBC_00335; assembly: GCF_036127095.1. Lineage (GTDB taxonomy): Bacteria > Actinomycetota > Actinomycetes > Streptomycetales > Streptomycetaceae > Streptomyces. The sequence goes on from NZ_CP108006.1 coordinate 6,810,311, forward strand.
CACACGGCCTGGGCGGTGGCGGGCAAGCCGGTCGAAGCAACCCTCCAACTCGCCGCAGAAACCGGCCGGTCCACCCACCCCCATTCCCCGCCCGCACCGTCCCCCACGCCGCCACAGGCGCCGCAGGCCGACCGCACGGTGACCATCACCGTGCGGGACGGCAAGGTCAGCCCGGCCCCGGGCCGGGTGGAGGTGAAGCGCGGCGAACGCGTAGCCCTGCGGGTCACCAGCGACCGCGCCGACACCCTGCACGTCCACGGCATCGACAAGGAGCTCGCCCTGCCGGCAGGCCAGGAGGCCACCCTGATCCTGACGGCCGACCGCACGGGCCTCTTCGAGGTCGAAACCCACGAGTCCCACCTCGTCCTGACCCAACTCGCAGTCCGATGACCCCACGCCCCCGACTCCCAGAACCGACCCGGACCGGATGCGTGGCCCCGACCGCTCCCCGGACCCCGACCGGGTCGCTGGCCCGAAGCCAGGCCCGGTCCCTGGCCCCGACCTCGCCTCCGGCCGTGACTGCGGCTCCGGTCCCGGCTCCGGTCCCGGTCCCGGTCCCGGTCCCGGCTCCGGCCGCGGTCCCGGTCCCGGCTCCGGCCGCGGTCCCGGCCCCGGCCCCGGCCTCCGCTCCGGTCCCGGCCTCCGCTCCGGTCCCGGCCTCGGCTCCGGCCAAGGCTTCGACTCCGTCTCCGGCCCCAGCCCCGGGCTCGTCTCCGGCTCCGGCCTCGGCCCCGGCTCCGGCCTCGGCCCCGGCCTCGGCCCCGGCTCCGGCTCCGGCTCCTGCCTCGGCCCCGGCTCCGGCTCCGGCTCCTGCCTCGGCCCCGGCTCCGGCTCCGGCTCCGGCTCCTGCCTCGGCCCCGGCTCCGGCTCCGGCCTCGGCCCCGGCTCCGGCCCCGGCCTCGGCCCCAGCTCCGGATCCGGCCTCGGCTCCGGCTCCGGCCCCGGCCTCGGCTCCGGCTCCGGCTCCGGCCCCGGCTCCAGCCTCGGTCCCGGCCTCGGCTCCGGCCTCGGCTCCGGCCTCGGCTCCGGCCTCGGCTCCGGCCTCGGCTCCGGCCCCGGCCCCGGCTCCGGCCCCGGCCCCGGCTCCGGCCCCGGCCCCGGCCCCGGCCCCGGCCCCGGCCCCGGCCCTGGCCTCAGCCCCGGCCTCAGCCCGGGCTGTGACCCCGGCCTCGGCGCCGGCGGTCCGGCGGTGACCGGGGGCGGGCCGGCGGCGGTCCCGTACGGGGTGTCCGGTGGTGGGGGCGGCCAGGGCGTGGTTCTTCACCCGGGCGATCCGCTCACCGTGCTCGCGCACGGCATCGGCTCGCAGCACGATCTGCCCATCTCTCCCTTCTACGCCTTCGCCGGCGCCTTCACCGCACTCTTCGTCTCCTTCCTCGCACTGGGCCTCCTCTGGTCCACCTCCCGCTTCCGCGGCGACCGGTCCGGCCTCGCCCTGCCCGCCGGGTTCCAGCGGGTGGCCGACGCGCCGGCCACCCGCACCGCCCTGCGCGGGCTCGGCCTCGCGGCCGCGCTCGCCGTCCTCCTGTACCTGCTCCTCGGCCCCGACGACCCCGCCCGCAACCCCGCTCCCGGCGCCGTCTACGTCCTGCTCTGGGTCGGCCTCGTCCCCGCATCCCTCCTCTTCGGTCCCGTCTGGCGCCTCCTCAACCCGCTCCGTGCCCTGCACCGCCTGCTCGCCCGGCTGTCGGCGAAGCTCCGTACGGCCCGCCCCGCAGCCGCAGCCGCAGTTGCCGCCGGCGCCGCCGCGCGCTCCTCCCGGAGTCCGCGAGTCCCGGCACCGCACCTCGCCGCGGTGCCGGACCTCCCCGGCCCGCAGCCCCCGCGCCCGGAACCCCGCAACGACCGCCCGCTCCCCGCCCGGCTAGGGCAATGGCCGGCAGCCGCCGGGCTCTTCGCCTTCACCTGGCTCGAACTCGTCTCTCCCGACCCCGCCTCCACCACCACCCTCCTGATCGCCCTGGCCGGCTACGCCGCCGTCCAGCTCCTGCTCGCCGCCCGCTACGGCGAGCGCTGGTTCGCCGACGGAGACGCCTTCGAGGTGTACTCCGCCCTTCTGGCCCGGCTCTCCCCCCTCGGCCGCCGCAGCGACGGCCGCCTGGTTCTCCGTAATCCCTTCCACGGACTCGACGCGACACCCGAGCGGCCCGGACTCGTCGCCACCGTCTGCGTCCTGCTCGGATCCACCGCCTACGACGGCTTCTCCGACAACCCCTCGTGGATCAACGCGATCCAGACCTCCCCCCTCGGCCGCACCGCCGCGGCCACCCTCGGACTCATCGGCGCCATCGCCCTCGTCGCCGCCCTCTACTGCCTCTGCGCGGCGCTCACCCGCCTCGTCTGCGGCCCGCACCCCGGCCCGCTGACCGCCTTCGCGCACTCACTCGTACCGATCGCTCTCGGCTATCTCGTCGCCCACTATTTCTCCCTCCTGGTAGTCGAAGGACCACGCACAGTAATCATGGCACTGGGCACTGACAACGCCCCGGAACCCTTCTCTCCCTTGGGCCCCGGCGGCCTCGCCGCCCTCCAGGTCATCGCCGTCGTCACCGGCCACGTCCTCGGCGTGATCGCCGCGCACGACCGCTCCGTACGCCTCTTCCCGCCCGCGAAAGCCGTGGCCGGGCAACTGCCGCTGCTCGCGCTGATGATCACGTACACGGTGGGCGGCCTCAGCCTGCTGCTGAACTGAGGCGATCGAACCGGTACCGCCGCCCACCCGTGAACCAAGGAGCGGCATGATGGACCCCGTGCCCCCAGCCCACCCCCTGCGCCGGACGCCGATCCAGCAGCGCAGCGCCGACCGCCTCGCCCGGATCCTCGACGCGTGCGCCGAGCTCCTCGACGAGACCGGGTACGAGAACCTCAGTACCCGGGCCGTGGCCCTGCGGGCCGGCGTGCCGATCGGTTCGGTCTACCGGTTCTTCGGGAACAAGCGGGCCATGGCCATCGCCCTGGCCCACCGCAACCTCGACCGTTACGCCGACGGCATCGAGCAGCGGCTCGCGGACCTCCCGGACACCGACTGGCGCCCGGTCGTCGACGCGGTGCTGGACGAGTACCTGGTCATGAAGCGCAGCGTGCCCGGCTTCGCCCTCGTCGACTTCGGGGTGCCGGCGCCGCCGTCCGAGGGGCCGGCCTCCGACCCCAACCACCTGGTCGCCGTCCGCCTCACCGAACTCCTCGGCGCCCACCTCGGCCTCACGCCGGACGCCGTCCTGGAGCGTTCCGTCCTGGTCGCGGTCGAGGCCACCGACGCCCTGATCCAGCTGGCCTTCCGCAACGACCCGGCCGGCGACCCGGACATCGTCGCCGAGACCCGCGCGATGATGCAGGCCTACCTGGCACGCGTCCTGGACTGACCGGCCCGGCGGCCCCCACGCCGGGAGGCCGCCGTTTCCTCACGTGCGTTCCTCACACGCGTTCCTCACGCGCGGCCTTCGAGGCGGCCGGTCACCACCAGGTTGCCGTCCGGGGTGAGCCGTGCGAGGGCGCCGGTGCGCACGTAGCCGTCGGGGGTGAAGGAGCGCGCGTTGAGGCCGGGCGAGCGGTAGTAACCGCGGGCCGTGTAGGGGCCGCGGGCCAGGAGCTCGCCCGGCTCCCCGTCGGGGACCTCCTTGCCGTCGGTGTCGACGACGCGGATCTGATCGTCGGGGGAGAGCGGACGGCCCTGCGTCGTGAGCACGGTCTCGTCCGGGTCGTCGGGCCGGGTGAGGGTGAGCAGTCCCTCGGACGCGGCGAAGACCTGCTGGAGGCTGCAATCCCACTCGGCGGCCACCCGTTCGGCGGTCGCGCGATCCAGGGGCGCGGCGCTGCCGCCGACCTGTACGAGACGCAGGCTGCTCACATCGGCCCCGACCGCGGGACGCGCGTCGAGCCAGAGCCGGACCGCGGACGGCGTCAGCGCGGCGACGGTGACCCGCTCGCGCTCGACGGCCGCCAGGCACGCGGCGGGTTCCTGGTCCTCGACCAGGACGACGGTGCCGCCGACGGTGAGGGTGCCGATGACGCCGGGGCCGCCGAAGGCGAGGTTGAGGTCGCGGGGCAGCGCGGCGAGGTAGACGTCGTCCTGGGTGAGCGACACCAGCTCGGCCGCGGCCCGCGCCTGGTAGGCGTAGTCGTTGTGGGTGCGCGGAACCAGCTGGGGAGCCTCGCCGGGACCGCCGGAGAGCAGGAAGAGCGCCACCTGACCGGCGCTCAGCGCGAGCGCCGGTTCGGGCGGCGAGTCGAGGGAGTGCAGCGGGAAGTAGTGGCAGCCCGCCGTGTCGGTCGTGAAGCCGCCGTACGGGTCCGAGGTGCCCGGCGGCTCGAAGGTGAACACCCGGCGCAGGAAGGGGCCCTGGGTCGCGATGTCGGCGGCCATCGCCGTGTGGTCGAAGCCCCGGTACGTCGCGGGGCCGACGTAGCCGGTGGCCTCGGAGACCTGGACGACGTGGGACACCTCGGCCGCGCGGTACGAGATCGGGCAGAGCACGGGAACCGCGCCGGCGCGCATCAGCGCGAACGTGGCGACGACGAGCTCAGGGATGTCGGGAAGCTGGACGACGACCCGCTGCCCGGGCCGCAGGCCGCGCAGCCGGAAACCGGCGGCCATCCGGCTCACCCGGCGGTTCAGGGCGGCGTACGTGATGCGGGTGGCGCCGTGGGCGAGCGCGGTCCGCGGTCCGTACTGCAGGGCCCAGCCGCGCAGCAGGTTGTCCAGCGTATTGCCGCGCCAGTGGCCGGACGCCCAGTAGTAGTCGACGAATTCCTCGGGCCAGGGCGTACAGCCGTCGAGCATGGATGTCATTCGGCAATCCAATCCGGCCCTCTCCACAGGGGCAATGTGCTTTCCCGACCAAGGGTGCTGAAATGCGTCAGCAGAAGGACCAATGGGCGGCGCTGACCAGGGAGAACGGTCGGGGTGGTGGGAGGACGGCGGGAATGCGCGGCGGGGCGGCGAGGGTATTCACGGGGTGTCCGGCTTCTTGGGGCGCGTTCAATTGGCCCCGGGTCCGCGCAGTTCCCGGAGCCGGGCTCCGGGTGTGGCCCCGGCCTCGGCCCCGGCCCCGGTTCAGAGCCCGGCTGCCTGGATCCGGCCCGGCCCCAGCCCTGGACACGGCCCCGGCTCCGGCCCTGGCCCTGGCCCCGCCAACGAAGCCCGGCTCCGAGCTCGGCCCCGGCCCCCGGCCCCGGCCCCGGCCCCGATCTCAAGCCCGCCCCCCAAGCCCGGCCCCGCCCCCCCCCACGGAGCCGTCCCGGATTCCATGGGGCGCGGACCCTCCCCACCGTGCCTACCGGTCGGTATGCTCGGTGCCGCCCGCGCGGGTCCGGCGCCCGTGCCCCGTGTCGCAGCCTGCCGCCCCTGGAGGGCCCATGCCCCGCACCGCCCTGCGCATCTGCCCGCTCTGCGAGGCCACTTGCGGCCTCACGCTCACCATCGAAGGCACCACCGTCACCGGGGCCCGGGGGGACCGCGACGACGTGTTCAGCCGCGGTTTCATCTGCCCCAAGGGTGCCGCCTTCGGTGGCCTCGACGCCGATCCCGACCGGCTGCGTACCCCCCTCGTGCGGCGCGACGGCCAACTCCGCGAGGCCACCTGGGAGGAGGCCTACCAGGCCATCGCCGACGCGGTCCCGGCCCTCGTGGGCGCGTACGGGCCCCAGTCCGTCGGCGTCGTCCTCGGCAACCCGAACGTCCACACCATGGCCGGACAGCTCTACCCGCCCCTGCTGCTCAAGGCCCTCGGCACCCGCAACCTGTTCACTGCCAGCACCCTCGACCAGATGCCCAAACACGTCTCCAGCGGGCTGCTCTTCGGGGATCCCTTCGCCATCCCCGTCCCGGACCTCGACCGCACGGACTTCCTCCTGCTCCTGGGGGCGAACCCGGTCGAGTCCAACGGCTCCCTGTGCACCGCACCCGACTTCCCCGGCCGGCTCAAGGCGCTGCGCGCACGGGGCGGCACCCTCGTCGTCGTCGACCCGCGCCGCACCCGCACCGCCAAGCTCGCCGACCGTCACCTGGCGCCGCGCCCCGGCAGCGACGCGCTGCTGCTCGCCGCCCTGGCCCACACGCTGCTCGCCGAGGAGCTGACCGATCCGGGCGTGCTCGCGGAACACACCCAGGGAATCGGGGAACTCGCCGAAGCGCTCGGTAGTTTCACTCCCGAGGCCGTCGCCCCCGCCTGCGACCTCACGGCCGAAGAGATCCGCGGCCTCGCCCGCGATCTCGCGGCCGCGCCGACCGCCGCCGTCTACGGGCGCATCGGCAGCTGCACCGTCGAGTACGGCACGCTCGCCAGCTGGCTGGTGGACGTGCTGAACATCCTGACCGGCAATCTCGACCGGCCGGGCGGAGCCCTGTTCCCGTTGTCCGCGACCGACCGCGCACCCCGGCCGGCCGGACCCGGCAAGGGCTTCACCCTCGGGCGCTGGCACAGCCGGGTCAGCGGCCACCCCGAGGCCAAGGCCGAACTGCCCATGGCGGCGCTGGCGGAGGAGATCGCGACCCCGGGGGAGGGGCGGATCCGGGCCCTGATCTCCATCGCGGCGAACCCCGTGCTGTCCGCTCCCGACGGCCGGCGCCTCGACGCGGCCCTGGCCGGGCTCGACTTCATGGTCAGCATCGATCCCTACCTCAACGAGACCTCGCGCCACGCCCACGTGGTCCTGCCCCCAGGGCCGCCCTCCCAGAGCGCCCACTTCGACTTCTCCTTCAACACCTTCGCCATCCGCAACCAGGTCCGCTACTCACCGCCCGCCGTCCCGCTCGAAGACGGGCGCATGGACGAGTGCGAGATCCACGCCCGTCTCGTACTCGCCGTCTCCGGCATGCACGGAGCCGACCCGGCCGCTGTGGACGAACTGGCCATCGGGTCCACCCTCGCCAAGGAGTGCGCCGACCCGGACTCCCCCCTGCGCGGACAGGATCCGGCGCGCCTCGCGGGGCTGCTCGCCGGCGGCAGCGGCCCCGAGCGACGCCTCGACATGATGCTCCGGCTCGGCCCCTACGGAGACCGGTTCGGCGCGGCCCCGTCCCTGCCCGGAAGCGCCGCTACGGGCACCAGCGCGGGCACGCCCGACGGCGCGGCGGAACCGGGCCCGGCCCCTGCTGCTGCCGCCGCCCCCGGCGGCCTCGGGCTGGAGCAGCTGCGCGCGCACCCGCACGGAATCGACCTGGGCCCGCTGCAGTCCCGGCTCCCGGGCCTGCTGAAGACGCGCAGCGGCAGGATCGAGCTCCTGCCGGACCCGATCGCGGCCGAACTCCCCAGGCTGCGCAGGGCGCTCGCCGACAGCCCCTCGGCCCTGGTGCTCGTGGGCCGCCGCCACCTGCGGTCCAACAACAGCTGGTTGCACAACGTCGCGGCCCTCACCGGAGGTTCCAACCGCTGCACCCTCCAGGTCCACCCGGACGATGCCGCCCGGCTCGGCCTCACCGACGGGCGCCCGGCCCGGATCACCGCCGACGGCGGCAGCCTGGAGGTTCCGGTGGAGGTCACCGACACCCTGCGCGCCGGAGTCGTCAGCCTCCCGCACGGCTGGGGCCACGACCGCCCGGGCACCCGCCTGTCGGTGGCCGCGGCCGCGCCCGGAGTCAACGTCAACCAGCTCCTGGACGGCAGCCGACTCGACCCGCTCTCCGGTACGGCCGTGCTCAACGGCTTCCCCGTCGAACTGACACCCATCCCCTGAGCTGGGGTTTTGCTCGTATTGCTCACGCGTGGACGTCTTGTTGGCCCCCAGAGGAGGCACCTAGGTTCCCCCCATGCTGACCTTCCTCGGCTTCGCCATGATCGCGACCTTCCTGGTTCTGATCATGCTGAAGAAAATGTCGCCCATCGCGGCGCTCGTCCTCATCCCCGCGCTCTTCTGCGTGTTCGCCGGACAGGGCGCGCAGCTCGGCGGCTACGTCATCGACGGAGTCGGCAAGCTCGCGCCGACCGCCGCCATGCTGATGTTCGCCATCGTCTACTTCGGCGTGATGATCGACGTCGGCCTCTTCGACCCGATCGTGCGCGGCATCCTGCGCTTCTGCAGGGCCGACCCGATGCGCGTCGTGGTCGGCACCGCCGTCCTCGCCGCCATCGTCTCGCTCGACGGCGACGGCTCGACCACCTTCATGATCACCGTCTCGGCGATGTACCCGCTCTACAAGCGCCTCGGCATGAGCCTGGTGGTGATGACCGGCGTCGCGGCCACCGCCAACGGGGTCATGAACACCCTCCCCTGGGGCGGCCCCACGGCCCGCGCCGCCACCGCGCTCAAGCTCGACGCCGCCGACATCTTCGTGCCGATGATCCCCGCGCTCGCCGTGGGCCTGCTCTTCGTCTTCGCCCTGGCCTACGTCCTCGGCCTCAAGGAACGCCGCCGCCTCGGCCTGCTGACCCTCCCCGCCGACACCGGGCGGTCGGCGGAGCCGGCCGGGGAACTCCTGGTCGCGGCCGGCAAGGGCCCTGCCGCCGCCGCCGCGAGCGCGAGCACGCGTACGCCCTCCACCGGCTCCGCCCCCTCCACCGGCTCCGCCCCCTCCTTCGGCTCCGCCCCCTCCGAAGCGCCCACCCCCTCCGAGGCGCCCGCCGGTTCCGATGCACCCACCCCGCCCGCCCCCGCCGATGACGCCACCCCCGCCGAGGACGGCTTCCAGGGCCTCGACCCGCACCGCCCGACGCTGCGCCCCCGCCTCTACTGGTTCAACGCGGGCCTCACCGTCGCCCTGCTCACCGCCATGATCATGGAGCTGCTCCCGATCCCGGTGCTCTTCCTCCTCGGAGCCGCCCTCGCCCTCACCGTCAACTTCCCCCACATGCCGGACCAGAAGGCCCGGATCGCCGCCCACGCCGAGAACGTCCTGAACGTCGCCGGAATGGTCTTCGCCGCCGCCGTCTTCACCGGTGTCCTCACCGGCACCGGCATGGTCAAGCACATGGCCGACTGGCTCGTCGGTGCCATCCCCGAGGGCATGGGACCGCACATGGCCCTGGTCACCGGCCTGCTCAGCCTCCCCCTCACCTACTTCATGTCCAACGACGGCTTCTACTTCGGCGTCCTGCCGGTCCTCGCCGAGGCCGGCGCCGCCCACGGGGTCTCCCCGCTCGAAATCGCCCGCGCCTCCCTGGTCGGGCAGGCCCTGCACATGTCGAGCCCACTCGTCCCGGCCGTCTACGTCCTCGTCGGCATGGCCAAGGTCGAGTTCGGCGACCACACCCGGTTCACCGTGAAGTGGGCGGCCCTGACCTCCCTGGTGGTTCTGGCCGCAGGGATGCTTTTCGGCATCATCTGATCTCCTCCGCCCCTGGCGCACACAAAACTACCGGCGCTAGTTTGTAGGGTGGTGGCGACGCCAGATCCACAGCGGCTCCACTGGTCCATCGGTCTACAGGTCCACGCGTTCGCGCGTGCTCGGGAGGATTGCCATGAAGGCCCACGACGGGATGTACATCGGCGGCGAGTGGCGGGACGCCCTCGGCCAAGGCCGCATCGAGGTCCTCAACCCGGCCGACGAGCGGCTCATCGCCTCGGTTCCGGCCGGTACGGCCGAGGACGTGGACGCGGCCGTACGCGCGGCCCGCGCGGCCTTCCCGGCCTGGGCGGCCACCGCTCCGGCCGAGCGGGCCGCCCTCATCGGGGCCCTGCGCGACGTCCTGGTCGCCCGCAAGTCGGAGATGGCCGAGACGATCACCGCCGAGCTGGGCTCGCCGCTGGGGTTCTCGGAGATGGTCCACGTCGGGGCGCCGATCGCCGTGGCCTCCTCCTACGCCGAGCTCGGGGCCTCGTACGCCTTCGAGGAGCGGATCGGGAACTCGACCGTGCTGCTGGAGCCGGTCGGCGTCGTCGGGGCGATCACCCCCTGGAACTACCCGCTGCACCAGATCGTTGCCAAGGTGGCACCCGCTCTCGCCGCAGGCTGCACCATCGTCCTCAAGCCCGCCGAGGACACCCCGCTGACCGCACAGCTCTTCGCCGAAGCCGTGCACGAGGCGGGGATCCCGGCCGGGGTCTTCAACCTGGTGACCGGCACCGGCCTGGTCGCCGGCCAGGCCCTGGCCGCGCACGAGGAAGTCGACCTCGTCTCCTTCACCGGTTCCACCGCCGTCGGCAAGCAGATCGGCGCCACCGCCGGCGCCGCCGTCAAGCGGGTCGCCCTGGAACTGGGCGGCAAATCGGCCAACGTCATCCTGCCCGGCGCCAACCTCGCCAAGGCCGTCGCCTCGGGCGTGGGCCACGTCATGAACAACTCCGGCCAGAGCTGCAACGCGCTCACCCGCATGCTCGTCCACCGGGACGACTACGAGGAGGCGGTCTCCCTCGCGGCCGCCGCCGCGGCCAAGTACGCCTCCGGCGACCCCCTCGACCCGGGCACCCGCCTCGGACCGGTCGTCAGCGCCAAGCAGCGCGACCGCGTCCGCGACTTCATCACCCAGGGCGTGGAGGAGGGCGCGCGCCTCGTCGCGGGCGGGCCCGAGGCGCCGCACGAGCAGGGGTACTTCATCGCCCCGACCGTGTTCGCCGACGTCACGCCCGACATGACCATCGCCCAGGAGGAGATCTTCGGCCCGGTGCTGTCGATCCTCCCCTACGGAGACCAGGACGAGGCCCTGGCCATCGCGAACGGCACCGACTACGGGCTGGGCGGGGCGGTCTGGGCGGCGGACGAGGAGACGGCCGTCGCCTTCGCACGCCTGATGGACACCGGCCAGGTGGACATCAACGGCGGCCGCTTCAACCCGCTCGCGCCCTTCGGCGGGTACAAGAAGTCGGGCGTGGGCCGCGAGCTGGGCCCGCACGGCCTCGCCGAGTTCCTGCAGACCAAGTCCCTGCAGTTCTAGACCCGCAACCGCACAGTTCCAGACCCGCAACCGCACAGTCCAGCCCCGCAACCGCACACACGGAGACGACGATCATGGTTCGCGCCGCCATCCTGCCCGCCGTCGGAGCCCCCCTGGAGATACGGGACATCGTGCTGCCCGAGCCCGGCCCCGGCCAGGTCCGGGTGCGGCTCGCCGCCGCCGGGGTCTGCCACTCCGACATCTCTCTCACCAACGGCACCATGAAGGTGCCCGTACCCGCCGTCCTCGGCCACGAGGGCGCGGGCACGGTCCTCGCCGTCGGCGAAGGGGTCACCCATGTCGCTCCCGGCGACGGGGTGGTGCTCAACTGGGCCCCGTCCTGCGGGCACTGCCACCACTGCTCGATCGGCGAGGTCTGGCTCTGCGCCAACGCGCTCGTCGGAATGGGAGCGGTGTACGCCCACGACGCCCTGGGCGCCGAGCTGCACCCCGGGCTGAACGTGGCCGCCTTCGCCGAGGAGACGGTCGTGGCGGCCAACTGCGTCCTGCCCGCCCCCGCGGGGATCCCGCTCGCCGAGGCCGCACTGCTCGGCTGCGCGGTCCTCACCGGCTACGGAGCCGTCCACCACAGCGCCCAGGTCCGCCCCGGCGAGTCGGTGGCCGTCTTCGGAGTCGGCGGCGTGGGTCTGGTCGCCCTCCAGGCGGCCCGCATCGCGATGGCCGGCCCGATCGTGGCCGTGGACGTCTCCCCGGACAAGGAGGAACTGGCCCGGGCGGCCGGGGCCACGGAGTTCCTGCTCGCCTCCGAGAACACCGCCAAGGACATCCGCGCCCTCACCGGCGGCCACGGCGTGGACGTGGCCATCGAGTGCGTCGGCCGGGCCGCGAGCATCCGGGGCGCCTGGGCATCCACCCGGCGCGGCGGCCGCACGACGGTCGTCGGTATCGGCGGCAAGGACCAGCAGGTCACCTTCCACGCCCTGGAGATCTTCCACTTCGCCCGCACCCTCACCGGCTGCGTCTACGGCAACAGCGACCCCGCCCGCGACCTCCCGGTGATCGCCGCACACGTCCGCGCGGGCCGCCTCGACCTCGAAGCCCTGGTCACCGACCGGATCACCCTCGACGGCATCCCGGCGGCCTTCGACGCGATGCTGGCGGGCAAGGGCGGCCGCTCGCTGGTGGTGTTCTAGCAGCCTGCCCGTACGGGAGGCCCGCCCTTGGCAGGCCTCCCGTCAGGCGGTGTCGGGCGGCGTCAGGCGGCGTCAGGCGGCGTCAGGCCCGTCTCCCGCAGTGCCGCGTACTGGAGGGCCAGGCCGTCCAGCAGCGCCGCCAGGCCCGTCTCGAAGGCGCCCTCGTCCACCTCCTGCTGGCGCTCCGCCAGCAGGTGGGCCTGGCCCAGGTGCGGGTAGTCCGACGGGTCGTATGCCGCCTCGTCGTCGACGAAACCCCGGGCGAAGGAACCCACGGCCGAGCCGAGGATGAAGTACCGCATCAGCGCCCCGATCCGGGTCGCCTGCGCCGGCGGCCAGCCGGCCGCCGTCATCGCGCCGTAGACGGCGTCCGCGACCCGCAGACCGGCCGGCCTGCGGCCCGGTCCGCGCGCCAGTACCGGCACGATGTTCGGATGGTCGGACAGGGCGGCCCGGTAGGAGTGTGCCCAGTCGCGCAGCGCGACCTGCCACTCCCGGCCGTCCCCCGCCTCGAACATCGACAGGTCGACCCGTGCGCTCACCGCGTCCGCGACCGCGTCCAGGATCTCGTCCTTCGTGCGGAAGTGGTTGTACAGCGAAGGCCCGCTGACCCCCAGCGCCGCCGCCAGTCGCCGCGTCGAGACGGCCTCCAGTCCCTCGCCGTCCACCAGCGCACCCGCCGCCTCGACGATGAGCGATCTGCTGAGAAGGGGCTTGCGCGGTCTGGCCATGCGCCACATAGTAAGGCCTGCCGGATTTAAACTAGCAGTGGTAATTAACCCCATCCGATCCCGTCCCCACCCGGAGGTGCCCGGTGAATCTGGAACTCAGCGAGGAGCAGTCCGCCGTCCGCGATCTCGCCCGCGCGTTCACCGAGCGCGAGATCGCTCCGTACGCCGCCGAGTGGGACCGCGCCGAGAGCGTGGACCGGGCCATCGTGAAGAAGCTCGGCTCCGTCGGCTTCCTCGGCCTGACCGTCCCCGAGGAGTACGGCGGCTCCGGCGGGGACCACCTCTCCTACGTCCTGGTCACCGAGGAACTCGGCCGCGGGGACTCCGCCGTGCGCGGCATCGTCTCCGTCTCCCTGGGCCTGGTCGCCAAGACCGTCGCCGCCTGGGGGAGCGAGGAGCAGAAGCGCGACTGGCTGCCCCGCCTGTGCTCCGGCGAGGCCCTCGGCTGCTTCGGGCTCACCGAGCCCGGCACCGGCTCCGACGCCGCCGCCCTGACCACCCGGGCCCGGCGCGAGGGCGACTCGTACGTGATCAGCGGCAGCAAGATGTTCATCACCAACGGCACCTGGGCCGACGTGGTCCTGCTCTTCGCCCGCACCAACGAGGACCCCGGCCACCGCGGAATCTCCGCGTTCCTCGTGCCCACCGACACCCCCGGCCTGGCCCGCCGCGAGATCCACGGCAAGCTGGGCCTGCGCGGCCAGGCCACCGCCGAACTCTCCCTCGACGGCGTGCGCGTGCCCGCCTCCGCGATGCTCGGCCCCGAGGGGAAGGGCTTCTCCGTCGCCATGTCGGCCCTCGCCAAGGGCCGGATGTCCGTCGCCGCGGGCTGTGTGGGCATCGCCCAGGCCGCGCTGGACGCGGCCGTCTCCTACGCGGCCCAGCGCGAGCAGTTCGGCAAGCCGATCGCCCACCACCAGCTGGTCCAGGAGCTGATCGCCGACATCTCCGTCGACGTGGACGCGGCCCGGCTGCTGACCTGGCGGGTGGCCGATCTGATCGACCGCGGACTGCCCTTCGCCACCGAGTCCTCCACCGCCAAGCTCTTCGCCTCCGAGGCCGCCGTCCGCGCCGCGAGCAACGCCCTCCAGGTGCACGGCGGTTACGGCTACATCGACGAGTACCCGGCCGGCAAGCTGCTGCGCGACGCCCGTGTGATGACCCTGTACGAGGGCACCAGCCAGATCCAGAAGCTCCTCATCGGCCGCGCCCGTACGGGGGTTTCGGCTTTCTGAGTGGCCCCCCGGAGTTCCCGAGAGCCCCCAAGAGCCCCCAAGAGCCCCCAAGAGCCCCCGGGAGTCCCCGAAGTTCCTGAGTACGTAAGTGAGTACGCGCGCGGATGTGCCGGGGCCCGGCCCGCCCGAAGCTGGACCCATGAACGAGACACCGGTCAAGCAGCAGAACACGGGGGCCTACTACGGCCAGGCCGTCGCCTCCTTCGGCGTCGCCATCGGCGCGGTGGCCCTGGGGATCTACAACATGGAGGCTGACGGCTGGGTCCGGGCCTTCCTCGGCATCGCGGTCCTCTACCTCACCACCTCGGCCTTCACCCTCGCCAAGGTGATCCGCGACCGCCAGGAGGTCACCCAGATCGTCACCCGGGTCGACCAGGCCCGGATGGAGAAGATCATGACGGGCTACGACCCCTTCGCGGTCCCGAAGCAGCCCACTCCCCAGGATCGCTAAGCGCTTGCTCACCACCCTCCGGTAGGCTGTTCATTCCTACAGGCCGAAGAGGGTGAGCGAGCGATGGACAGCGCGGAGGAGATCAGCGGTTACCGGCCGTGGTCGGAGGTCACTCCCGACGCCGCGCGGCGGCTGCTCGTCGCCGCCGTGGAGGCCTTCGCGGAGCGCGGATATCACGCCACCACCACGCGGGACATCGCGGGGCGGGCCGGCATGAGCCCGGCCGCGCTCTACATCCACTACAAGACCAAGGAAGAGCTGCTCCACCGGATCAGCCGGATCGGCCACGACAAGGCGCTGGCGATCCTCGACTCCGCCGCCTCCGGCCCCGGCAGCGCCGCCGAGCGGCTCGACGTGGCCGTACGGTCCTTCGTGCGCTGGCACGCCGCGCATCACACCACCGCGCGCGTGGTCCAGTACGAGCTCGATGCTCTCGCTCCGGAGCACCGCTCCGACATCGTGGCCCTGCGCCGGCAGAGCGACGCGGCCATCCGCCGCATCCTCGCCGACGGCGTCGCGGCCGGGGAGTTCTTCGTCCCGGACGTCCCCGGCACCACCCTTGCCGTGCTGTCGCTCTGCATCGACGTCGCCCGCTGGTTCAGCGCCGACGGCCGTCGCACGCCCGACGAGGTCGGCGCGCTCTACGCCGGCCTCGTGCTCCGCATGGTGGGCGCGGGCTCCGGCGCGGCCGATGCGCCGGCCGCGGGCCCAGCGGTGGATCAGAAGTAGTAGCGGGACACCGACTCCGCCACGCACACGGGCTTCTCGCCGCCCTCGATCTCGACGGTCACGGTGGCCGACACCTGGACGCCGCCGCCCGCCTCCACGACCTCGGTGATCAGGGCGGTCGCGCGCAGCCGCGAACCGACCGGCACCGGCGCGGGGAAACGCACCTTGTTCACCCCGTAGTTGATGCCCATCTTCATGCCCTCGACCCGCATGATCTGCGGCACCAGGCTCGGCAGTAGCGACAGCGTGAGGTATCCGTGCGCGATCGTGGAGCCGAAGGGTCCGGTCGCCGCCCGCTCCGGGTCCACGTGGATCCACTGGTGGTCCCCGGTGGCGTCCGCGAAGAGGTCGATCCGCTTCTGGTCCACCTCCAGCCAGTCGCTCGGGCCGAGCGGTGCGCCGATCCCGGCGGTGAGCTGCTCGGCGGACGTGAAGATCCTCGGCTCGGACATACCCGTACCTCTCCCTGGCGAATAAGCGCTTGCTCAGAATGCTGGGGTCGTCATGGATCTGTCAATGACGGTCGGTGAAGCGCCCGACCCCGAATCCCGGCCCGGCCGATTACCCTCGGCGGTGTGCCGCAGATTCCCGAGAAGGTCCACGAGCTCACCGTCGGCCAGCTGTCCGCCCGCAGCGGCGCGGCCGTCTCCGCACTGCACTTCTACGAGACCAAGGGGCTGATCAGCAGCCGCCGCACCTCGGGGAACCAGCGCCGCTACACCCGAGACGCGCTGCGCCGCGTGGCGTTCGTACGGGCCGCCCAGCGCGTCGGCATCCCCCTGGCCAGCATCCGCGACGCCCTCGCCCAGCTCCCCGAAGGCCGCACCCCCAACCGTGAGGACTGGGCCCTGCTTTCGGAGAGCTGGCGCGCCGAGCTCGACCAGCGGATAGCTCAACTCGGCCGCCTGCGTGACCACTTGACCGACTGCATCGGCTGCGGATGCCTCTCCCTGGAGAACTGCGCCCTCTCCAACCCGGACGACGTCTTCGGCGAACGGATCACCGGCTCCCGGCTGCTGTGACCTCCCGCGCGCGGGAGGCCGCCGCGACCAGTTCGGCGTTCGACCGCGCCGCCCGGCCGTCCGGCAGGTGCAGCACGTCTCCTACGCCGATCCGCGCCCCGGCGCCGTACCGCGCGGCCAGCCGCAGCGCCGGCCAGGCCGCCGCCTCCCGCCCGAACAGCACCACCGGCACCGGCGGCAGCCGGCGCAGCAGCTCGGCCACCGGCCCGGGGTCGGCGGAGGCCAGCTCGGCCACCAGCCGGACCCGCGCGGGGTCCCGTACCGGCCAGGCGAGGAACCGCGCGAGGGACCCGGCCGCCCCGCTCACCGCGCCCTCGGCGTCCGCCGCCGCCCCGCCCGCCGCCGCCCTTCCCGTGGCTGCCTCGGTGTCCGCAGCCGCCCCGCCCACCGCGACCTCCGCGTCCACCGCCGCCCCGCGCTCCAGCAGCGCCTCGGCGAGCTCCCGCGCCCCCGGCTCCGCGAACCGCACCACCGCCCGGTCGGGCAGCACCGTCCAACTCCGCACCCGCGCGAGCCGCCCCGCGTGATCCGGCTCGGCCCCCGCGCTCACGGCCACGGAGACCGCCACCCCGCCGCCGGGCCCGGGACCGCCCCGGACCCCGCTCCCGCCCCTGAGGCCCGCGTCGCGCAGGGCCTCCAGCAGCGGCCCGACCACCCGGGGCGAGAGGCTCTCGCGGCCGCACGGGGTGCGCGGATGGACCAGCACCTCCCGGGCCCCGGCGGCCACCGCCGCGAGCGCGGCGTCCACCAGGTCCCCGGGGCTCATCGGGACGGCCGCGCCGTCGGCGGCGCCCCGGGAACCGTTCAGCGACACCACCAGGGTCGGCCCCGCGGGCCCGGGTCTCCGCCGGACGGACTCCGGCCCCGGCCCTGGTCGCCCGGACCGCGCCGGGTCCTGCCCGGAACGTGCGGACTCCGTCGGCGCCGACTCCCGGACCTTCGCCGCCGCCCCCGCCTCCATGCCCGCCCCGCTCACGCCGCCCCCGCCAGATCGGCCCCCTGGAGCGCCGCGTCCGCGAGCGCCGGTCTGGGCACCACGATCCCGCAGCCCGCGCACACCGGACCGTCCCACGCCCAGGCGGCCCCGGCCGCAGTACCGCCGGGCCCGCCGCCGGGCGCGCTCACCCCGGCTCCGGCGGCAACCGCCGCCACCGGCACCGGCCAGTGCAACTCCCGGGCCCCGCACACCGGACACCCCGTCCCCGGCTCCGACTCCAGTGCCTCCACCAGCCGTCTGAGCACCTCGCCCAGCGCCCCCTGCGGCCGTACCCCCGGATCGGCGCACCGCACCACCGCGTCCCCGCTGCCGCTCCACGCCCACTCGGGCCGGCGCAGCCCGTCGTGCTTCTCGCGCCGCCGGCGCTCCGCGAACTGCCGCTCGTACTCCAGCCAGACCGCCCGCGCCTCCTCCAGCTCCTCCAGCGCGGCCACCAGCCGCGACGGGTCCGCCGCCCGGTCCTCGGGGCCGATCCCGTGCCGGTCGCACAGGTGCCACCAGGTCGCGCGGTGCCCGTAGGGGGCGAACCGCTCCAGGCAGCGGCGCAGCGAGTGGCGCCGCAGGGCCCCGTCGTTGCGTGCGTCGCGCACCTGATGGGCCAGACTCCGGAATCCCGCCATCACACCTTCACCTCCGCCGAGCGCCCAGCACCGGGCGCCGTGCCCGCCGCGCTGTGTTCCCCACAGGACCGGCGCCGTGTGCCCAACATGCCCGGCCTGGTGCGGGCGCATGCGGGGGCGGTCGAGGCGTACGGGTGGCACATGGCCAAAACTCAGCGCCCCATGCGCCCCGCGAGCACCACCAGCCGGGCCAGCTCCTCGTGGCAGATGTCGCTGTGCGCCCCCGAGGGGGCCCCGCCGCGGCGGACCACGGAGCCCGCGTCCACGCTCACGCAGCCCGTGGCGGGCAGGCCGCCCCGCAGCGCCGCGTCCAGCGTCAGCCGCGGGGCTCCGGGCACCCCCCGCACCCCGTCGTGCCCGATCGCGCCCCACCGCTCGTCGAAACCGAGCAGACCGGCCGAATCGCCGGCCATCCGGGAGGCCAGCGGGTAGAAGACCTTGAGGGAGGAGTCGTAGGAGGAGTGGCAGGCGGTCAGCGGCCCGTCGACCCGGTCCTGCAGTCCGCGCAGGGCGCCCCCGCGCCCCCGGTCGTGCGGCAGGCTGTCGGCGAACGCGTAGTGGGAGAAGGCTCCTTGGAGGACGGTCAGGGACTTCACGTTCCGCGCCCCGGACGGCAGCCCGCGCAGCGAGAAGGAGACCACCCGGCCGCCGAAGCTGTGTCCGATGAGGTGCACGCGCAGGGCCGGACGGCGGCCGGCCAGCTCCGCCAGCAGCGGCCCCAGGCCGTGCTCGCCGACCACCCCGGCCCGCGCCTTCATCTGGTAGTACGTGGCCTGCCGCAGCACCTCCTTGGCGCCGTTCCACAGCGTCCGCATGCCGCCGCCCGCCGAGAAGCCGGGGGAGGAGTCGGCCGAGGAACCGGCCGAGGAGCCGGGGGAGCCGCCGGCGCCCGCCCCGCCCCCGGGGAACGTGGCGCCCGCCTCGGCCAGGGCGTCAGTGAACTCCCGGCACACCCGCAGGACGTCCCCGCTGAGGAAGTCCGGCACCTCGCGCGGGGCGAAGGCCGCCGCCAGATCGTCGCCCGTGCCCACCCCGTCGACCCCGGCCAGCTCCCGTACGAGCGCGCCGAACTCGGTGAAGTCGCCCTCTCGCGTGGGCCGTTCCTCCAGCAGCTCGGCGATCCGGTCCAGCTCCGCCGCCCGGCCCGGCCAGAAGGCGCCGAGGGACCGCCGGGTGGCCGGGTCCAGGGCCGTTCCGTGGCCCGGCTCCGCGGCACCCACCACGGCGCCCTCCACCGCGCCCCGGGCGTCGAAGTCGGGTATCGGCTCGTCCGAGAAGCGGATCGAGGGCCACACCACCCCCACGTACCCCAGCCGCACCCCGGTCCCCACCAGATCCGCGAAGGGGGCGTAGAACCGGTCGAAGAGCCGGATCGCGGTGGACCGGTCGGAGTTCCATCCGTGGGCGAAGACCAGCAGGTCCGTGGCCTCGATCCCGAAGACCGCCTCCCGCGCGCCCGGGCCCGCGTCGCCCTGCGCGTCGAAGGTCAGCTCCACGTACGGCCGGGCCCCGATCCCCGCCGCCGTCCCCGTCGCCCTCGCAGGCACCGTCCCGCCGATGTGCACCATGACGCCCCCCTCCACGCCGTGTCCCTGTTCCGCAGCATCCTGCGGAACGGGCCGCCCGGCCAGCCCCTGCGCGCCCACCGGTTCACGGATACAGCAGGTACTCCTCCCGTACCGCCGCGAACCCCGCCAGCCCCGCCGCCCAGTCGCCCGCGATCTCCTCCACGCCCGCCCCCGCGTCGACCATCCGCCGGACCCGGTCCGAGCCCGTCAGCCGGTCGATCCACTGGTCGGAGCGCCACGCGAAGCCGCTCCACACCCGCCGCGCGGTGACCAGCAGCCCGATCCCGGCCCGTACCGGATCGAAGGCCTCCCGGTCGTGGACGAGCAGCCGGACCCCGCCGCAGGTCTTCCCGGCGTGCTTGGAGAAGGAAGGCGTGAAATAGGCCTCCCGGAACCACACGCCGGGCAGCTCCAGCGCGTTCGCCACCTCCGCCCACCGCCGGTCCACGCCCTCGGCGCCGACCAGCTCGAAGGGGGTGGTGGTACCGCGCCCCTCCGACAGGTTCGTCCCCTCGAACAGGCAGGTCCCGGCGTACGCCAGGGCCGTGCCCGGCGTCGGCATGTTCGGGCTCGGCGGCACCCAGGGCAGCCCGGTCTCCTCGAAGAAGGACTCCCGCCGCCATCCCGCCATCCGCACCACCTCCAGCCGCGGGGCGGCGCCGGCTCCCCGGAGGAACTCGCCCGCGAAGAGCCCGGCCAGTTCGCCCGCCGTCATCCCGTGCGCCAGTGCGATCGGCTCCCGGCCCACGAAGCTCGCGTACGGGCGCTGCAGGACGGGCCCGGCCGCCCGCCGGGCGCCGACCGGGTTGGGGCGGTCCAGCACCACCACCGCCTTGCCGGCGAGGGCGGCCGCGCGCATGCAGTCGTAGAGGGTCCAGATGTAGGTGTAGAAGCGGGCGCCGACGTCCTGGATGTCGAAGACGACGGTGTCGACGCCGGCCGCCGTGAAGACGTCCGCGAGCCGCTGCCCGCTCTTGTCGTACGTGTCGTACACGGGCAGCCCGGTCGCCGGATCCCGCCCGGCCCCCTCCGAACCGCCCGCCTGGGCGGTGCCCCGGAAGCCGTGCTCGGGGCCGAACACCGCAACCAGGTCCACGCGCTCGTCCGCGTGCAGTACGTCGACCAGGTGGCGGGCGTCCGCGGTGACCCCCGTCGGGTTGGTGACCACCCCGACCCGCTGCCCGGCCAGTACCGCGTACCCGTCCGCGGCGAGCCGCTCGAATCCGGTCCGCACCCGGCCGCCGGGCGCGCCCACCGGCTGCGTTCCCGGGGGTCCCGGGGCTCCCGCCCCCAGGGCGCCCGCGGCGCCCGCCGCCCCGGCCAGACCCAGCAACCCGCGTCGCGACAGCGTCATCGCGCCAAAGTAGGGCTCCGCACCCTTCCACTCGCACATACCGACTGGTTAGTCTGCCCCGTGATCCGGCAGGCGGCTCAGCCGCACAGGGCGCCGAGGCACCCGAGGCACCACCACACGAAGGGCTGACCCGTGAACGCGTTCCAGGACCAGCGAGTCGTCGTCACCGGCGCGGGCGGCGGCATCGGAGCCGCCCTCGCCCACCGCTTCGCCGCCGAGGGGGCGACCGTCGCGGTCAACGACCTCGACCCCGCCAAGGCGGCCTCCGTCGCCGAGGCGATCGGCGCCCGCGCCGTCGCGGTGCCCGGCGACGCCTCGACCGTGGCCGCGCAGGCCCGCGAGGCGCTCGGCGGCACCGTGGACGTCTACTGCGCCAACGCGGGCCTCGCCTCCGGCGGAGACGCCTTCGCCGACGAGGCCGTCTGGGAGGCGGCCTGGGACACCAACGTCATGGCCCACGTCCGCGCCGCCCGGCTGCTGCTGCCCGACTGGCTGGAGCGCGGGAGCGGCCGGTTCGTGTCCACCGTCTCGGCCGCAGGGCTGCTGACCATGATCGGAGCCGCCCCGTACAGTGTCACCAAGCACGGCGCGCTCGCCTTCGCGGAATGGCTCTCGCTGACCTACCGCCACCGCGGGCTCCAGGTCCACGCCATCTGCCCGCAGGGGGTCCGGACCGACATGCTCACCGCCTCCGGATCGGCGGGCGAGCTGGTCCTCGCGCCGACCGCGATCGAGCCGGAAGCGGTCGCGGACGCACTGTTCGACGGCATGGAGAAGGGCCGGTTCTTGATCCTCCCGCACCCCGAGGTCGCGGACTTCTACGCGGCCCGCGCCACCGAGCCGGACCGCTGGCTGAGCGGCATGAACCACCTCCAGCGCAAGTGGGAAGCCCGGTGAGCGCCGCGGCCACGACGCCCCCGCCCTCCCGCTACGCCACCAAGCCCTGGGTCGGCCTGCTCAGCCCGGCCCAGCGGGCCCCGATCGCACCGCCGCCCAGCGTGCTGCACGCCTTCCGCGCCGCCGTCGCCCGCGCCCCCGGCCGCACCGCGCTCGCCTACTTCGACGGCCGCCTCACCTACGCCGAGGCCGACGCGCTCTCCGACTCCCTCGCCGGCCACCTCGCCGCCGACGGCATCCGCCGCGGGGACCGGGTCGCCGTCATGCTCCAGAACACCCCGCACTTCGTCCTCGCCGTCCTGGCCGCCTGGAAGGCCGGGGCGGTCGTGGTCCCGCTCAACCCCATGTACAAGTCCGGCGAGGTCGGCCACATCCTGCGCGACTCCGGGGCCGCCGCCCTGGTCTGCGAGGCCGGCGCCTGGTCCGCGTACCTGCGCGGGGCCATGCGGGGCACCGCCGTGCGCACCGTCCTGACCGCCTGCGACCTGGACTTCCAGACCCGCGACGACGTACGGGTCCTCGCGCCGGGCCGCCCGGAGCAGGCGGCCGACGCGGCCGACCTCCACACCGTGGCCCACCGAGGCCACCCCGCCCCGCCCGCTCCGGAGCTCAAGGCCGCCGACACCGCCCTCATCAGCTACACCTCCGGCACCAGCGGCACCCCCAAGGGCGCCATGAACCCGCACGGCGCCCTCACCCACAACGCCATGCGCCAGGTGACCGGCCACCCCCTCCCCGAAGGCTCCGGCTACTTCGCGCTCGCCCCGCTCTTCCACATCACCGGCATGGTGTGCGAGCTCGCAGCCTGCTTCACCAACGCCGGCACCCTGGTCCTCGCCCACCGCTTCGACGCCGGAGCCGTCCTCGACGCCTTCCTCGAACACCGCCCCGCCTACACCGTGGGCCCGGCCACCGCCTTCATGGCGCTCGCCGCCCACCCCGGAGCCACCCGGGACCACTTCGCCTCCTTCCAGGTGGTCTCCTCCGGCGGCGCCCCCCTGCCGCCCGCCCTGGTCGAACGCCTCCGCGCCGCCTACGGGTTCTACCTGCGCAACGGCTACGGCCTCACCGAGTGCACCGCCCCCTGCGCCTCCGTGCCCGTCCACCACGAAGCCCCCGTGGACCCGGCCTCGGGCACCCTCTCCGTGGGCGTGCCCGGCGCCGACACCCTCGTACGGATCCTCGACGAGAGCGGCGCCGAGGTCCCCTTCGGGGAGACCGGGGAGATAGCCGTACGCGGACCACAGGTCGTCCCCGGCTACTGGGGCCTGCTCGCCGACACGGCCAAGGCCTTCCCGGACGGCGAACTGCGCACCGGAGACGTCGGGTTCATGGATCCCGAGGGCTGGCTCTACGTGGTCGACCGCAAGAAGGACATGATCAACGCCTCCGGCTTCAAGGTCTGGCCGCGCGAGGTCGAGGACGTGCTCTACACCCACCCCGCCGTGCGCGAGGCGGCCGTCGTCGGCATCCCCGACCCCTACCGCGGGGAGAGCGTGAAGGCCTACGTCAGCCTGCGCCCCGGGACCGCGGCCGACCCGGCGGAACTGTCCGCGTACTGCGCCGAGCGCCTCGCCGCGTACAAATACCCGCGCCGGGTGGAGATCCTGCCTGTCCTTCCGAAGACGACCAGTGGCAAGATCCTGCGACGGGAACTGCGCGACCGCGACCACGGCTGAAAACGGCCGGACCGCGGCCGCACGGAACCCCACCAGAGAGCACCACGAAAGGGAGGCGACAGCCATGGCCGCCAAGACCACGACGGAGACCGTCGGGGCGCACGAGGCCCCGGTACCGCGCCGGCTGCTCGCCGTCGCGACCAGGCTGTTCGCCGAGCGGGGCTACGACCGCACCTCGGTCCAGGAGATCGTCGAGGCGGCCGGGGTCACCAAGGGCGCGCTCTACCACTACTTCGGATCCAAGGACGACCTGCTGCACGAGGTGTACGCGCGCATGCTGCGGCTCCAGCAGCAGCGCCTCGACGCGGTGGCCGGTTCCGACGCGCCGGTGGAGGAGCGGCTGCGCGCCGCGGCCGCCGATGTCGTGGTCACCACGATCGAGAACCTGGACGACGCGGCGATCTTCTTCCGCTCCATGCACCAGCTCAGCCCGGAGAAGTTCAAGCAGGTCCGGGCGGAGCGCCGGCGCTACCACGAGCGGTTCCGCGCGCTGGTCGAAGAGGGCCAGCGCACCGGGGTCTTCTCCGACGCCACCCCGGCCGACCTGGTGGTGGACTACCACTTCGGCTCCGTCCACCACCTGTCGACCTGGTACCGCGAGGGCGGCCCGCTCACGCCGCAGCAGGTGGCCGACCACCTCGCGGACCTGCTGATGCGGGCACTGCGCCCGTAGCGGGCGCGGGGCGCAGCGCGGGGTAGTCGGTGTAGCCCTCCGGCCCGGACACGTACATCAGGAGCTCCGGGCGGAGCTCGTTGAGCGGTGCGCCGGTGCGCAGCCGCTCCACGAAGTCGGGGTTGGCGAGGAACCCCCGCCCGAGCGCCACCAGGTCGGCGCCCCCGGCCAGCAGCGCCCCGGCCCGCCGTTCGCCGCCGTCGGAGGCGACCTCCTCGTGGGACAGCCGGGGGTTGGCGATCAGGGTGCCGGGCCAGGCCGCGCGGATCTTCCGGAAGAGCGGCTGGTCCGGGTCGGCGTGGACCAGGTGCAGGTAGACCGGCCCGACCTCCGCCAGGGCCTCGACCAGGGCCGGGTAGATCTCCTCGGTGTCGCCCTCCTCGACGCCGTTGACCTCGACTCCGGGGGAGATCCGTACGCCGACCCGCTCGGGGCCGATCGCCTCGGCGACGGCCCGGACCACCTCGGTGGTGAACCGGATCCGGCCCGCCACCGACCCGCCCCACCCGTCCGTGCGCAGGTTGGTGTTCCGCGCCAGGAACTGGTGGAGCAGGTGGCCGTTGGCGGAGTGCACCTCCACCCCGGCGAAGCCCGCCTCCACGGCGTGGCGGGCCGCCTTCGCGAAGTCCGCGACGGTCGCCGCGATGTCCTCGGGCGTCATCTCCCGCGGGTCGACGGCCTCCCGGAGCCCGCCGGGGGTCTGCAGCGGTTCCGGGAAGCGCACCACCGAGGGCGCGAGCGGTACGTGCCCGCTGGTGTCGGGGTGCCCGACCCGGCCGCCGTGCTGCAGCTGGAGGAACATCCGCCCGCCGGCGGCCCGCACGGCGTCGGTGACGCGGCGCCAGCCGGCGATCTGCGACGGACTGTGGATGCCGGGGATGTTCGGGTAGGTCTGTCCGACGGCGCTCGGGGTGGTGCCCTCGGCGATGATCAGACCGGCCGAGGCGCGCTGGGCGTAGTAGGTGGCCATGAGGGTCCCGGGGACCCCGTCCGCCCCCGCCCGGTTGCGGGTCAGCGGCGCCATCACCAGGCGGCTGGGGAGCTCCAGGCCGCCGAGGCGGGCGGATTCGAAGAGACGGGATGCGGCGGGGACCTGCTGTGTCTGAGTCATGCCGGTACCGTAAAACCTGACGCTGATGTCAGATTCAAGTCGGGACCCGGGGTGGAGTGCACATGCGGATCGGGGAGTTGGCGGCGCGCACCGGGGTCAGCGAGCGTTCGCTGCGGTACTACGAGACGCAGGGACTGCTGGTCTCCGACCGGACGCCCGGCGGCCACCGCGACTACACGGAGCGGGCGGTGGACCGGGTCATCCGCATCCAGGAGCTCTACGCGGCCGGACTGCACAGCGCGAAGATCGGGCAGATCCTGCCCTGCATGCGCGATGCGGACGGCGGGCCGAACGTACGGGCCACGCCCGCGCTCGTCGCCGAGCTGAAAACGGAACGGGACCGGATCGACCGGCTGATCGCCGATCTGCTCCGGTCCCGCGAGGTGCTGGACGAGGTCATCGAGACGGCGGCGGGCCACCCCGCCGCCGCTGCCACCCCCGCACCGGTGGCCGTGGAGAGCTCCTAGCCGAGCGGTGCGACCTCGCGGCCCCAGGTCTCCTTGGCGACCACGGCGAAGGAGATGTACCAGGCGACGCCCGCGGTGAAGAGGCCGAGGAAGCCGCCGGTGTGGCCCAGCGCCGTGCTCTGCGCCAGGTCGCCGAGGGCGAGGAACAGGAAGGTCAGTGCCAGCGAGACGAACAGCACGCGGTGCGCGACGTCCAGCTTCATGGCGGCGATCGACATGTACGCGGTGAAGATGAACCAGGCCACGAGGAACCAGCCGGTCGCCACGTGCGCCTGGTCGGCCGGCAGCGTCGGGACGACGAACTTCACGTAGCCCGCGAAGGACATCCAGAACGCGCCGTACGAGACGAACGCCGTGGTCCCGAAGGTGTTGCCGCGGCGGAACTCCATGATGCCCGCGACGAACTGCGCGAGGCCGCCGTAGAACAGCGCCAGCGGCAGTACGACGGCACTGAGAGCGGCGTTCGAGATCAGCCCCGAGTTGAAGAGGCTGAGCACGAAGGTGGTGAGGGCGAACGCCGCCAGGCCGAGCGGGCCGGGGTTGGCGACCTTGACCGCCGGAGCCGCGGACGCGGTGACGGGGGAGGCCGTGGCGTGCGGCGCGGCGGCGGGGGCCAGGGTGGAGCTGGGCATGGCGAAGGGCACTTTCAGTGGGGGACATCCCGAATATATCGGACTTCCCCAGTGGTCTGGACCATTAAAGGTCCGCTCCCGCGGGACCGAAGTCCTCCGCCACGCCCGCCGGAGGTCCGCTAGCGGTACCGCTTCAGCTCCCGGTGCGCCAGCGAGCGCTGGTGCACCTCGTCCGGCCCGTCCGCCAGCCGCAGCGTCCGCGCCGCGGCCCACAGCTCCGCCAGCGGGAAGTCCTGGCTCACCCCGCCCGCGCCGTGCAGCTGCACCGCGTCGTCCAGGATCCGCACCACCGCCCGCGGGGTCGCGATCTTGATGGCCTGGATCTCGGTGTGCGCACCCCGGTTGCCGGCCGTGTCCATCAGCCAGGCCGTCTTCAGCACCAGCAGCCGCAGCTGCTCCACGGTGACCCGGGCGTCCGCGATCCAGTTCTGTACGACGCCCTGCGCGGCCAGCTCCTTGCCGAAGGCGGTACGGCCCACCGCGCGCCGGCACATCAGCTCGATGGCCCGCTCCGCCATGCCGATGAGCCGCATGCAGTGGTGGATCCGGCCCGGCCCGAGGCGGGCCTGGGCGATGGCGAAGCCGCCGCCCTCCTCGCCGATCAGGTTCTCCGCCGGCACCCGGGCCCCGTCGAAGACGACCTCGGCGTGGCCGCCGTGGTCGTGGTCCTCGTACCCGTACACGGTCATCGCGCGCCGGATCTCGACCCCCGGAGTGTCCCGGGGGACCAGGATCATGGACTGCTGGCGGCGCGGGTCGGCGCCCTCGGGGTCGGTCTTGCCCATGACGATGAAGATCTTGCAGTCCGGGTTCATGGCCCCGGAGATGAACCACTTGCGGCCCGTGATCACGTACTCGTCGCCGCTCGCGGAACGCTCGATCCGCGTCTCGATGTTCGTGGCGTCCGAGGAGGCCACCTCCGGCTCGGTCATCGCGAACGCGGACCGGATCTCCCCGGCCAGCAGCGGCTCCAGCCACTGCTTCTTCTGCTCCTCGTTCCCGAACTGCGAGAGCAGCTCCATGTTCCCGGTGTCCGGAGCCGCGCAGTTCGTCGCGGTCGGCGCCAGGTGCGGGCTGCGGCCGGTGATCTCGGCGAGCGGGGCGTACTGGAGGTTGGTCAGCCCGGCGCCGTGCTCCGCGTTGGGCAAGAAGAGGTTCCAGAGTCCCTGGCGGCGCGCTTCGGCCTTCAGTTCACCGAACACGGCCGGGGTGTCCCAGGGCGAGGCCAGCCGTGCGCGCTGCTCGGCGGCGACGGCTTCCGCCGGGTAGACGTACTCGTCCATGAACGAAAGGAGCCGTCCGCGGAGTTCCTCGGTGCGGGCGTCGAATGCGAAATCCATGGGGTTCCTCAGCCTTCGTGCGGTTGCCGGAGTGTGGTGAGACCGTGCTCGATGAAGACCGGGACCAGCTCGCCGATCCGGTCGAAGCCCGAGCCGACGGTCTGCCCGAGCGTGAAGCGGTAGTGGATGCCTTCGAGGATCACCGCGAGCTTGAACCAGGCGAAGGCCGTGTACCAGGCGACCTGTGAGGTGTCCCGGCCCGAGCGGGCCGCGTACCGCTCGATCAGCTCGGCGGGCGCCGGATGGCCGGGGGCCGCGCTGGTCGTGCTGACCGGGGAGTCGGTCAGGCCCAGGTCGGAGCTGTACATCACCAGCAGCCCGAGGTCCGTCAGCGGATCGCCGAGCGTGGACATCTCCCAGTCCAGCACTGCCCGGATCCGGTCGTCGGAGCCGCCGATCAGCACGTTGTCGAGCCGGAAGTCCCCGTGCACCACCGTGGGCGCGGGGGAGTCGGGCAGGGCCCGCCCGAGGGCGCCGTGCAGTTCGTCGATGCCGGCGAGCTCCCGCCCCCGGGAGGCCGCGAGCTGCTTGCCCCAGCGGCGCAGCTGCCGGTCCAGGAAGCCCTCGGGCCGCCCGAAATCGCCCAGGCCCATCGCCTCCGGGTCCACCGCGTGCAGGTCGACCAGGGTGTCCACCAGGCCCAGCACCGCGCGCCGGGTCCGCTCGGGGCCGAGCGCGGCGAGCTGCTCGGCCGTCCGGAACGGCACCCCGTCCACGTACTCCATCACGTAGAACGGCGCCCCCAGCACGGCCTCGTCCTCGCACAGCAGCAGCGGCTCGGGCACCGGCACGGCGGTGCCGTGCAGCGCCGCGATCACCCGGTGCTCGCGCCGCATGTCGTGCGCGGTGGCCAGTACGTGCCCCAGCGGCGGCCGGCGCACCACCCACTGTGAGCTCCCGTCACCCACCTCGTACGTGAGGTTGGAGCGGCCGCCCTCGATCAGCCGGCCGGTCAGCGGCCCGGCCACCAGGCCCGGCCGGGCCCGGTCGAGATGGTCCCGCAGGCGCTCCAGATCGAGGCCTCGCGGGCCGGAGGGGGCTGCGGAGGGGGCCGCAGAGCGATCCGGTGCGGGGGCCGGGTCCGGGGCTGAGGTCATGGTGCGCGCCTCCGTAAGGAGTTGACGACGACAGAACGATCGCGACCCATGATGCCGACCAGTCGGTATGCCGTCCAGTGCATGAGCCGAAGCCGTCTCCGGCCCGCCCCGTCCGCAGGGCCCCGCCCGTCAGGCGTGGCAGAGGATCGGCGTCCCGCCGTTCATCACCGTCATGTCCCGCAACACCGCCAGAATGTCCAGCGCGGCCCCCTCGGGCTCGCCGTCCAGTTCCGCGTAGGCCCGGTGCAGGTTGGCCACCAGCCGCTCGCTCTCCCGCCAGGCGCCGAACTCCCCGAGGTCGGCCTCCCGGGCCGCCTCCAGCGGGGTCAGCCCCTTCGCACGGCCCTCCCGGGCCAGCTCGGCCACGTACCGCAGATAGCGCTCGGTGGCCTCGTACGCGCCGGGGTCCGTCAGTGGCCCGTGTCCCGGTACGACCGTCTCCGCGCCGAGCGAGCGCAGCAGCTCCAGCGCCCGCAGCGAACCGGCCAGCGAGCCCATCGCCAGGAACGGCGTGCCCTCCGCGAAGACCAGGTCGCCGGTGAAGACGATCCGCTGCCCGGGCAGCCACACGATGGAATCGCCCGTGGTGTGCGCGACGCCCGGGTGGATGACCCGCACCTCGGTCTCCCCGACGTGCAGGGTCATGCGGTCGCCGTAGGTCAGATCGGGAGCGGTGATGTCCACGGCGCCGAAGTCGGTCGCCGGCCAGATCAGCTCCAGCTGGCGCCCGGCGGCGAGCTGCTCGGACCGCGCGTTCTCGTGCCCCAGGATCAGCGCCTCCGGGGCGAACACGCCGTTGCCGTAGGTGTGGTCACCGTGGTGGTGGGTGTTGACCACCGTGCGGGGGAGCGGCGCCCCGGCGGCCAGTACCGCCGCGCGCAGGGCCAGCGCCCGCCGCTCGGTGGCCGCCGTGTCGACGAGCAGCGTCCGGCCGCCGTCGGTCACGAAGCCGGCGTTGTTGAGGCACCAGCCGCCGTCCGGCTGCACGTAGGCGTACACCCCGGGCGCGGGCTGGACGAGGTACGGGTCTTCGGCGGGCATCCGCGCTCTCCCCGGGTCGCTGTGACGGGCCTTCGGCATCCTGCCAGTCACGGCGGCCCGGGGGGAGGGGAACTCCGTCAGTGGGCGCCTCGGCGGCCGTCAGCGGTCGTCGGCGCCCGCCGGCAGCCGCAGGCGGCCGCCAGCAGCCGCCAGCAGCCATCAGTGCTCGTCAGTGATCGTCGTAGTGGCCGTCGTGCTCCGCGTGCCGGTGCCCGTCGTGCAGGAAGTCGACGTGGTCCCCGTGCGGGACGGAGTCGTGACCGCAGTCCGTGCCGTGGGCGTGCTCGTGGGCCGTGTGCGGGGCGTGCCCGGCGGGCTCGCATTCGTCCCAGTGTCCGGAGTGCTCGCGGTGCAGATGGCCGTCGTGCGCGTAGTCGACGTGGTCGCCGTGCTCGACCGCCCGGTGGCCGCAGTCCGGACCGTGGGCGTGGGCGTGCTCCTGGGCGGGGTGTTCCTGGTGCAGGGTCGTCATGGGGCCGACGCTAGTGCGGAAAGGCACTGATCGCCCGTTCTGTCCGCTGCGTGCCCTGGGTGGCGGGACAAGGCGGACCATCGGTTCATCGGCTCACCCGATGAGCGCGATCGCGAACACCGCCAGGCCCACCGTGCACGCCGTCGCCGCCAGCGCCGCACCCGCCGAGAGCCCGGCCGGCCGCGCCGCCGCCAGCTCCCGCACCCGCCGGTGCGCCACCCCCATGAACGCCAGCCAGAACAGCGCGATCACCGCGACCCCGGCGACCGCCACCGGGGAGCCGCCCGCCGCGTTCAGCGCCTGGCGCAGCGCCAGTACGGCCACCACCGCGCACGACAGCGTCGTACGCCGCCACGCGAGCCGGGTCCGCTCGGGCTGCAGCCCCGCGTCACGGCCCTCGGGACCCTCGCGGTCGGCGGCGTCGGCCGGGGAGCTCACCGCCCCTTCGTCCAGCCCAGCAGGACGACCACCACCATCGCCACCGCGACCAGCCCCACCCCCAGGCTCAGCACCACCGGGAACCGGGACATCGGCAGGTCCTCGCCGCGCCGCATGGCCCGCTCGCACCGCACCCAGTGGTTCACCGCGCGCAGGGAACAGGCCGCGCCCACCGCGAGCAGCGCGATGGCCATCCCCACGCGCACCGCCCACCGCAGGTCGGGCAGGAACTGGTCCACGGCGAACCCGCCGCCGATCAGGGCCAGGGCGGTCCTGATCCAGGCCAGGAAGGTCCGCTCGTTGGCCAGCGAGAAGCGGTAGTCGGGGGTCTCGCCCTCGTCCCGTACCCGAGCCGGCGCGAACCACAGCCGCACGTCCTTGACGAAGTCGATCACCAGCTCAATCTACTGGCGCCCCGGTCCGCCTGCGCTCCGAGCGGAACTCCAGCAGCCTGCGGTACGCATCCAGCCCGTCCGGCACCCACGGCCAGGAGCCGTCCGCGACCCGCCGCGCCACCTCCTCCTCGGAGAGCCACGCGTGCCAGGCCACCTCCGAGGCCTGCGGCCGGACCGGCAGCTCGCAGCGCACCTCGTGCACGTAGCTCCACCAGGCCCCGCCCGGACCCTCGTGCAGGAACTTGAACAGCGGATCGGGCTGCTCCAGACCCGTCACCCCCAGCTCCTCCTCGGCCTCCCGCAGGGCCGCCCCCGCGTAGCTCTCGCCCGCGCCGACCACCCCGCCCACGAACATGTCGTAGTTCGAGGGGAAGACCAGCTTCGAAGCCGTCCGCCGGTGCGTGAAGATCCGCCCCCGCCCGTCCCGGGCCAGCACGAAGACGCAGCGGTGGATCAGCCCGGCCGCGTACACCTCGCCCCGCGTCGCGCGCCCCGTCACCCGGTCCTCCCGGTCCACCACGTCCAGTACCTCGTCGGCCGCGCTCATACGGTGATCCCTCCGCTCCTGTTGACTGGTTACCGCTCCGTAGCAAAGGATCGCCCCACCACCGACGGAGGACGGGTTCCACATGACGTACGACGCAGACGTGATCGTGATCGGGGCCGGGCTCGCGGGCCTCGTGGCCACCGCCGAGCTCGTCGACGCCGGCCGCAAGGTCATCCTGCTCGACCAGGAGCCGGAGCAGTCCATGGGCGGCCAGGCCCACTGGTCCTTCGGCGGCCTGTTCTTCGTCGACTCGCCGGAGCAGCGCCGCATGCGGATCAAGGACACCCGCGAGCTGGCCCTCCAGGACTGGGCCGGCACCGCCGGCTTCGACCGCGAGGAGGACGCCTGGCCGCGCCGCTGGGCCGAGGCCTACGTGGACTTCGCGGCCGGCGAGAAGCGCCCCTGGCTGCACGCCCAGGGCGTCCGCTTCTTCCCCGTCGTCGGCTGGGCGGAGCGCGGCGGCTACGACGCGAACGGCCACGGCAACTCCGTCCCCCGCTTCCACATCACCTGGGGCACCGGCCCCGGCCTGGTGGAGCCCTTCGAGCGGCGGGTACGGGCCGGGGTGGCCCGCGGACTGGTCCAGCTGAAGTTCCGCCACCGGGTCACCGGGCTCTCCCGTACGGCGGGCACCCTGGACACCGTGACCGGTGAGGTCCTGGCCCCCTCCGGCGCCGTACGCGGCACCCCGAGCGGCCGCGAGGCCACCGGGGAGTTCTCCCTGCGCGCCCAGGCCGTGATCGTGACCAGCGGCGGCATCGGCGGCAACCACGACCTCGTACGGGCCCAGTGGCCGGCCCGCCTGGGCACCCCGCCCGCGCGGCTGCTCTCCGGGGTCCCGGCCCACGTGGACGGCCTGATGCTGGGCATCGCGGAAGGGGCGGGCGCCAGCCACATCAACAAGGACCGGATGTGGCACTACACCGAGGGCATCGAGAACTGGGACCCGATCTGGGCCAAGCACGGCATCCGCATCCTGCCCGGCCCGTCCTCGCTCTGGCTCGACGCCACCGGCAAGCGGCTGCCCGTACCGCTCTTCCCGGGCTTCGACACCCTCGGCACGCTCGACCACATCATGAAGACCGGCCACGACCACACCTGGTTCGTCCTCAACCAGCGCATCATCGGCAAGGAGTTCGGACTCTCCGGCTCCGAGCAGAACCCGGACCTGACGGGCAAGTCGGTCCGCGGGGTCATCGACCGGGCGCGCCAGGCCGTCCCCGGACCGGTGCAGGCCTTCATGGACAACGGCGCCGACTTCGTCGTCGAGAAGGACCTCTCCGCGCTGGTGCGCGGCATGAACGCGATCACCAAGGACGGGCTCCTCGACGAGGAGACCGTCCGCCGCGAGATCGTCGCCCGCGACCGGGAGATCGCCAACCCCTTCACCAAGGACCTCCAGGTCACGGCGATCCACGGCGCCCGCAAGTACCTCGGCGACAAACTGATCCGCACCGCCGCCCCGCACCGCATCCTGGACCCCGCGGCGGGCCCGCTGATCGCCGTCCGGCTCTCGATCCTGACCCGCAAGTCCCTGGGCGGCCTGGAGACCGACCTCTCCTCCCGCGTCCTGACCGCCACGGGAGAACCCCTCCCGGGCCTCTACGCGGCGGGCGAGGCGGCCGGCTTCGGCGGCGGCGGCGTCCACGGCTACCGGGCCCTGGAAGGCACCTTCCTCGGCGGCTGCATCTTCTCGGGCCGCGCGGCGGGCCGCGCCGCGTCCGCGGCCGTCTCCTGACCCCGGCACCTGCCCCTGCCCCCTAGGGCAGGGGCAGGCGGGTCACCAGGCGGAACCGCTCCGCCACGACGGGGGTGTCGTCGTCGACCGTGAAGTGCGGGTCGCCGATGGCCTCCCGCATCTGCGGGCCGTGCCAGAACTCCTCGTGACCGGAGCGCCATTCGGCCACGGACGTGAATCCCTCGCCCTCGTCCAGCGCGTGCCGAAGCCCCACGTCCGCCAGCCGCAGCACCTGTACGTCCGTCACTTCCAGGACACCCACCGGACGCTCGGCGGAGTCCACGATCACCATCATCTCGCCCGCCACCGGCAGCGGGTCCCCCGCCGCCTCGTAGTCGGCGAGGACTCCCGTGGTCGTGGTCTTGGCGCCACTCAGGACCGCCGCCACCAGCAGATCGCGCAGCGGCCCGGGAAAGGCGAACTCGATGGGCGGGAGATCTTCGTAGGCCGTCATGGATCCCACCCTACGGTCCTGCGCGCGAGCCGGCCCGAACAGGGGCGCGCCCTGCCGACAACCTGCCACGAACCGGAACAACCACGTCAACTCACCTGTCGAAAAGACCAGTTGAAACTAGCCACGCAGTGGACTGGACCTTGACGCGGAGCTGTGCGTACCGCTTTGCTGTGCGTGATCTTCCGGCCACACCGTCCAACTGCCCGCGTCCTGGAGGGAATCCCGCGGATGCCGCCCCCTCCGCCGCCCCTCGGCCGCGCCCGCAAGCGGGACGCCCAGCTCTTCGACTCCGCCCTCTGCGACACGGAACTCGTCGACGTCCGCGCACAGTTCACCCAGGGCCGCTGGGCCAAGGCGCGCACCCTGCTCGTCGCCACCGGTGACGACTGGGACCGCCGCGGGCACCGCCTCGTCGTCCTCGCCGAAACCCCGGCCGCCACCGCGTGGGCGCGCGAGTGGCTGCTCGCCGAACCGGAGAGCGCCGACGCCGTCACCCTCCTCGCCTGCGCGGCCGTCTTCGCCGCCCTGCGCCGCAAGGGCACCCCCGAGGCCGCCGAGGAGGCCTGCCGCCGCGCCGCGGTCCTGCTCCCGGCCGACCCCACCCCCTGGCTCGGCCTGCTGCTCCTCACCCGCGCCTTCGGCACCGAAGAGGAGTTCAGCCGCCACTTCGACCAGGTCCGGGCCCGCCACCGCGAACACCACCACGCCCACCACCTGATGGTCTCCCGGCTGGCCGAGCGGGCCCCCGCCGCAGGCCGCGACCCGCTCCACGAGGTCTACGACTTCGCCGCCTGGGCCGCCGAGGAATCCCCGGCCGACTCCCCGCTCGCCGTCCTCCCCGTCATCGCCCACGCCGAGCGCTACCGCGTCCTCGCCGCCGGACAGGGCCACGCCCCCGACGCCGGGGTCGAGCACTGGTCCGGCCGCCGCGCCCGGCAGGTGCTGCGCGCAGCCTTCGACTGGTGGCTGGAGTGGGAGCGCGAGGACCACCCCCGCAACCGGGTGGACCTCAACTTCCTCGCCCACGCCAAGCTCTGCGAGGGCCGCCCCGCCGAGGCCGCCGCCCTCTTCCAGCGCATCGGCAGCCACGCCACCCAGGCCCCGTGGTCCTACCCGGACCTCGACCCGCACAAGGCCTTCCTCGCCGCCCGCAGCGCCGCGCTCGGCACCGCCTGACCCCAGATCGGCCGACTCCACCCCGGTCGGCGCAGCCCGGCCAGTACCGCTCGGCCACGTACCGCCCAGCAAGTACCGCCCAGCAAGTACCGCTCAGCCGCTCAGCCAAGCACCGCTCCGTCCCCGCCCCGAAAGGACACCCCGCCATGCCGACGGGCAGATCCACCACGCTCACCGACCCGGCCGGCCAGGCCGAGATCCGTACGTACAAGGGCCAGGACCGCGCCCTGCGCGCCGATCGCCTCGGCACCGCCGGCCTGCTGCTCTCCGTGCTCGCCGCGAGCGCGCCCCTGATGGTCGTCGCGGGCGTCATGCCCACCACCTTCGGGGTCATGGGCATCGTCGGACAGCCCCTGCTGTTCGTGATCCTCGGCGCCGTCCTCGCCCTCTTCAGCGTCGGTTACGCCGAGATGAGCCGGCACGTCCACAACGCCGGCGCCTTCTACGCCTACATCGCGCGCGGGCTCGGCCCCACCGCCGGAGCCGGTGCCTCGTTCGTCGCCCTCGTCGCCTACAGCGCCATGCAGGTCGGCGTCTACGGCATCCTCGGCTTCGAGATCTCCGGCCTCTTCGCCACCTACCTCGACACCGAACTCGCCTGGTGGATACCGGCCCTGGCCGCCGTCGCCCTCACCGGCGCACTCGGCTGGCTCAAGATCGACCTCAACGCCAAGGTCCTCGGCGTCCTCCTGCTCATCGAGGTCCTCCTCGTCGTCGTCTTCGACGTCGCCGCCCTCGGCAAGCCCGGCCCCGAGGGCCTCTCGCTGCACGCCTTCAACCCCGAGACCCTCACCGGCGCGGGCCTCGGCACCGCCCTGTGCTTCTGCATCGCCGCCTTCGTCGGCTTCGAGCAGTCCCCGGTCTACGCCGAGGAGACCAGCAAGCCGCACATCGTGGTCTCCCGGGTGATGTTCCTCGCCGTGGGCTTCGTCGCCCTCTTCTTCGCCCTCAGCGCCTGGGCCCTCAGCGTCGCCACCGGCCCCGGCGAGGTGGTCAAGGCCTCCGCCGAGGCCGGACCCGGCCTGCTCTTCCAGCTCACCGAGAGCCGCCTGGGCGCCACCTTCACCGACGTCCTGCACATCCTCTTCGTGACCGGCATGTTCGCGGCGATGCTCAGCTTCCACAACGTCGTCTCCCGCTACGCCTTCGCCATGGGCCGCGAGGGCCTGCTCCCGGCCGCCTTCGGCCGCACCAACGCGGGCACCGGCGCGCCCGCCACCGGCTCGCTCCTGCAGACCGTGATCTCCGTCGTGGTCGTCCTGGCCTTCGCCTTCACCGACGACACCCCGGCCGGCGACCCCACCGTGCCCGTCCTGCACCTGTTCACCTGGATGGGCAGCGTCGGCGCCCTCGGCGTGACCCTCCTCATGGCCACCGCCTCCTTCGCGGTCATCGCCTTCTTCGTCCGCCGCGGCACCGCCGGCGCCCAGCTCTGGCGGCTCGCCGCGGCGGGCCTCGCCGGCCTCGCGCTGCTCGCCATCGCCGTCTACACGGTCAAGGACTTCGGCGTCCTGGTCGGCGCCGAGGAGGGCTCCGCGCTGAGCTGGGCCCTGCCAGGCATCATCGCCGCCGCCGCCGTCGTGGGCCTGGCGTACGGCCTCTTCCTGCGCTCCGGCCGCCCCGCGGTGCACGCCCGCATCGGCCTGGGCAACGAGGCCTTCCGCCTCGACCAGGCGGCGGAGTCGGAGCCGGCCGGGGCCGCGATCCCGGCCCCGCGCGACTGACCCCGTACGGGACGCACGAAGAGGGGCCCCGCCGCGGCGGGGCCCCTTCTCGTCGTTACCTCGCGCGTGACAGCGCAGCTCAGGCCTTCTTGACCACGCTGGACTTCAGCTGCATGGCCCCGAAGCCGTCGATCTTGCAGTCGATGTCGTGCCCGTCGACCCCGTCGATGAGCCGGATGTTGCGCACCTTGGTGCCGGCCTTGATCCCCGAGGGGCTGCCCTTGACCTTGAGCGCCTTGACGACGGTCACGGTGTCGCCGTCGTTCAGCACGTTCCCGACGGCGTCCTTCACGACCTGCTCGCCGGCGTCCCCACCGCTCTCGGCGTCGCTCTCGGCGGGCACCCACTCGTGACCGCACTCGGGGCACACCACGAGCGCGTTCATCTCGTAGGTGTACTCGCAGGAACATTTCGGACAAGGGGGAAGATTCTCGTTCACCGGCACAGAATATCCCGAACCGGACCCGCGCGGCCCGCCACGCGATGCTCCCCCAAACGCAGAAAACCCCACGTGAAGTGGGGTTTTCGCTTGGTGTCCGAGGGGGGACTTGAACCCCCACGCCCGATAAAGGGCACTAGCACCTCAAGCTAGCGCGTCTGCCATTCCGCCACCCGGACAAGGTGTCTGTCTCGCGTCCCTCGCGGGCCGTTCCGACGTGGAAAACATTACCAAACATTCCGGGGTCCTCGATCACACCCCCCGGCGGCCGGGGATCGCCCTTGGGAGAAGCGGCCCGGAGGGCGAGGATGGAGTCAGTTCGGTACTGATCAGTGGGAGGAAGCAGCGTGAGCGAATCGGGCGCGGGCAGGACCGTCTCCGGCGAGGACGAGGTCGTCGACCTCTGCCGGGACCTCATCCGGATCGACACCAGCAACTACGGGGACCACTCCGGGCCCGGCGAACGCAAGGCGGCCGAGTGGGTCGCCGAGCAGCTCGCCGAGGTCGGGCTGGAGCCGCAGATCTTCGAATCGCACAAGGGGCGCGCCTCGACCGTGGCGCGGATCGAGGGTGAGGACCCCTCCCGGCCGGCCCTGTTGATCCACGGGCACACCGACGTGGTCCCGGCCAACGCGGCCGACTGGACCTACGACCCCTTCGCGGGCGAGATCGCGGACGGCTGCGTGTGGGGCCGCGGCGCGGTCGACATGAAGGACATGGACGCGATGACGCTGGCCGTCGTACGCGACCGCATGCGCAGCGGCCGCAAGCCCCCGCGCGACATCGTGCTGGCCTTCCTCGCCGACGAGGAGGCGGGCGGCACCTACGGCGCCCGGTACCTCGTCGACAAGCACCCCGACCTCTTCGAGGGGGTGACGGAGGCGATCGGCGAGGTCGGCGGCTTCTCCTTCACCGTGAACGAGAACCTGCGGCTGTACCTGGTGGAGACCGCCCAGAAGGGCATGCACTGGATGCGCCTGACGGTGGAGGGCACCGCAGGCCACGGGTCCATGACCAACAACGACAACGCCATCACGGAGCTCTGCGAGGCCGTGGGGCGCCTGGGCCGCCACACCTGGCCCGTACGGGTCACCAAGACCGTCCGGCACTTCCTGGACGAGCTCTCGGACGCGCTGGGCACCCCGCTCGACCCGGACGACATGGACGCCACGCTCGCCAAGCTCGGCGGCATCGCCAAGATGGTCGGCGCGACCCTGCGCAACTCCGCCGCCCCGACCATGCTCGGCGCCGGCTACAAGGTCAACGTCATCCCCGGCCAGGCCACCGCCCACGTGGACGGCCGCTTCCTGCCGGGCTACGAGGACGAGTTCTTCGCCGACCTCGACCGGATCCTCGGGCCGCGCGTGAAGCGCGAGGACGTCCACGCGGACAAGGCGCTGGAGACGGCTTTCGACGGCAAGCTCGTGGACGCCATGCAGACCGCCCTGAAGGCGCACGACCCGATCGCCCGCGCGGTCCCGTACATGCTCTCCGGCGGTACGGACGCGAAGTCCTTCGACGACCTCGGCATCCGCTGCTTCGGCTTCGCCCCGCTCCAGCTTCCGCCGGAGCTGGACTTCGCCGGCATGTTCCACGGGGTGGACGAGCGGGTGCCGGTGGAGGGTCTGAAGTTCGGCGTGCGGGTGCTCGACCGGTTCATCGACGAGTCCTGAGGGGGCACGGGCGCAACGGGGCGTAGCTAACGCCCGGGAATCGGGAAGGTGTGCGGAAACCACTGAGAAGAGTGAATGCACTCATACGCTCGTAGCCCCGGTGATCCCTCCTCGTTACAGGTGGTGCGGTCCGCGGCTGGGACCGCGCTTGCCTACTAGGAGGAACAATGCTCAAGAAGGTTGCCGCCGCTGCGGCTGTCACCGGTGGTCTGGTTCTCGCGGGTGCGGGTCTGGCTGTCGCCGACGCGGGTGCGCAGGGTGCGGCCATCGGCTCGCCCGGTGTCCTGTCCGGCAACGTCGTCCAGGTTCCGGTCCACGTTCCCGTGAACGTCTGCGGTAACACGATCTCCGTGATCGGTCTGCTGAACCCGGCTTTCGGCAACACCTGCGTCAACGCCTGACGTTTCTGAAGTTCTCGGCCCCGGAGCGCATTCCAGCGCTCCGGGGCTGCCGGGTTTTGAGGGCCCGATGACGATCTTTCGGCGTGCCGGGCGGGGGAGCCTGTGCGGCCCGTGCGCCGACCGGGCGTGCACGTGTGTGAGCGTGCACGACGCACACACCAGGGGATGAAGTACAGATGCGACGACAGGTACAGGTCACCGGCAGGAAGACCTTGATCACCATGGCGGCCGCGGGGGGTCTGCTCGCGCTCGGAGGGGGCTACGCACACGCGGACTCCGGCGCCGGGGGCCGCGCCGCACACTCACCGGGACTGCTGTCCGGGAACGCCCTCGAGGCACCCGTGGACGCGCCGCTGAACGCCTGCGGGAACACGGTGACGGTGGTGGGGGCCCTGAACCCGGCCTTCGGAAACCGCTGCGCGAACCTTCCGGACCGGTCCGGACACCCGCAGCACCCACAACACCCGCAACATCCGCAGCACCCCCAGCACCCGGACCACCCGGGTGACCCGCACGAACCGTGCGACGAGGACACCGGCCCGGGGCACCCGGAACACCCGGACGGGCCCGGGGACCACGGCAACCCGGGCGGGCCCGGGGGCCACGGCAACCCGGGCGGGCCCGGGGGCCACGAGAACCCCGGCGGTCCGGGCGACCAGGGCAACCCGGGCGGTCCGGGCGACCAGGGCAACCCCGGCGGCTCTGGGGACAACGGCAATCCGGACGGGCCCGGGAACCACGGCAACCCCGGTGGGCCCGGCGACGATGACAACCCCGGCGGTCCGGGCACTCCCGGGGGCCCGGGTGCCGGGCAGCAGCCCGGGACTCCCGCCGGACCCGGCACCGGATCGGTGACCCCGGTGACGCACCCCGCCCAGGGGACCGGCACCGGTACCGGCATCGGAAACGGTTCAACCCCGGCCGGGGGACTCGCCGCCACCGGCTCCGGTGACGTCATCACCGCCGGAGTACCCCTGGCCGCGGGCATGTTGCTGGCCGGCGCCGTGCTCTACCGCCGGGCACGCAGCGCGGCCTGACGGTTCCTCGGGACGCGGGCCCCGCCCCGGGGTTCGCGTCACCAGGTCGCGCGGACCTGACGGATGATCCGGCGGCGCAGTCGCACACGGCGACTGCCGTCCCGAAGCAGGGTCAGCCGGTCGAGCTCCCAATGCCCGTACTCGGCGTGTTCGGTCAGCAGGCGGGTCGTTTCCTGACGTGGAACCCCGCGGGGCACGTACAGGTCGACGAATTCGTATTCCGACATCGCATCCATTCTGCTCGGGGTGTCAAGGGCTCGCCCGTGAAGCGCATGTACCGGGCGGCGGCCCCTTGTTCACAGGCTGAACACCGAGCGCGGCAACGGGCCCGGACGTGCTGAAGTGGCCACCGACACCAGGACCACGATCACGAACGGGACCGAGTTGAGAATCCAAGCCGCCGCCTTCGTCTGCATAGCTGCCCTAGCCACCGGCTGCTCCACCGGTACTCAGCCGATTCCCACCGTGACCGTGACCCAAGCCGCCGAGGCCGGACCGCTCGTGGACGCGTACCGGCGCGGGTGGAACTGGGGGCAGCGCCACTACGTGAAGGTCAACAACGACTACGTGGACGACATGGCGCAGTGCAGGAAGGCCGACGTCCTGCGGGACCTCTACCCCGACCAGCCCCGCATGGACTCCCTCATGCTGGGATGCGCCGACGGCCTGAACACGGACCCGCAGGCGGCACTGCGCTCCTGAGCGGCCGGTGTCCGGGAACTCACTCGCATTCTGCGTGCGGGCAGAGCCCCGCTACGGATAGCGTCAGCACTATGTCTGATGCCGCTCTGCCCACTGTTGCCGAGGTACGCGCCGCCGCCGAGGCGGTCAAGGCCGCGCTCGACCGTCACCTCGCCGCGGTCGAGAGCAGGATCGGGGACGATGATCCGGACGTCTACGCCGCGTTCAACGAACTCGCCGCCGCCGCCGAGGAGTACGACGAACTCCTCTACGACCGCTACGACGAGGTCACCCCGTTCGAGATCCCCACTCCCGAGGACGGGCTCCCGTACACCGGCCCCGCCGAACCCGCCGCCTTCAGCGTTCTCATCCGCCGCGACTACGCCGTCGTCGAGCCGGCCCGCCTGATCGCCCAGGCCGAACGCGTCGTCGCGCACGACCGCGAGGCCGAACTCGACCACGACGGCGGCACCGCCGACGCGCTCGGCGTTCTCTTCGGCGAGTACGAGCCCGACGAAATCGCCTCCCGCGCCAAGGACTTCGGGCTGGAGGAGGGGGATTCCACCCTGTGGATCGCCGCTTCGGAAGAGGTCGCGGAACCGGGGGAGTGGCTCGGCACGCCCTTCGCGCACATCGATCCGCAGGACGTCATGCACCGGTTCGACGTCAGCTCGGTCTTCGACGAGGAAGACGCTGAATACGCCGAAGACACCGACGAGGGCGAATACGCCGAGGGCGGCGAGGGGGCCGAGGACGGCGCGCCGGCCGAGCGGGGTCTGACCCCGGCCTGACCCCGCCCCGCACGACCCCTCGTACGGGAACGCGCCGCGGCCCCCGTCCCACCCGGGACGGGGGCCGCGGCGCGTCCGTCAGCGGGGCTCCGCCGCCGAGGCCACGAGCGCCTGCAGCAGACCCGCCAGCCGGGTCGTACGGGGCTTCGCCGGTACTTCCGCGACCGCGCGCGGCAGCGCCTGGTCCACCCCGTGCACCACCGACAGGTGCCGCTCGGCCCGGCTGAAGGCCGTGTACACCCAGTCCCGCGACAGGGCCTGAGCCGCGTCACCGGGCAGGACGACGACCGCCGCGGGCCAGCGGGAGCCGACGGCCTGGTGCGCCGTCACGGCCCAGCCGTGCCGCACCTGGGACTCCACCCGCTCCTTCGGTACGACGATCCGCGCGCCCGCGGCTCCGGCCAGGTGCAGCCCCTGCGCGTCGGCCGACACCACGCGGGCCGGCAGCGCCCGCCCGGCGGAGGGCACGTGGACCACCCGGTCACCGGGGTCGAAGCCGCCGAACCGGCCGGGGCCCGGGTTCAGCCGCTCCTTGAGGGCCGCGTTGAGCGCGCGGGTGCCCGCCGGGCCGCCGTGGCCCGGGGTGATCACCTGGACGGCGTCCGCCGGGATCCCGAAGGCGCGGGGCACCGACTCGGCGACCAGCTGCACGGTGCGGTGCACCGCCTCCCCGGCGTCGCGGACCGGGACGATGACGACCTCCTTGCCGGGGGCGTCGACCTGGTTCAGCTCCCCGACGCCGACTCCCGAGACCAGCTCGCCGATCGGGCCCGGGTCCGGGATCCGCGAGACGAGCTGGGGGCAGGCGCGGGCCGCGAGCACATCGGCGAAGACCCGGCCGGCACCGGCGGAGCCGAGCACCGCGGGGTCGCCGGACAGCACCAGGCGGGCGCCGTCGGGGACGGACTCCACCAGCGCGGCGGCCGTCTCCACGTCCAGCTGCGGGGCGTCCAGGACGATGAGCAGGTCCAGCGCGAACTGCCCGTCCGCGTCCCGCCCCGGGCCCTCGGCGCCGGCCAGCAGGCCCGCCACGGTGACGGACCCCTCGGCCGGGGCGTGCGCGGCCAGGCAGGCCCGCAGGCCGAACTCCCGGGCGGCCGCGAGCAGTGCGCGGGGTTCGGCGCGGGCGGCCTCCCCACCCGTGTGGGTGACCAGGCCGTGCCCGGCGGCGGCGCGGATCAGCTCGGCGCCGGTGCCGGTGGCGGCCTTGTCCCAATCGGCCGGGTCCGTGAAGGTGTTGGCGAGCCGGGCCAGGCCCTCGGCGAGGCTCTCCTCGGCCATGGCGGAGCCCTCCAGGCCCACCAGGATCCGTGCGGGCTGTTCCTCGTCCTCGCCTACGGGAGGACCGACGGGCTCCTCGAAAGCCAGCGCAGCTCCCTCGCCGACGGCCGCCTCCAGAGCCTCCGCGGGGTCCGGGACGCCGTACTGGGCGAGGGCCGACTCCAGGGTGGGGGCCTCCAGCACGGTGTGCCCCTTGGCGGCGGCCTGCGCCAGCAGCCAGCCCACCAGGGCGGCGGCCCGCCGCTCGTCCCCGGGGCCGGTCGCCTCGGCGCCGAGCAGGGCGCGGGCGAACCCGTCGGCCTGGGTCGGGCGGACCCCGGCGACGGCCAGCAGCCGCCAGGGGGACTCGGCGAGCTGCGCGGCGGCGTCCTCGCCGAGGGCGGCGAAGGTCTGCGGGGCGAGGGTCTCGGGGGCTCCGCCCCTGGCCAGGACGGTCCGGATCGCCTGGACGGCGTCGGGGGAGGGGGTGGGGTGGGACTGGGCCGGTGCCATTGCCTGCGGCGCCGGTGCGGGTGTGGGTGCGGGTGTGGGCGTGCGCGCCGGGGTGGGCGCTGGGGCGGGCTCCGGCCGGCGGGGCGCCGGGGGCGCGTCGAACACGGCGGGGGGCTTGGCGCCGCTCTCCACGGCCCGTACGGCGGCCAGCAGGTCGGCGGCCGTGCCGCTGAGCTTGGCACCGGCCTCTACGGGGGCTTCGCGCTCCGCCTTGCGGCGGGCGATGCGCTCCCGCTCGA
Source organism: Streptomyces sp. NBC_00335 (assembly GCF_036127095.1). Classification (GTDB taxonomy): domain Bacteria; phylum Actinomycetota; class Actinomycetes; order Streptomycetales; family Streptomycetaceae; genus Streptomyces. The sequence continues at coordinate 6,853,895 of NZ_CP108006.1, forward strand.
TCTTCTGGGCGGCCAGTTCCGCGGCGGCCTCGCTGAGCTGGGGCTTGGCCTCGGCGGCCGCTTCCGTGCCGGCGTCCCCGCCGGCCCCGTCGGCGGCTTCCGCCTCCGACTCCGCGTCCGCGTCCGCTTCCGTGCCGGTGGTGGTGGGCCCTGCGGGGCTTTCCCCCACCCCGCCCCTTCCCGAAACCGGGGGCTCCGCCCCCGGCCCCCCGCTCCCGGCTTCGCCGGACGGCACGGCTTCCGCCTCTGCGTCGCCGTCCCCGGCTTCGCCGGACGGCGCGGCCTCCGCGTCCTCGGGTTCGCCGGACGGCGCGGCCTCAGCCTCCGGGTCACCGTCCTCCGCTTCGCCGGACGGCGCGGCTGCCGTGGCCCCGGCTTCCGCTTCCGCGGACGGGGTGGGCTCCGCCTCGGGGGCGTCGGACTGGGTGGCGTCCGTGGCCTCGGCCTCGCCGGGCTCCGGGGCCTGGTCGGCTTCCGCGGCGGCGGGGGCGTGCTCCCGGGCCGGGTCGGCCGGTTCTGCCGCGGCGGCGGTGTCGCTCACAAAGTGCTCCAGTCCTGATCGGGGTAGCGGTGGACGGGCGCCGAGACGTCGTCCAGCGCTTGGCGGATCTCCTCCGGAAGACTAAGGGCCTCCACCGACAGGGCTGCCCCGAGCTGCGCCGACGTGCGCGCGCCGACGATCGGCGCGGCCACCCCGGGCCGGTCGCGGACCCAGGCCAGGGCCACCTGGAGCGGGGTCACCGCCAGGCCGTGCGCGGCCGTCGCGACCGCGTCCACGATCCGGCTCGCCGGCTCGTCCAGGTAAGGGTCCACGAACGCGGCCAGGGTCTCGGAGGCGCCCCGGGAGTCCGCCGGGGTGCCGGACCGGTACTTGCCCGTCAGGACGCCCCGGCCGAGGGGGGAGGAGGGGAGGAGGGACAGGCCCAGGTCCAGCGCGGCCGGGAGCACCTCCCGTTCCACGCCGCGCTGGAGCAGGGAGTACTCCATCTGCGTGGACGCCAGCCGGGTCCGTACCCCCGGCGCCGCGAGCTGCCAGGTCGCCGCCTTCGCGAGCTGCCAGCCGCTGAAGTTCGACACGCCCGCATACCGCGCCCGGCCGCTGCTCACCGCGATGTCCAGCGCCTGGAGGGTCTCCTCCAGCGGGGTCCAGGGGTCGAAGGCGTGGACCTGCCAGAGGTCGACGTAGTCCGTGTCCAGACGGGCCAGCGAGTCGTCCAGGGCGGCGAGGAGATGGCCGCGCGAGGCGTCGAAGCGACGGTCCGGGTCCGCGACACCGCCCGCCTTCGTCGCGATCACCAGATCCCGCCGCGGGACCACGGAACCGATCAACTGCCCGAGGAGGTACTCCGCCTCCCCGCCGCCGTACACGTCGGCGGTGTCCACGAGCGTGCCGCCCGCGTTCCAGAACGTCTTCAACTGCGCGGCCGCTTCCGCCTCGTCCGGTCCGTCCGCCGACCGGCCCCAGGTCAGTGTGCCGAGACCGATCCGGGAGACGCGCAGTCCGGTGCGGCCGAGATGCCTCTGCTCCATGAGGGCTGAGACTACTGCCGCACTGACGCGCGGCACCCGGGCGCGCTACAGTCCCCGCAGACCTACGTTACTGATCGGTAAACCGGTAAGGGGACGACTTATGCGGCTCGGCATCAATCTCGGCTACTGGGGCGCTGGCATGGACGCCGACAACCTGGCCGTCGCGCAGGAGGCCGACCGCCTCGGCTACGACGTCTGCTGGGCCGCGGAGGCCTACGGCTCCGACGCGCCGACCGTGCTCGCCTGGGTCGCCGCCCAGACCGAGCGCATCGACGTGGGCTCGGCCATCCTGCAGATCCCGGCCCGCCAGCCCGCCATGACGGCCATGACGGCCGCCACCCTCGACTCCCTCACCAAGGGCCGCTTCCGGCTCGGCCTCGGGGTCTCCGGACCCCAGGTCTCCGAGGGCTGGTACGGGGTGAAGTTCGACAAGCCGCTCGCGCGGACCCGCGAGTACGTGGAGATCGTCCGCAAGGCGATGACCCGCGAGCGCCTGTCCTACGAGGGCGAGCACTGGACGCTGCCGCTGCCCGGCGGCCCGGGCAAGCCGCTCAAGCTGACCGTGCACCCCGAGCGCGAGCACATCCCGCTCTACATCGCCGCCATCGGGCCGAAGAACCTGGAGCAGACCGGCGAGATCGCCGACGGCGCCCTGCTGATCTTCCCGGCCGCCGAGCACCTGGAGGCCACCGCCCTCACCCACATCCGGGCGGGCCGCGAGAAGGCCGGGCTGACGATGGACGGCTTCGACGTCTGCCCGACCGTGCCGCTGGCCCTCGGCGATGACGTGGCCGGGCTCGCGGACATGTTCCGCCCGTACACCGCCCTGTACGTGGGCGGCATGGGCAGCCGCAAGCAGAACTTCTACAACCAGCTGGCCCAGCGCATGGGCTACGAGAAGGAAGCCGCCGAGATCCAGGACAAGTACCTGTCCGGCGACAAGCAGGGCGCGGCCGCCGCGATCCCGCACTCGCTGATCGACTCCACCACCCTGCTGGGCCCGGTCGAGCGGATCGCCGACGGGATGCGGGCCTACGCGGAGGCCGGGGTCACCACCCTGACGCTCGCCCCGGCCGGCTTCACCCTGGAGGAGCGGACCGCCGCCCTGCGGGCCGGCGTCGAGGCCATGGAGCTCGCCGGCCTGGCCTGACCCCTTCCGCTGGACGGAGTCCGGCGCAGCCGCCCGAAGCCGGTCCGGGGGGACCTGCGAGGGCGGCGTGAAGAAGGAGAAGTCTGCGGCCGTGGTGGGGGCTCGGGGGGTCTTCCCCGCCACGGCCGACACAGCCAACAACGCGCGCGGTGCCCGCCGGGTTACGCCCCCGGCGCCACCGGTCGCGGTCGTTCATTCGGCCGAGTCGTACGCCGCACCCGGTTGCCCGGCCCGCGAATCGGCCCTTGACTCGACACATGCTCTCTGCGCGCAGTCTGTTCCGGGAAATCGTCGACCACGACGCTTCCTTCCAGCTGTTCTGCTCCATCGCCGCCGGCGGCGAGTCCCAGGGCGGCTGGGAGAACGCCCGGATCGCGGCCCTGGTGCCCGATTCCATGCGCGACCTCGCGCCCAAGATCACCCGGCACGGCGCCGACGAGGACAAACACGGCCGGATCTTCAACGCGCTGCTCCGCAAGCGCGGCCTGCCCCCCGTGCCCGTCCCGCCGGAGACCGACTACACGATGCTGCTGGAGCGGCGCGGCATCGGCCTGAGCCACGAGAAGCTGCGCGGCGAGCGGGCCCTGAGCGAGGAGGACATCGTCGTCTACCTCGCGCACAGCCGGGTCACCGAACAGCGCGCCGCCGACCAGATGGTCATGCTCGTCCGGTACTTCGGCAGCGACCCCGAGCTCGGCAAGGCCATCCGCATGATCGGCGCGGACGAGGACAACCACCTGGCCTACTGCCACGAGGAACTGCTCCGCCTCGCCCGGGCCGGCCACGGCCGCACCATCCACCGGGTGTTGCGCGAGTGCGCGCTCGCCGAGATCGCCGTCTACCGGGACGTGAGCCTGGCCGTCATGGGCCACATGGGGCGCCTGCTGGGCTGGCCCGCGCCGAAGGCGGCCGCGCTGGCCGCCGGGATCCGCGGGGCTTACGCGTACGAGCGGTTCAGCGGCTGGCGCCGGATGGTCGACCTGCGCCCGCCGGAGCGCAGCAACCCGCTGGGCGGCGCACCGACCTCGGCGCCCGAGTTCGCCTAGAGCCCCCGACCCTGTGCCCCGCCTAGAGCCAGCCGCGGCGCTTGAACATCCGGTGCAGGCCCACGCAGATGACCGCCATCACCAGCAGCACGAGCGGATAGCCCCAGCGGTGCGTCAGTTCCGGCATGTGCTCGAAGTTCATCCCGTAGATCCCCGCCACCATGGTCGGGACCGCCGCCATGGCCGCCCAGGCCGAGATCTTGCGCATGTCGTCGTTCTGCCGGACGCCCATCTGCGCCAGGTGTGCGGCCAGCGCGTCCGAGAGCAGCCGGTCCAGGCCCTCGATGTACTCGTTCGCCTTCGTCAGGTGGTCGGCGACGTCGCGGAAGAACGGCTGGGCGTGCTCGTGCACGAACGGCACGTTCCCGAAGGCCAGCCGGTCCATCGGCTGCAGCAGCGGACTCGTGGCCCGGCGGAACTCCAGGACCTGCCGCTTGAACCCGTAGATCCGGGCGGCGGTGTTCTTGCTGTCCGAGGGATTGGGCGAGAAGACCTCCGCCTCCAGCTCCTCCAGATCCGCCTGCAGCTCCGCGGCCACCTCGATGTAGTGGTCCACCACCGCGTCCGAGACCGCGTACAGCACCGCCGTGGGGCCGTGCTTGAGCACCTCGGGATCCTGCTCCAGCCGGTGGCGCACGGCGGCCAGCGCGGCACCCTCGCCGTGCCGGACCGTGACGACGAAGGAGTCGCCGATGAACACCATCAGCTCGCCCGTGGTCACCGTGTCCGAGGAGTCGTCGTACATCACCGGCTTGAGGACCACGAACAGCGAATCGTCGTAGACCTCCATCTTCGGCCGCTGGTGCGCGGTCAGCGCGTCCTCCACCGCCAGCGGGTGCAGCCCGAACTCCTGGCTCACGTGCTCGAATTCCTTCTCCGTGGGCTCGTGCATGCCGACCCAGAGGAAGGCGTCGCCGGTGGCCCGCGCCTCGTCGAGGGCATCGGAGAAGTCGTCGGGCGCCTCGGAGCGGCGGCCTTCGCGGTACATGGCGCAGTCCACAATCACTCGCGCATTGTTCCCTGCCCCGGCCCCGACCGCACGCCGGCGACACCGCTTACCCTTCTGCCATGGCCACGCTGATCCTCGTACGACACGGGCGGTCCACCGCCAACACCGCAGGGCTGCTCGCCGGATGGACCCCGGGGGTGAGGCTCGACGAGCACGGAGCCGCACAGGCCGCCGCGCTGCCCGGGCGGCTCGCCGCCGTGCCCCTCGCCGCGGCCGTCACCAGCCCGCTGGAGCGGTGCGGCGAGACCCTGGCGCCGCTGCTGGCGGCCCGGCCCGGTCTCGCGCTGCACACCGACGAGCGGATCGGCGAGTGCCACTATGGCGACTGGTCGGGCCGCAAACTCTCCGAACTGTCCGAAGAACCGCTGATGCGCATCGTCCAGCAGCACCCCTCGGCCGCCGCCTTCCCCGGCGGCGAGTCCATGCGCGCCATGCAGGCCCGCGCCGTGGACGCCGTCCGCGACTGGAACGCGCGGATCGAGGAGGAGCACGGCGCCGACGCCGTGTTCCTGATGTGCTCGCACGGCGACATCATCAAGTCCCTCGTCGCGGACGCCCTCGGCATGCACCTGGACCTCTTCCAGCGCATCCACGTCGACCCCTGCTCGGTCACCGCCATCCGTTACACGCCGACCCGCCCCTTCCTGCTCCGGCTCGGCGACACCGGCGACTTCGCCTCCTTCGCGCCCCGCGAAAGCGCTTCGCCGGACGCCGCGGCGGCCCAAGGGGACGCGGAAGCGGGCGGCGAAGCGGTCGTAGGGGGCGGTGCGGGCGCGGTGTGATCGAACGGCGCAGTAGGGTGGACGGGCCAACCCATGGGCGCAGCCCTGCCCCTGCCGCCGACGCTTGGAGACTGGACGTGCCCCGTCAGGTGTTCCTCTACGACCCCCCGGACCGTTTCGTGGCCGGCACGGTCGGCCTGCCTGGACGCCGTACGTTCTTCCTGCAGGCCTCCACCGGCCCCCGCGTCACCAGCGTCTCCCTGGAGAAGACCCAGGTGGCGGCGCTCGCGGAACGGATGGAAGAACTGCTGGACGAGGTCGTACGGCGCACCGGGGGCAATGCCCCCGTCCCGGCCGTTGCCCCCGCCGAGGCGACCGACACCGCCCCCCTCGACGTCCCCGTCGAGGAGGAGTTCCGCGTCGGCACCATGGCCCTGGCCTGGGACGGCGAGGACCAGCGCATGATCGTCGAGGCGCAGGCCCTGGTGGAGCTCGACGCCGACTCGGAGGAGGACCTCGCCGAGGCGGAGGAGCGACTGCTCCAGGACGAGGAGAACGGGCCGCCGATGCTGCGCGTCCGCCTCACCGGCGCCCAGGCCCGGGCCTTCACCAAGCGGGCCCTGGACGTGGTCAACGCGGGCCGCCCGCCGTGCCCGCTGTGCAGCCTCCCGCTGGATCCCGAAGGGCACGTCTGCCCGCGCCAGAACGGCTACCGGCGCCAGGCGTGAACGCGACGGGGGGAACGGCGCAAAGGGAAGCACTGCTGGCCCACGGGGAACTCACCGTCGTCGGCCGGATCCGGGAGGCGTCCAACGCCGTCCTGATGTGCACCGTCACGCAGGGGGGCGTCAGCACCGACTGCGTGTACAAACCGGTCAAGGGCGAACGCCCGCTGTGGGACTTCCCCGACGGGAACCTCGCCCAGCGCGAGGTCGCCGCGTACCTGGTCTCCGAGGCCACCGGCTGGGGGCTGGTGCCCCCGACCGTGCTGCGCGACGGACCGTACGGCGAGGGCATGGTCCAGCAGTGGATCGAAACGGGGGAGTCCCCCGAGGCGGAACTGCTCGCGCTCGTGGACGGCGAGGAGGCGGGGGAGGGCTGGAAGCCCGTCGCCTTCGCCGAGGTCGGCGAGGGCCGCACCGCGCTCCTCGTGCACGCCGACGACGAACGGCTGCGCCGGATGTCCGTCCTCGACGCCGTGATCAACAACGGCGACCGCAAGGGCGGCCACCTGCTGCCCGCCCCCGACGGACGGCTCTACGGCATCGACCACGGAGTGACCTTCCACACCGAGGACAAGCTGCGCACCCTGCTCTGGGGCTGGGCCGGGGAGCCGCTGACCGAGGAAGCGGGATCCGTACTGACCGCCCTGGAGGCCGCCCTGGCCGCAGGGCAGCCCCTCGCCACCCGACTGGCCGAACTGGTCACCACCGCCGAGCTGGCCGCCGTACGGGCCCGCGTGGCCCTGCTGCTGCGCACCGGGAAGCATCCGCAGCCCTCGGGGCAGTGGCCCGCGATCCCCTGGCCGCCCGTCTGACCGGGCCGGGGTCCGCAGGGTGACACACGCACAGAACCGGCCATGGCGCAAGAGTGCCGATCAGGACAACAGTGCAGGTCCGGTTCGTTTTCGGAACACCCGTCCGGTTAGGCTCGACGCATGCATGCCTGGCCCGCTTCTGAGGTCCCCGCCCTTCCTGGCAAGGGCCGCGACCTCCAGATCCACGACACCGCGACCCAAGGGACGATCACCCTCGCCCCCGGTCCCGTCGCCCGTATCTACGTCTGCGGGATCACCCCGTACGACGCGACGCACATCGGTCACGCGGCGACCTACAACGCGTTCGACCTCGTGCAGCGCGTGTGGCTCGACACCAAGCGGCAGGTCATCTACGTCCAGAACGTCACGGACGTCGACGATCCACTGCTGGAGCGGGCCCTGCGCGACAACCAGGACTGGACCGAGCTCGCCGAACGCGAGACGGCCCTCTTCCGCGAGGACATGACCGCCCTGCGGATGCTCCCCCCGCAGCACTACATCGGCGCCGTCGAGGCCATACCCGGCATCGTGCCGCTGGTCGAGCGGCTGCGGGACGCCGGCGCCGCCTACGAGCTGGACGGCGACGTCTACTTCTCGGTGGAGTCCGACCCGAACTTCGGCAAGGTGTCCAACCTGGACGCCGAGGCGATGCGGCTGCTGTCGGCCGAGCGCGGTGGTGACCCGGACCGGGCGGGCAAGAAGAACCCGCTCGACCCGATGCTGTGGATGGCGGCCCGCCCGGGCGAGCCGAGCTGGGACGGCGGCTCGCTGGGCCGCGGCCGGCCCGGCTGGCACATCGAGTGCGTGGCCATCGCCCTGGACCACCTGGGGATGACCTTCGACATCCAGGGCGGCGGCTCCGACCTGGCCTTCCCGCACCACGAGATGGGCGCCTCGCACGCCCAGGTCCTGACGGGCGAGTTCCCGATGGCCAAGGCGTACGTACACGCCGGGATGGTCGCGCTGCACGGCGAGAAGATGTCGAAGTCCAAGGGCAACCTGGTCTTCGTATCGGCCCTGCGGCGGGCGGGCGTGGACCCGGCGGCGATCCGCCTGGCCCTGCTCTCGCACCACTACCGCGCGGACTGGGAGTGGACCGACGAGGTCCTCGCCCAGGCGGTGACCCGCCTGGAGCGCTGGCGCGCGGCCGTCTCCCGCCCCGACGGCATCCCGGCGGACGCCCTGGTCGAGGAGGTCCGCGAGGCCCTCTCCAACGACCTGGACGCGCCTGCTGCTCTCGCGGCGGTGGACCGCTGGGTCGAGCGGCAGCTCGTCTCCGACGGGGACGACGAGTCGGCCCCGGGCCTGGTGTCCCGCACGGTGGATGCCCTGCTGGGCGTGGCCCTGTAATACCTGCGGTGCCGCGGCCGGGGGCTCCGCCCCCGGACCCCCGCGCCTCGAACGCCGGCGAGGCTGGATTTGGGGCTGGATTGCCGTCAGGCAATTCCAGCCCCTCCGGCGTTTGAGGAGCGGGGTCCGGGGCGGAGCCCCGGGAAACGGCGAAAGGGCGGGGCGGGGAGAAAATCCCCTGCCCCGCCCCACCACCCGGCTACGCCTCCGGAGGCGCCTCGTCCTCGTCCGGCGAGGCCGCCGCAGAGCCCGGGGGCTCGTCCCCGGACCCGGACGACTCCGGCTTGCGCTTCGGCGCCCGGGGCAGCCCGCCGGAGGTGTCCCGCAGGTACGACCCGTCGCCCGGATCCGGCGCGGCGGAAGGATCACGCCGCCGCAGGTACCGCTCGAACTCCCGGGCGATCGCGTCCCCGGAGGCCTCCGGCAGGTCGGCGGTGTCCCGCGCTTCCTCCAGCGTCTGGACGTACTCCGCCACCTCGCTGTCCTCGGCGGCCAGTTGGTCCACGCCCAGCTGCCACGCCCGCGCGTCCTCCGGGAGTTCGCCCAGCGGGATCCGGATGTCGATCAGATCCTCCAGCCGGTTGAGCAGCGCGAGGGTCGCCTTCGGGTTCGGCGGCTGGGACACGTAGTGCGGCACCGCCGCCCACAGGGACACCGCCGGCACCCCGGCATGGGTGCAGGCCTCCTGCAGGATGCCCACGATCCCGGTCGGGCCCTCGTACTTGGTCTCCTCCAGGTCCATCGTCCGCGCGAGATCCGCGTCCGAAGTCACCCCGCTGACCGGCACCGGACGGGTGTGCGGGGTGTCGCCCAGCAGTGCCCCCAGGATGACGACCATCTCCACGCCCAGCTCGTGGGCGAAGCCCAGGATCTCGTTGCAGAACGAACGCCACCGCATGGACGGTTCGATGCCCCGCACCAGCACCAGGTCGCGCGGTTTGGTCCCGCCGATCCTGACCACCGAAAGCCGGGTCGTCGGCCACGTGATCTTCCGTACCCCGTTGTCCAGCCACACCGTCGGCCGGTTGACCTGGAAGTCGTAGTAGTCCTCGGCGTCCAGAGCCGCGAAGACCTCGCCCTTCCACTCCCGGTCCAGGTGTGCGACCGCACCGGAGGCCGCGTCACCCGCGTCGTTCCAGCCCTCGAACGCGGCCACCATGACCGGGTCGATCAGCTCGGGCACGCCCTCAAGCTCGATCACCCAGGTCTCCTTCCGAAGTTCCCTTGTGTACGTGGGTCAGCCTAAGCCTTGAAGAGGCACCGGCCACAGCCCACGACAGAGGGGCGGTTCCCCCTGGAACCGCCCCTCTGCCCGTTCACGACACCGCTTATGCCTTGTCGGCCAGCATCTCCTCGACGCGGCCGCGCACTTCGGCGCTGTCCAGACCGCGCACCGTCACCGTCGTACGGCGGCGCAGCACGTCGTCGGCCGTCTCGGCCCACTCGTTGTCACGGGCGTAGGCGACCTGCGCCCAGATCTCCGGACCGTCCGGGTGGATCCGCTCGGCCAGCGCCGGGTCCTCGTTCGCCAGGCGCGCGATGTCGAAGGCCAGCGAGCCGTAGTGCGAGGCCAGGTGCCGCGCGGTCAGCGGGTCCATCCGGGAGCCCGGCTCGCGGTCCACGAGCAGCCGGTGCGCCACCGCGTTGGGGTTGGCGACACCGGGCAGCGCGATCCGTCGTACGAGGGACTTCACCGGCTCCATGTCCTCGGTCAGCGGGCTGCCGGGAAGCTTGGCCAGCTTGTCCATGACCACGCGGCCGATGTGCCGGTACGTGGTCCACTTGCCGCCGGCCACCGACAGCATGCCGCCCGCGCCCTCGGAGACGACCGTCTCGCGCTTGGCCTTCTCCACCCCGCCCGGGCCGCCGGGCAGCACGCGCAGGCCCGCGAAGGCGTACGTCATCAGCGAGCGGTCCAGATCGGCGTCCTTCACCGAGAAGGCCGCCTCGTTCAGGATCTGCTGGATGTCGCCCTCGGTGGCCCGCACGTCCGCCGGGTCGCCCTCGTACACCTCGTCGGTGGTGCCCAGCAGCAGCTGGTCCTCCCACGGCAGGGCGAAGGTGATGCGGTACTTGTCGATCGGGGTGGCCATGGCGGCCTTCCACGGCGACTTGCGCTTCATCACGATGTGCGCGCCCTTGGACAGCCGGATGGAGGGCATCGAGTGCTTGTCCTCCATGCGCCGCAGGTGGTCCACCCACGGGCCGGTGGCGTTCAGCACGACGCGGGCGTCCACGCCGAACTCGGTGCCGTCCAGGCGGTCCTTGAGCTCGGCGCCGGAGACCCGGCCGCGCGTCATGCGCAGACCGGTGACCTCGGCGTGGTTCAGGACGACCGCGCCCGACTCGACGGCCGCGCGGACCGTCATGACGGCGACGCGCGAGTCGTTCATCTGGTGGTCGTAGTAGACGGCCACGGCCTTGAGGTTGTCCGTCTTCAGACCCGGGTTGTCGGCGGCGGCACGGGCCGGAGAAATGATCTTGCCCATGCCGTCGCCGAAGCCCGAGAGCGCCGAGTACGCGAACACGCCCGCGCCCAGCTTCGCCGCGCCCACCGGACCGCCCTTGTACACCGGGAGGTAGAAGGTCAGCGGGTTGACCAGGTGCGGGGCCACGTCCTTGGCCAGGACCCGGCGCTCGTGGTGGTTCTCGGCGACCAGCTTGACCGAACCGGTCTGCAGGTAGCGCAGGCCGCCGTGGACGAGCTTGGAGGAGGCCGAGGAGGTGGCGCCGGCGAAGTCGCCGGCGTCCACCATGGCGACCCGCAGACCCGACTGCGCGGCGTGCCAGGCCACCGAGGTGCCCAGGATCCCACCGCCGATGACCAGCAGGTCGTACGTGGCCTTCGCCAGCTGCTCACGGGTCTCGGCGCGGCTCGCGTTCGAACCGGCGGTCGGGTGCGTACCCAGGGTGGGAACGCTCTGCAGGGTGCTCATGTCCGTTGACTCCTACTTGCTCGTCGATTGCGCCGCTGTGCGGTCAGCTGGCGTCTTCGTCATCGACCCAGCCCATGGACCGCTCCACGGCCTTGAGCCAGCTCTTGTACTCGCGATCCCGCTGCTCGGCGGGCATCCGCGGGGTCCACTCCGCCGCGCGGCGCCAGTTGGCGCGCAGGGCGTCGGTGTCGGGCCAGAAGCCGACGGCCAGGCCGGCGGCGTAGGCGGCGCCGAGGCAGGTGGTCTCGGCGACCATCGGGCGCACCACGGGGGCGTCCAGGAAGTCCGAGAGCGTCTGCATCAGCAGGTTGTTGGAGGTCATGCCGCCGTCGACCTTGAGGGCGGCGAGCTCGACGCCCGAGTCCTTGGTCATGGCGTCGGTGATCTCGCGGGTCTGCCAGGCGGTGGCCTCCAGGACGGCACGGGCGATGTGCGCCTTGGTGACGTACCGGGTGAGGCCGGTGATCACGCCGCGGGCGTCGGAGCGCCAGTACGGGGCGAACAGGCCGGAGAAGGCCGGCACGAAGTACGCGCCGCCGTTGTCCTCGACGGAGGAGGCCAGGGTCTCGATCTCGGCCGCGGACTTGATCAGGCCCATCTGGTCGCGCATCCACTGGACGAGCGAGCCGGTGACGGCGATGGAGCCCTCCAGCGCGTAGACCGGCTTCTGGTCGCCGATCTGGTAGCCGACGGTGGTCAGCAGGCCGCTGTAGGAGTTGATGATCTTGTCGCCGGTGTTCATCAGCATGAACGTTCCGGTGCCGTACGTGGACTTCGCCTCGCCCTCGGCGAAACAGGTCTGGCCGAACAGCGCGGCCTGCTGGTCGCCGAGCGCCGAGGCGACCGGGACGCCGGCGAGGACGCCCTCCTTGACGTGGCCGTAGACCTCGGCGGAGGACTTGATCTCCGGGAGGACGTTGAGGGGCACGTCCATGGACTCGGCGATCTTCTCGTCCCAGGCCAGGGTGTGCAGGTTCATCAGCATGGTGCGCGAGGCGTTGGTGACGTCGGTGACGTGCACACCGCCCTGGGGGCCGCCGGTGAGGTTCCAGATGACCCAGGAGTCCATGGTGCCGAAGAGGATGTCCCCGGCCTCGGCGCGCTCGCGCAGGCCCTCGACGTTGTCGAGCAGCCAGCGGACCTTGGGTCCGGCGAAGTAGCTCGCCAGCGGCAGGCCGGTCTCGCGGCGGAAGCGGTCCTGGCCGACGTTGCGGCCGAGCTCCTTGCACAGGGCGTCGGTGCGGGTGTCCTGCCAGACCAGCGCGTTGTGGACCGGCTCGCCGGTGTTCTTGTCCCACAGCAGGGTGGTCTCGCGCTGGTTGGTGATGCCGACGGCCTTGACGTCCGCCGCGGTGATCTCCGCCTTCGCGATGGCCGAGGCGACGACCTCCTGGACGTTGTTCCAGATCTCGGTGGCGTCGTGCTCGACCCAGCCCGGCTTCGGGAAGATCTGCTCGTGCTCCTTCTGGTCGACGGCGACGATGCGGCCGTCACGGTCGAAGACGATGCAGCGGGAGGAGGTGGTGCCCTGGTCGATCGCGGCGATGAAGGGGCCGGTGCTGGTGGTCATGGTGGCTGCTCCTGGCAGGTGTCGAAGTAGGCGGAATCAGAATGGCGGTGCGGGAGGTGCCGTGGTGCCGATTGCTGATCAGGCGAACGCGATGTTGTACAGACCGCCGGCGAGCGCGGCGCCCGCGAGGGGGCCGAGCACCGGGATCCAGGAGTAGCTCCAGTCCGAGCCGCCCTTGTTGGGCAGCGGCAGCAGGGAGTGGACTATGCGCGGGCCGAGGTCGCGGACCGGGTTGATGGCGTAGCCGGTCGGGCCGCCGAGCGAGAGGCCGATGCCGACGACGACGAACGAGGTGATCAGGACGCCGATGACGCCGAGGCCCTTGCCGTCGTCCTGCAGGCCCTGGGTCAGGATGGCCAGGACCAGGACGGCGGTGCCGATGATCTCGGTCGTCAGGTTCTGGACGACGTTGCGGATCTCGGGGCCCGTGGCGAAGATCCCGAGCACCGGGCCGGCCACGTCGTGCGGGTGCGGGTCCTCGGGGCCGAGCTTGGCGTCACGGATGTGCTCCGGGTCGGCCAGGTGCGCCCGGAACTGGCCGTAGTAGGCGAGCCACATCAGCACCGCGCCGATCATGGCGCCGAGCAGCTGGCCGGCGAAGTAGACCGGCACGTCGCCCCAGGCGCCGTCCTTGATCGCGATGCCGACGGTGACCGCCGGGTTGAGGTGCGCACCGGAGAGCGGCGCGGAGACGTAGGCGGCGATCAGGACGGCGAAACCCCAGCCGAAGGTGATCGCGAGCCAGCCGGCGCCCCGGGCCTTGGAGCTCTTGAGCGTCAGTGCGGCGCACACGCCGCCACCGAGCAGGGTGAGCAGGGCGGTACCGATGGTCTCGCCGATGAAGATGTCGGAGCTGGACACCCGCGACTCCTTTGTCGTTCAGGGGTGGTGGCCGCCGGGTCCCTCCGGCGGTCCACGCACTCGGTGAGTGCTGCACCGGTCCTTGGCCTTGCCACACCCTAACGCGTATTGCCGGTAGGTGTTCGGCATTGCCGACCGATGAACGGCAGTTTTCCGCCCAGGTGAAGCGGGCGTCAAGGGTTGACCAGGCCAATGAGCCGGATCGTTACCGGCCGGTGCGATCGAACAAATCACGCCATTCAGTGATCATCAAACGCCAAAAACCACCCAAATGCCACTTTTGTGTGGCCGTTGGGTGGTTCGGGCGGAGCGATGCGGTCAGGCCAAGGTCAGAACCGGCCCGCCCCGAGATCGCGCGAAACCGACCGCGCGCAGTCCCGTACGGACGCCACCAGGGACGGCCGGGGCTCCCCGGACTCCCCGCACACCCGCTCCACCGCGCCCGCGAGGGCCACCGCGCCGACCGGCATCCTGCGGCGGTCGTGGATGGGGGCCGCCACCGAGGCGATCCCGTCCCAGGTCTCCTCGATGTCGCTGGCCCAGCCCCGGGCCCGGATGAGACCCAGGACCTCCTCGAAGCCGTCGCCGTCGGTGACCGTGCGGGGGGTGAACGCCTCCCGCTCCACTTCCATGACCTGCGTGTGCGCCACCGGGTCGTACGCGGACAGCACCTTGCCCAGGGCCGTGGAGTGCAGTGGCTGCATGGCCCCGACCTCCAGCACCTGACGGCTGTCGTCGGGCCGGAACACGTGGTGCATGATCAGCACCCCGCTCTTGTGCAGCACCCCCACGTACACGCTCTCCCCGCTCGCGCGGGCCAGATCGTCCGTCCACACCAGGGCGCGCGCCCGCAGCTCGTGGACGTCCAGATAGCTGTTGCCCAGGCGCAGCAGCTCCGCGCCCAGCTGGTAGCGGCCCGACGCCGGGTCCTGCTCCACGAAACCCTCGGCCTGCAGCGTGCGCAGGATCCCGTGCGCCGTTCCCTTGGCCAGGCCCAGGGAAGAGGCCACGTCCGAGAGCCCCAGCCGGCGCTCGCCGCCCGCCAGGAGCCGCAGCATCGCAGCGGCTCGTTCGAGCGACTGGATGTTCCGTGCCATCGCGCAGCCTCCTGCTGACGTAGTTCGACAATGCTGAACACTATCGGTCGATGCCGACTTTGTGCATGATGAGGGCAGAGTCCACCGATACGAGTGGCCCAGGACACCCCGGCCGGAAGTCGCCATCCCCCGGGCACAGAATGCAGTCCGCCACGTGGGACGGCCTCACCGGGGCCGGGTCTCCCCCGTTACCCTGGCCGCGTGCACCCTTGACACAGAGGGGGTGCAAAGCCGACAGCCGTCGCATCCCAGGGAGCTCACCCATGGCCTCGTTGCCTAACCCGCCCGCAGACACCCAGACCCGGGCCGATGCCCTCCGCCAGGCACTGGCGACCCGCGTGGTCGTCGCCGACGGAGCCATGGGAACCATGCTGCAGGCCCAGGACCCCACCCTGGACGACTTCGAACAGCTCGAAGGCTGCAACGAGGTCCTCAACGTCACCCGCCCCGACATCGTGGCCAACGTGCACCGCGAGTACTTCGAGGCCGGCGTCGACTGCGTCGAGACCAACACCTTCGGCACCAACTACGCCGCCCTCGCCGAGTACGACATCGCGGACCGCAACCACGAGCTGTCGCTCGCCGGCGCCCGGATCGCCCGCGAGATCGCCGACGAGTTCACCGCCTCCACCGGGCAGCAGCGCTGGGTCCTCGGCTCGATGGGCCCCGGCACCAAGCTCCCCACCCTGGGCCACATCGACTACGGAACCATCCGCGACGCCTACCAGATCAACGCCGAAGGCCTGATCACCGGCGGCGCCGACGCGCTCCTCGTCGAGACCACCCAGGACCTCCTCCAGACCAAGTCCTCCATCGTCGGCGCCCGCCGCGCCATGGAGGCCCTCGGCGTGTCCGTCCCGCTGATCTGCTCCGTGACCGTGGAAACCACCGGCACGATGCTGCTCGGCTCGGAGATCGGCGCCGCGCTGACCGCGCTGGAGCCCCTGGGCATCGACATGATCGGCCTGAACTGCGCCACCGGCCCCGCCGAGATGAGCGAGCACCTGCGCTACCTCGCGCGCAACTCCCGCATCCCGCTCTCCTGCATGCCCAACGCGGGCCTGCCGGTCCTCGGCAAGAACGGCGCCCACTACCCGCTGTCCGCGAGCGAGCTCGCCGATGCCCAGGAAACCTTCGTCCGCGAGTACGGCCTCTCCCTCGTCGGCGGCTGCTGCGGCACCACCCCCGAGCACCTGCGCCAGGTCGTCGAGCGCGTCCGCGGGTTGAACCCGGCCGTCCGGGAGCCCCGCCCCGAACCCGGCGCGTCCTCCCTCTACCAGACGGTCCCCTTCCGCCAGGACATCTCGTACATGGCGATCGGCGAGCGCACCAACGCCAACGGTTCGAAGAAGTTCCGCGAGGCCATGCTCGAAGCCCGCTGGGACGACTGCGTCGAGATGGTCCGCGACCAGATCCGCGAGGGCGCGCACATGCTCGACCTGTGCGTGGACTACGTCGGCCGCGACGGCGTCGCCGACATGAAGGAACTCGCCGGACGCTTCGCGACCGCCTCCACCCTGCCGATCGTCCTGGACTCCACCGAGGTCCCCGTCCTGCGGGCCGGCCTGGAGAAGCTCGGCGGGCGCGCCGTCATCAACTCCGTGAACTACGAGGACGGCGACGGCCCCGAGTCCCGCTTCGCGAAGGTCACCCGCCTCGCCCAGGAGCACGGCGCAGCCCTCATCGCCCTGACCATCGACGAGGAGGGCCAGGCCCGCACCGTCGAGCACAAGGTCGCCATCGCCGAGCGCCTCATCGACGATCTCACCGGGAACTGGGGGATCCTCGAGTCGGACATCCTCATCGACACCCTGACCTTCACCATCTGCACCGGCCAGGAAGAGTCCCGCAAGGACGGCATCGCCACGATCGAATCGATCCGCGAACTCAAGCGCCGCCACCCCGACGTCCAGACCACGCTCGGCCTCTCCAACATCTCCTTCGGCCTCAACCCGGCCGCCCGCGTCCTCCTGAACTCCGTCTTCCTCGACGAGTGCGTCAAGGCCGGCCTCGACTCCGCGATCGTCCACGCCTCCAAGATCCTGCCGATCGCACGGTTCACCGGGGAGCAGGTCACCACCGCCCTCGACCTGATCTACGACCGGCGCGCCGAGGGCTACGACCCGCTGCAGAAGCTGATGGCCCTCTTCGAGGGCGTCAACACCAAGTCGATGAAGGCCGGCCGCGCCGAGGAACTCCTCGCCCTGCCGCTGGACGAGCGCCTCCAGCGCCGCATCATCGACGGCGAGAAGAACGGCCTGGACGCCGACCTCGACGAGGCCCTCCAGACCCGCCCCGCCCTCGACATCGTCAACGACACCCTCCTGGAGGGCATGAAGGTCGTCGGCGAACTCTTCGGCTCCGGCCAGATGCAGCTCCCCTTCGTGCTCCAGTCCGCCGAGGTCATGAAGACCGCGGTGGCCCACCTGGAACCCCACATGGAGAAGAGCGACGACGAGGGCAAGGGCACCATCGTCCTGGCCACCGTCCGCGGCGACGTCCACGACATCGGCAAGAACCTCGTCGACATCATCCTGACCAACAACGGCTACAACGTCGTCAACATCGGCATCAAGCAGCCGGTCTCCGCGATCCTCGAAGCCGCGCAGGAACACAGGGCCGACGTCATCGGCATGTCCGGCCTGCTGGTCAAGTCCACCGTGATCATGAAGGAGAACCTGGAGGAGCTCAACCAGCGCAAGCTGGCAGCCGACTACCCGGTCATCCTCGGCGGCGCCGCCCTCACCCGCGCCTACGTCGAACAGGACCTCCACGAGATCTACGAGGGCGAAGTCCGCTACGCCCGTGACGCCTTCGAGGGCCTGCGCCTCATGGACGCCCTCATCGCCGTCAAGCGCGGAGTCCCCGGAGCCTCCCTCCCCGAACTCAAGCAGCGCCGCGTCGCCAAGCGCGACACTCCCGTCCTCGCCGAGGAGACCGACGAGCCCGGCGGCCGCTCCGACACCTCCACCGACAACCCCGTGCCCACCCCGCCGTTCTGGGGCACCCGCGTCGTCAAGGGCATCCCGCTCAAGGACTACGCCTCCTGGCTCGACGAAGGCGCCCTCTTCAAGGGCCAGTGGGGCCTCAAGCAGGCCCGCGCCGGCGGGGCCACCTACGAGGAACTCGTCGAGAGCGAGGGCCGCCCGCGCCTGCGCGGCCTTCTCGACAAGCTGCACACCGAGAACCTCCTCGAAGCCGCCGTCGTCTACGGCTACTTCCCCTGCGTCTCCAAGGGCGAGGACCTGATCATCCTCGACGACGCCGGCAACGAGCGGACCCGCTTCACCTTCCCGCGCCAGCGCCGCGGCCGCCGCCTGTGCCTCGCCGACTTCTTCCGCCCCGAGGAATCCGGCGAAACCGACGTCGTCGGCCTCCAGGTCGTCACCGTCGGCTCCAGGATCGGCGAAGCCACCGCCAAGCTCTTCGAGTCCGACTCCTACCGCGACTACCTGGAGCTCCACGGCCTCTCCGTCCAGCTCGCCGAGGCCATGGCCGAGTACTGGCACGCCCGGGTCCGCGCCGAGCTCGGCTTCGGCGGCGAGGACCCCGCCAAGGTCGAAGACATGTTCGACCTGAAGTACCGCGGCGCCCGCTTCTCCCTCGGCTACGGCGCCTGCCCCGACCTGGAGGACCGCGCCAAGATCGCCGACCTCCTCCAGCCCGAGCGCATCGGCGTCCACCTCTCCGAGGAATTCCAGCTCCACCCCGAGCAGTCCACCGACGCCATCGTCATCCACCACCCCGAAGCGAAGTACTTCAACGCACGCTGAGACCCGCCTCAACGCACGCTGAGGCCCACCTCAACGCACGCGGAGAAGCACCCCCCACGCACACAGACGAATAATCCACCGCACATCGAGACGGACCGGCGTACACTAGTCGGTCCCATACAGGCCGGTCACCTGTCCCCCCGGGCACGCCCCCGGAGGCGAGGTGACCGGCCTTCTCGTCCCCAACGGACCCCCGGAAAGGTGCGCGCATGACGAGCACAGTCCCCGCCCCCGTCGCCCGTACGGCCGACGGACACGCCCTGCAGGCGGTGCTGCTCGACATGGACGGCACCCTCGTCGACACCGAGGGCTTCTGGTGGGAGATCGAAGTCGGCGTCTTCGCCGAACTCGGCCACCGCCTCGACGAATCCTGGCGGGACGTCGTCGTCGGCGGCCCCATGACCCGCAGCGCCGGCTTCCTCATCGAATCCACCGGCGCCGACATCGGCCTCGCCGAACTCACCGTCCTGCTCAACGAGCGCTTCGAAGCCCGCATCGCCGACCGCGTACCCCTCATGCCCGGCGCCGAACGCCTGCTGAGCGAACTGGCCCGGCACAACGTCCCCACCGCCCTGGTCTCCGCCTCCCACCGGCGCGTCATCGACCAGGTCCTCCTCACCCTCGGCCGCGACCGCTTCACCATGACCGTCGCCGGCGACGAAGTCCCGCGCACCAAACCCCACCCCGACCCCTACCTCCTCGCCGCCGGCGCCCTCGGCGCCCACCCCTCCCGCTGCGCCGTCATCGAGGACACCGCCACCGGCGTCGCCGCCGCCGAAGCCGCCGGATGCCGCGTCGTCGCCATCCCCTCCGTCGGCCGGATCGCACCCGCCCCGGGCCGCACCATCGTCCGCTCCCTCGAAGACGTCGACCTGCCCTTCCTGCGCTCCCTCATCACTCCGCTGAACTGACCGCGCACGCTCCGTACCGGGAGATCCGACCCCAGGACCAACGTCCCACGGGCGGATCTCCCGCGCACTTCCCCGGAGGCCGAAATTCCATCCCTACCGGGGGAGTTGTCCCGGGTGACCTTTGTCACCCGCAAAGACCCCTTCGCACCACTGCGCGCCCTCCCAACCCACCCCTTGTGTCCCCATTGATCAGCACCTGACCGAATCTGCGCACCGCCCCGCGCACACCCCGGGTCAACTCCCGCAACGGAGCGACAACACCCCCGATCCACACGGTTCAAGCCACCCCTCCGCAGGCCACTAATGTCGATCCGGGCACTGCGCCGCACCTCAGCCGTCCCGGACACACACCCCTGTTCCGGAACCGCGTGGACCGATCGTCACACCACCGGCCCGATCGTTCCGCCCAGAACGGGCGACCGTCGCAATGCCCTCCACACCAGCTTTGAACAAGTGCCGGGTCGAGGGAGTACTTCCAGCATGAACCGCAAGACCATGGCGCTGACGGCAGCCGCCGGACTGCTCACCCCCGCACTGACCGCCTGCGGCAGCACCAGCGGAGCAGGAGCCGGATCCGGAGCGATCGTCGTCGGCACCACCGACCGGTTCGAGGCGGCCGAATACGCCCCCGCCCCGCTCGACCCCGCCTACGCCTACGACGCCGGCAGCTGGAACATCCTCCGCCAGACCGTCCAGACCCTGATGCACACCCCGCGCGGCGGCGGCAAGCCCGTCCCCGAAGCAGCCACCGACTGCCGCTTCACCGACACCGGCAACGAGAGCTACCGCTGCGTCCTGCGCCCCGGCCTCACCTTCGCCGACGGAAACCCGCTCACCGCCCAGGACGTCAAGTTCTCCATCGAGCGCGTCCTCGCCATCAAGGACGAGAACGGCCCCTCCTCGCTGCTCTCCACCATCGACACCGTCGAAACCAAGGGCACCGACACCGTCGTCTTCCACCTGAAGACCGCCGACGCCACCTTCCCGTACAAACTCTCCACCCCCGCCGCCGGCATCATCAGCTCCAAGAAGTACGACGCCAAGAAGCTCCGCGCGGGCTTCGCCGTCGACGGCTCCGGCCCCTACACCATGAAGGCCGAAGTCAAGGGCAACCGCCTCGTCCACGCCGTCTTCAGCAAGAACCCGAACTACAAGGGCGATCTGAAGCTCCAGAACGACAAGGCCGAACTGCGCACCTTCGACGACTCCGCCGCCATGGGCCAAGCCCTGGAACGCGGCACCGTCCACGTGGTCTCCCGCACCCTGTCGCCGGCCCAGATCACCGAGCTCTCCACCAAGCCCCCCAAGGGCATCAAGCTCGTCCCCCTGCCCGGCCTGGAGATCCGCTACCTCGGCTTCAACACCGACGCCCCCGGAATCAAGGACAAGGCCGTACGCCAAGCCCTCGCCGCCGCCGTCGACCGCAGGGGCCTCATCGACAAGGTCTACGGCAGGTCCGCGCAGCCCCTGTACTCCCTGGTCCCCACCACCGTGACCGGCCACGGCACCCCGTTCTTCGACAAGTACGGCGAGGCCAACACCGCCAAGGCCGCCGACCTGCTGAAGGCCGCCGGGATCAAGACCCCGGTCAAGCTGACCCTCAACTACACCAACGACCACTACGGCGACGCCACCGCGGCCGAGTTCGAAGCCCTCAAGACCCAGCTGAACTCCACCCAGCTCTTCGACATCACCGTCCAGGGCGCCGACTGGGCCGACTTCAGGCCCGCCCAGAAGAAGGGCGACTACGCCGCCTACGGCCTCGGCTGGTTCCCCGACTACCCCGACGCCGACAACTTCCTCGCCCCGTTCCTGGAGCAGGACAACTTCCTGGGCACGCCGTACGCCAACACCAAGGTGCGCACCAAGCTCATCCCCGAATCGCGCCG
Organism: Streptomyces sp. NBC_00335; assembly: GCF_036127095.1. GTDB lineage: Bacteria > Actinomycetota > Actinomycetes > Streptomycetales > Streptomycetaceae > Streptomyces. The sequence goes on from NZ_CP108006.1 coordinate 6,875,276, forward strand.
CGCCATCGACCGCGGCGTCGCCGGTCCGGCGATCACGGAGATGCAGGACATCGTCGCCGAGGACGTCCCCGTCCTGCCCCTGTGGCAGGGCAAGCAGTACGTCGCCGCACGCGACGGCATCACCGGAGTGGAGTGGTCGGTCAACGCCATCTCCGACCTCCAGCTGTGGGAACTCGGCCGCGGCGTCAGCGGCTGACACCCCGGCACCGGGCCCCGGCCCCACGCCGGCCCAGCCCCACCCCCGGCCCGTGACCCCACCACGGGCCGCAACACCAGCCAGACAGAACCAGACGAGCCAGTGAGACTGAGAAGGACGTTCGCGTGAAGACACGGAACCAGTGGTTGGCCGCCCCGCTCGGAGCGGTCACCGCCGCCGCGCTGCTCAGCGGCTGCGGTGCGACGGACGGCTCCACCGCCGGCAGCGCCAAGGGCGTCGTCATGGGCATATCCGACAAGGTGAAGGCCACCGACCCGGCCTCGGGCTACGACCCGGGCTCCTGGCTGCTCTTCAACAACGTCTTCCAGTCCCTGCTCAACTTCCCCAAGGGCGGCACCACCCCCGAACCCGACGCCGCAGAGGCCTGCGGGTTCGAGGGCAGCGGGAGCACGACCTACGTGTGCACCCTGCGCGGCGGCCTGAAGTTCAGCAACGGCAACGCCCTCACCTCCAAGGACGTCAAGCACTCCTTCGAGCGCACGCTCAAGATCAACGACGAGAACGGCCCCGCCGTCATGCTCGCGTCGATCGGCACCATCGACACCCCCGACGACAAGACGGTGGTCTTCCACCTCAAGGCCCCCGACGCGACCTTCCCCAGCAAGATCGCATCCGGTGCGGGCTCCATCGTCGACCACACCGAGTACCCCGCGGACAAACTCCGCACCGACGGCAAGGCCTTCGGCTCCGGCGTCTACAAGCTGGACTCGATCAACGACAAGAGCGCCTCCTTCTCCGTCAGCGACACCTACAGCGGCAAGGCCAAGCCGAAGAACAGCGGCGTCACCATGAAGTTCTTCAACGAGGACCAGGCCGCCCTCAAGAAGGTCCTCGAAAGCGGAGACGTCGACTTCGCCTTCCGCGGCCTCGCCGCCAAGGACATCGCCGGCCTCGCCTCCCAGGCCGGAGACCAGAAGGTCGAGGTCATCCAGGGCGCCGGCGCCGAAGTCGAACACCTCGTCTTCAACACCAACGACCCCGTCGCCGGAAAGCTCCCCGTCCGCAAGGCCATCGCCTACCTCGTGGACCGCGAAGCCCTCGTCAAAGAGGTCTACGACGGCACCGCCACCCCGCTCTACTCCATCGTCCCGGCCGGCATCGCCTCCCACACCACCCCCTTCTTCGACCGCTACGGCGGCACCCCCCAGCCCGAGAAGGCCAAGGCCACCCTCCGCGCCGCCGGCATCAAGGACAAGGTGAAGATCACCCTGTACTCGACGCCCTCCCGCTACGGCCCCTCGACCGACGAGGAATTCCACCTCATCGCCAAGCAGCTCAACGACAGCGGCCTCTTCGAAGCCGACGTCAAGTCCGTCGAGTTCGAGCAGTACGAGAAGGACATCCAGGCCGGCAAGTACGGCGTCTACGTCAAGGGCTGGGTCCCCGACTACCCCGACGCCGACAACTTCACGCAGCCCTTCTTCGGCCCCGACAACGTCCTGCACAACAACTACGACAACAAGGAGATCACCGGGACGATCATCCCGGCGACCTCCGCGAAGTCCGACCGCAGCACCGCCGGCAACGACTACGCCCGCCTCCAGGACATCGTCGCCGAGGAGATTCCGATCCTCCCGCTCTGGCAGGGCAAGCAGTACGCCGTCACCCGCCCCAACGTGACCGGCCTGCAGTGGTCCCTCGACGCCTCCACCGTCTTCCGCTTCTGGGAGATCAGCAAGGGCTGAGCCCCCAGGGGCAACCACAACGGCAACGGGCCCGCCTCCGCACCCAGCGGAAGCGGGCCCGTACCCGTACCTGCGACCTCGACGACAGCGGCCCCGGGGCCGCCTACTGACCGGCCCCCGGACGCACCAGACCGCTCTCGTACGCGTACACCGCGGCCTGCACCCGGTCCCGCAGACCCAGCTTCGTCAGCACATGACCCACATGCGTCTTCACCGTCGTCTCGCTCACGAACAGATCCGCCGCGATCTCCGCGTTCGACAACCCACGGGCCACCAGCTTCAGCACCTCGACCTCACGCTCCGTCAACGAGGCGATCATGTCCGGAACGCTGTCCTCACCCGACGGCAGATGCCCCGCGTACTTGTCCAGCAACCGCCGCGTGATGCTCGGCGCCAGCATCGCCTCGCCACCCGCCACCACCCGGATCGCCTGCACCAGCTCCGCCGCCGGCGCATCCTTCAGCAAGAACCCACTGGCCCCCGCCCGCAGCGCCTCCACCACGTACTCGTCCAGATCGAACGTCGTCAGCACCAGCACCTTCGCCGGACCGTCCCGCCCCGGACCCGTGATCTGCCGCGTCGCCTCCACCCCGTCCATCCGCGGCATCCGGATGTCCATCAGCACCACGTCGGGCTGCAGCGCCCGCACCTGGTCCAACGCCTGCAGACCGTCCCCGGCCTCACCGACCACCGCCACATCCTCTTCGGCCTCCAGGATCATCCGGAAACCGGTACGCAGCAGCGGCTGATCGTCGACCAGCAGTACGCGGATCGCCACGGGGTCTACCTCGTATTCATCGGGTGCATCGGGTGCATCGAGTTCATCGGGACAGCAACGGGAAACCCCGCCCATTCTGCCCTGACCCCAAGATCAGGACTCGCCCCGCCCGGCGGACGGCAGCGCCAGCGGATACACCGGGGGAGTACCACCGAACTCCGGACACACCGCCTGATGATCACACCAGCCGCACAGCTTCGACTGCCGCGGCCGCCAGTCACCCGTCTCCGTCGCCTCACGGATCGCCTCCCACAGCGCCAGCAGCTTGCGCTCCATCCGCTCCAGATCCTCGATCACCGGGTCGTACGTGATCACGTCCCCACTGCCCAGATACACCAGCTGCAGCCGCCGCGGCACCACCCGCTTCAGCCGCCACACCACCAGCGCGTAGAACTTCATCTGGAACAGCGCACCCTCCGCATACTCCGGCCGCGGCGCCTTCCCCGTCTTGTAATCGACGATCCGCACCTCACCCGTCGGCGCCACGTCCACCCGGTCGATGATCCCGCGCAGCCGAAGCCCCGACTCCAGCTCCGTCTCCACGAAGAACTCCCGCTCCACCGGCTCCAGCCGCGTCGGGTCCTCCAACGTGAACCACCGGTCCACCAACGACTCGGCCTCACCCAGCCAGCGCGTCAGCCCCGCCCCGTCGTCACCCGCCGGGAACAGCTCCGTCAGCTCCGGCTTCGACTCCAGCAGCCGGTCCCACTGCCCCGGGATCAACGCCTTCGCCCGCGGCGCCGTCCGCTCCTCGGCAGGGTGATCGAAGAGCCGCTCCAGCACCGCGTGCACCAGCGTCCCCCGCGTCGCCGCCGCACTCGGCTTCTCCGGCAACTTGTCGATCACCCGGAACCGGTACAGCAACGGACACCGCATGAAGTCGCTCGCCCGCGAAGGCGACAGCGAAGAAGGAGCCACGGCCACCGCTTGCGCGGGCACACCACCGGGCACGGGACTGGGTACGGGACCGGTCACTGCATCGTCCGGATCGCCACCGGGGCTCGTCGTCATAGACAAAACCCTACGACCCGCCACCGACAGCACGCGCATACCATCGACGCCGACCCCCCTCGCACTGCATGATCGGAGCATCACACCGCGCAACGGCGCACCCCGACACCACGGGAAAAAGACACCAGAACCACCGGCGCACCACCGCACCGGACAGCAGCGAACGAAGGACAACCGTGGCAGACACCGACGAAACCGGCGAGCGCGCGGGCCGGCGCTCAGGACCGGGCGGCGGACTCCTCATGGGCCGCCCCTTCGGCGTGCCCGTCTACGTCTCGCCCAGCTGGTTCCTCGTCGCCGCCCTCATCACCTGGGTCTTCGGCGACCAGCTCGACCGGATCCTGCCCGACCTCGGCACCCTGCGCTACCTCGTGGCCCTCTTCTTCGCCGTCGCCTTCTACGCCTCGGTCCTCGTCCACGAACTCGCCCACACCATCGCCGCCCTCCGCTTCAAACTCCCCGTACGCCGCATCCAGCTCCAGTTCTTCGGCGGCGTCTCCGAGATCGAGAAGGAATCCGAAACCCCCGGCCGCGAATTCGTCCTCGCATTCGTCGGCCCCCTCCTCTCCCTCCTCCTCGCCGGCGCCTTCTACCTCGGCATGAAAACCGTCGAACCCGCCAGCGTCCCCGGCGTCCTCCTCGCCGGCCTCATGATCTCCAACCTCCTCGTCGCCGCCTTCAACCTCCTCCCCGGCCTCCCCCTCGACGGCGGCCGCATGCTCCGCGCCGTCATCTGGGGCATCACCGGCAAACCCATGACCGGCACCATCGCCGCCGCCTGGGCCGGCCGCGCCCTCGCCGTCGCCGTCCTCCTCGGCCTGCCCCTCCTGAACTACACCGGGACCATCGGCAACCCCACCGACGACATCGGCGGCATGGACACCGTCATGGACGCCCTCCTCGCCGCGATCCTCGCCGGCATCATCTGGACCGGCGCCGGCAACAGCCTCCGCGTCGCCCGCCTGCGCGAACACCTCCCGGAACTCCACGCACGCAAACTCACCCGCCGCGCCATCCCCGTCGAGAACGCCACCCCCCTCTCCGAAGCCCTCCGCCGCGCCAACGAAGCAGGCGCCCGCGCCCTCGTCATCGTCGACGGACTCGGAGACCCCACCGGCATCGTCCGCGAGAGCGCCATCGCCTCCGTCCCCGAACACCGCCGCCCCTGGGTCGCCGCCGGCACCCTCGCCCAAGACCTCACCGACGGCATGAAGGTTTCCGCGGACCTCACCGGCGAAGAACTCCTCGACCACCTCCGCACCACCCCCGCCACCGAATACCTCGTCCTGCAGACCGACGGCGCGATCTACGGAGTCCTCTCCACCCTCGACGTCGAAAAGGCCTTCGTGAAGGCCATGGCGCGGCCCCAGTCCTGAAGCCAATACACTGGTCACATGTCCGAACCGACCGGTGCCGCCCGCCGACGCGGGCCCTTCGAGGTCGGGGACCAGGTACAGCTCACCGACCCCAAGGGCCGCCACTACACGTTCACGCTCGAAGCCGGGAAGAATTTCCACACCCACAAGGGTTCCTTCCCGCACGACGAGCTGATCGGCTCCCCCGAGGGAAGCGTTGTCCGTACCACGGGCAACGTCGCCTACCTCGCGCTGCGTCCCCTGCTCCCCGACTATGTCCTGTCCATGCCCCGCGGTGCCGCCGTGGTCTACCCCAAGGACGCGGGCCAGATCCTGGCCTTCGCCGACATCTTCCCCGGCGCCCGCGTCGTCGAAGCAGGTGTCGGCTCGGGCTCCCTGAGCAGCTTCCTGCTGCGCGCCATCGGCGACCAGGGCATGCTCCACAGCTACGAGCGCCGCCCGGACTTCGCCGAGATCGCCACGGCCAACGTCGAGCGCTACTTCGGCGGCCCGCACCCCGCGTGGCAGCTGACCGTGGGCGACCTCCAGGACAACCTGTCCGACACGGACGTCGACCGCGTGATCCTCGACATGCTCGCCCCCTGGGAGTGCCTGGAGGCCGTCTCCAAGGCGCTGGTCCCCGGCGGCATCCTCTGCTGCTACGTGGCCACCACCACCCAGCTCTCCCGGACCGTCGAATCCATCCGCGAGTTCGGCTGCTACGCCGAACCGCAGCCCTGGGAATCGATGATCCGCAACTGGCACGTCGAGGGCCTGGCCGTCCGCCCGGACCACCGCATGATCGGCCACACCGGCTTCCTCGTCACCGCCCGCCGCCTCGCCGACGGCGTCGAGCCGCCCATGCGCCGCCGCCGCCCCTCCAAGGGCGCCTACGGCGAGGACTACGACGGCCCCGGCAGCCAGTCCGCGGCCAAGACCGCGGAGACCACCGCCACCGCCACGGCCGCCGCCGACACCACCGCCGACACCGGCGACGGCGCCTGAGCAGCTGAGGCCCCGAGCGCCTGAGGACCGCCCCGCCACCCGGCGGGGCGACCCGCACCACCAACACGAAGACGCTGTGCCGCAGTTCCCCGGAACAACCGGGAACTGCGGCACAGCGTCTTTTCGTTGCCCTACGGGACGGACCCGCGCCGGCACCCCGGCCGGCCCGGACCCACCCGTTCCACCCCGGTGTGAGGTGTGGCACGATGCTGGCTCCCCGTCACCCTTCGCACAGGAGACACCCCGCGTGCCGCACAGCCCCGCCGAGCCGGCGCCGAGCACCCCCACCCCGGCGCACCACCGGGCCCGGCCCGTCCACTGGCTCGCCACGGCCTCGGCTCTGGCCGCCGTCATAGCCGGCGCCGGACTCCTGCAGCCCGCCCCGGCCACCGGAGCCTCCGCGCAGCCGGTACGCCCCGCGACCCCCGCAAGCCCGCAGAGCCCCGTGAGCGGCCCCGAGGCGGCCGCCCCCGACGCGCACGCGGTCGCGTACCCACTGGACTGCAAGGGCGCCCCACAAGCCGTCACGGCCACCGCCGAAGGCGACCTCGACGGCGACGGCCGCCCCGAAACCGTGGCCGCCGTCCGCTGCGACGCCGGCTCGGGCACCCCGCCGCACGCCATCTACGTCCTCGCGCAGGACACCGCGAAAGCCGCGAAGCCCCGCGTCGTCGCCACACTCCTCGAAGCCGGCCGCAAGCAGACCGCGACCGACCTCACCATCCGCGACGGGCTCGTCACCGCGACCCTCCTCGGGTACTCATCGCCCGAAGTGCCCCGCTACAGCCCCGACACCGAGCAGCTCGCCAAGTGGCGCTGGACCGGCGGAAAATTCCGCCAGGAGCTTACGGATTCGACGCCCACAGGAGTTTGAACCGTCACTCCGCGTCGGGACCGAAGACTTCCACCCTGTCCGAAACCCGCCTTACGTGGATGCAATCCCCGGGACATTCCTTCGCGGAATCCACCACGTCCTGAAGCAGCACCAGCGGAACCGGAGTGGTCGCCCCCGCCTCCACGAGCAACTCGTCCGCAGGGCTCTTCACGTACGCCAGACCATCGATGTCCAGCTCGAACACCTCCGGTGCGTACTGCACACAGATGCCGTCGCCAGTGCAGAGGTCCTGGTCGATCCAGACCTCGAGCGGCTCTCCGGCCACGCCGGACCCCCCCGCGGACACCTCCTGCTGCACGGTCATATCTCCTGCCGTTCCCTGCCTCGAGTGATCCATCCCGGTCAGATACTCGCGGCAAGTCGCACGAGCTCTGACGGGTGTTGAACAGTTCGACCTTACAACCGGCTGCTTCCCGAGTTTGATGGGTGGGTATTTCCTTGACGGGAGGGAGTACGCAAGGGTGAAGATCGGACACACCCCTACCGTCTTTGTGATCTAGGGGTTTCAATCACCACCAGCCCAGGTAGGGTCAGAAAGCGTCCAGCTCCCCTTGGAGGAGGTGAGGACCGTGGCAGCCCACGACGACGACATCAACCGCGGCATCCGGCCCGGGCGAGGGTCTGAGGACCCCGCCGGCCAGGTTGCCTATCTCGAGCAGGAAATCGCCGTCCTGCGACGTAAGCTCGCCGACTCTCCGCGACACACGAGGATTCTCGAAGAGCGGATCGTCGAGCTCCAGACAAACCTGGCAGGCGTCTCCGCACAGAACGAGCGGCTGGCGAACACCCTGCGCGAGGCCCGCGACCAGATCGTGGCCCTCAAAGAAGAAGTCGACCGGCTCGCACAGCCGCCGGCCGGCTTCGGAGTCTTCCTGCAGTCGAACGAAGACGGAACCGTCGACATCTTCACCGGCGGCCGAAAGCTCCGAGTGAACGTGAGCCCCAGCGTCGAACCGGAAGACCTCCGGCGCGGCCAGGAGGTCATGCTCAACGAAGCCCTCAACGTGGTCGAAGCCATGCAGTACGAGCGGGCCGGGGACATCGTCACCCTCAAGGAAATCCTCGAGGACGGCGAGCGCGCCCTGGTGGTCGGGCACACCGACGAGGAAAGGGTGGTGAGGCTCGCCGAGCCGCTCCTGGACGTCACCATCCGCCCCGGCGACTCCCTGCTGCTCGAACCCCGCTCCGGCTACGTCTACGAGATCGTCCCCAAGAGCGAGGTCGAAGACCTCGTCCTCGAAGAGGTCCCGGACATCGACTACGACAAGATCGGCGGCCTGGGCGACCAGATCGAACTGATCCGCGACGCCGTCGAGCTCCCCTACCTCTACCCCGACCTCTTCAAGGAACACGAACTGCGGCCCCCCAAGGGCATCCTGCTCTACGGCCCCCCCGGCTGTGGCAAGACGCTCATCGCCAAGGCCGTGGCCAACTCCCTTGCCAAGAAGGTCGCCGAGGTCACCGGACAGCCCACCGGGAAGTCCTACTTCCTCAACATCAAGGGCCCCGAACTCCTCAACAAGTACGTCGGCGAGACCGAGCGGCACATCCGCCTCGTCTTCCAGCGTGCGAGGGAGAAGGCGAGCGAGGGCACCCCCGTCATCGTCTTCTTCGACGAGATGGAATCCCTCTTCCGCACCCGCGGATCCGGAGTCAGCTCGGACGTGGAGAACACCATCGTCCCCCAGCTGCTCGCCGAGATCGACGGCGTGGAAGGCCTGGAGAACGTCATCGTCATCGGCGCCTCCAACCGCGAGGACATGATCGACCCGGCCATCCTGCGCCCCGGCCGGCTCGACGTGAAGATCAAGATCGAGCGCCCCGGCGCCGAGGCCGCGAAGGACATCTTCGCCAAGTACCTCAAGGCCACCCTGCCCCTGCACACCGACGACCTCGGCGAGCACCAGGGCTCCACCGCCGAAACCGTCCACAGCATGATCCAGACCGTGGTCGAGCAGATGTACGCGGAAACCGAGGAAAACCGCTTCCTCGAGGTCACGTACGCCAACGGCGACAAGGAAGTCCTCTACTTCAAGGACTTCAACTCGGGCGCGATGATCCAGAACATCGTGGACCGTGCGAAGAAGATGGCCATCAAGGCCTTCCTCGAGCACAACCAGAAGGGCCTTCGCGTCGCCCATCTCCTCCAGGCTTGCGTGGACGAGTTCAAGGAGAACGAAGACCTGCCCAACACCACCAACCCCGACGACTGGGCCCGAATCTCCGGAAAGAAGGGCGAGCGGATCGTATTCATCCGAACCCTCGTCACCGGAAAGCAAGGCGCGGACACCGGACGCTCCATCGACACGGTGGCCAACACCGGTCAGTACCTCTGACAAAGCCGGCCGGCTGCGGGTGCCCGGCAAGGGCACCCGCAGCCGACTGCTTTACCAAACGCTCTTTTCAGCCGGTGACAGGGCAAAGTCAATGACTGAAATGATCTCCCCACCAGCGCGGAGTGGTTCTAGGCTCTTCCATACCGCAGGTCGCGCAGTGCGGGGACGGGCACCGCACACGACGCACCGGAGCACCAGCGGTACTTGAGCGCCGCTCCCGAACGGGAGCGCCGCCGGGCAAGGAGGGCCGCATGACCGTACGGCGAGTAATGGGGATCGAGACGGAGTACGGGATCTCCGTCCCGGGGCACCCGAACGCCAATGCCATGCTCACCTCGTCCCAGATCGTCAACGCCTACGCGGCGGCGATGCACCGGGCGCGACGCGCCCGCTGGGACTTCGAGGAAGAGAACCCGCTGCGGGACGCCCGCGGCTTCGACCTCGCCCGCGAGGCCGCCGACCACAGCCAGCTCACCGACGAGGACATCGGCCTCGCCAATGTCATCCTCACCAACGGCGCACGCCTCTACGTGGACCACGCACACCCCGAATACAGCTCCCCGGAGATCACCAACCCGCTCGACGCCGTCCTCTGGGACAAGGCCGGCGAGCGGATCATGGCCGAGGCCGCCGTCAGGGCCGCCCAGCTCCCCGGGGCCCAGCCCATCCACCTCTACAAGAACAACACCGACAACAAGGGCGCCTCCTACGGCACGCACGAGAACTACCTGATGAAGCGGGAAACCCCCTTCTCGGACATCGTGCGCCACCTCACCCCCTTCTTCGTCTCCCGCCTCGTCTTCACCGGAGCCGGCCGCGTCGGCATCGGCCAGGACGGCCGCGAACACGGCTTCCAGATCAGCCAGCGCGCCGACTACTTCGAAGTCGAGGTCGGCCTGGAGACCACCCTCAAGCGCCCCATCATCAACACGAGGGACGAGCCGCACTCGGACGCGGAGAAGTACCGCCGCCTCCACGTGATCATCGGCGACGCCAACCTCTCCGAGATCTCCACCTACCTCAAGCTCGGCACCACCGCACTGGTCCTGTCCATGATCGAAGACGGCTACATCAACGTCGACCTCGCCGTGGACCAGCCCGTACGCACCCTCCACCAGGTCTCCCACGACCCCGACCTGCAGCACCTCATCACGCTGCGCAGCGGCCGGACGCTGACCGCCGTACAGCTCCAGATGGAGTACTACGAGCTGGCCAGGAAGTACGTGGAGGAGCGTTTCGGCTCCGACGCGGACGAGCAGACCAAGGATGTGCTGGCCCGCTGGGAGGACGTACTGGGCCGGCTGGAAACCGACCCGATGAGCCTGTCGGGAGAGCTCGACTGGATCGCCAAGCGGGAGATCCTGGAGGGCTACCGGCGCCGGGACGGCCTCGAATGGGACGCGGCCCGTCTCCACCTGGTGGACCTCCAGTACGCGGACGTACGGCCCGAGAAGGGGCTGTACAACCGCCTGGTGGCCCGCGGCAAGATGAAGCGGCTGCTGGACGAGACGGCGGTGGAGCGGGCGCAGAGCAAGCCGCCGGAGGACACCCGGGCGTACTTCCGGGGGCGGTGCCTGGAGCAGTACGCGGACGACGTGGCGGCGGCCTCGTGGGACTCGGTGATCTTCGATCTGCCGGGCCACGACTCCCTCCAGCGGGTCCCGACCCTGGAACCCCTGCGGGGTACGCGGGCCCACGTGAAGGAGCTCCTGGACCGCTGCCGCACGGCGGAGGACCTGGTCCGAGTGCTCTCGGGGCGGTAAGCCCTTTCCCGGTCCCCGGGCGGGGGCTGAAAGGCCCCCCGCCCGGGAATCATGAAGACATCCGGACGTTATGAAAGTACCGGGACGGATGTCGGACCCTCCTTGTAGGGTCCGACGTAGAGTCTGATCTTGAGGGATCCCGAATTCGCGGGGTCTTTCACGTGAGCGTGCGAACCGAGCGGGGTGAGCTAGACATGGCGACCAAGGACACCGGCGGCGGACAGCAGAAGGCGCAGCGCTCGACCGAGGAGGTCGAGGAGGCTGCGGTCGAAGAATCGACCGACCTCAAGGAGCGACAGGAAAAGCTCTCCGACGACGTCGACTCCGTACTCGATGAAATCGATGATGTGCTCGAGGAGAACGCCGAGGACTTCGTTCGAAGCTTCGTTCAAAAAGGTGGCCAGTAGCCTTTGAATCGAAGGTGAACGGTGGGGTGGATGCTCAGAAGTGCAGGGTTGAAGCGTTGTGTGCGGTGCGGTGAAGAACGGCCGCACGCAGCCTTCGGCATCAGGCGGTCGAACATGGATGGCCTGCAGAAGTACTGCAGGGACTGCGCTTCGACGCACCACGTCAAGGCGCCGTCGGGGGAAAACGGGACGTCCCGCCCATGCATGGAAGTACCTGAAGGGCACAAACTTTGCACCCGCTGCGGGGGCGTCAAGCTGCACTCTGACTATCACCGCAAGGCATCCGCCCGCGATGGCCGCAATGCGCGCTGCAAGGCGTGCCGGGCCGTCGACGGTCGGGTTGGTCACCTCAAACGCAAGTATGGAATCACCGAGGCTGAGCGCGACCAGATGATCGCAGATCAGGGCGGTCTCTGTTGTCTCTGCCTCCGAGCCGCAGCCGTACATGTGGATCACTGCCACAAGACGGGTAGGGTCCGGGGCGTACTTTGCTTCAACTGCAATACGGGCCTTGGCCTATTGGACGAAGATCCCGACTGTGCCCGTCGGGTAGTCGAATATCTGGAAGGAAACCTGTGGAACCCAACATTCGAAGCACAGGGCGTCTGCCGGCAGCCTTCCTGACGCCGGGGTCGTCGTCCTTCATGGACTTCTTGGGCGCGCACCAGCCCGAGATGCTCCCGGGCAACCGGAAGCTGCCCGACGGGGTCATCGAGGCGCCGCACGGGACGACCATCGTGGCCGCCACCTTCCCCGGCGGGGTGGTCCTCGCCGGTGACCGGCGGGCGACCATGGGGAACATGATCGCCCAGCGGGACATCGAGAAGGTGTTCCCGGCGGACGAGTTCTCCGCCGTCGGCATCGCCGGCACCGCCGGTCTGGCCGTGGAGATGGTGAAGCTGTTCCAGCTGGAGCTGGAGCACTTCGAGAAGGTCGAAGGGGCGACGCTCAGCCTCGAAGGTAAGGCGAACCGGCTGTCGACCATGATCCGGAGCAATCTGGGGATGGCGATGCAGGGTCTGGCCGTGGTCCCGCTCTTCGCGGGGTACGACGAGGCCAAGGAGAGGGGCCGGATCTTCTCCTACGACGTGACCGGCGGCCGCTCCGAGGAGCACGGGTACGCCGCGACCGGGTCGGGCTCGATCTTCGCCCGCGGTTCGATGAAGAAGCTGTACCACTCCAAGCTGACGGAGGAGGAGGCCACGACGCTCGTCGTGCAGGCGCTGTACGACGCCGCCGACGACGACTCGGCGACCGGTGGCCCGGACCTCTACCGCCACATCTACCCCATCGTCACCGTCATGACCGACGAGGGATTCCGCAGGCTGACCGACGAGGAGTCCTCGGAGCTGGCCCGCAAGATCACGAACCGCCGGCTGGAGCAGCCCGACGGTCCGCGCGCCGCCCTGCTCTGACCCTCTGACCTCCTCGTCGTCCAGAAGAAAGGGACGGAAAGCCGGTGTCGACTCCGTTCTATGTGTCACCCCAGCAGGCCATGGCCGACCGGGCGGAATACGCCCGCAAGGGCATCGCCCGCGGTCGGAGCCTCGTTGTCATCCAGTACGCCGACGGCATCGTGTTCGTCGGTGAGAACCCGTCGCGTGCGCTGCACAAGTTCAGCGAGATCTACGACCGGATCGGCTTCGCGGCCGCCGGCAAGTACAACGAGTACGAGAACCTGCGCATCGGCGGTGTGCGGTACGCGGATCTGCGCGGATACACGTACGACCGTGACGATGTGACGGCCCGTGGGCTGGCGAACGTCTACGCGCAGACGCTCGGCACGATCTTCTCGAGTGCGGGGGAGAAGCCGTACGAGGTGGAGCTGGTCGTTGCCGAGGTCGGCGCGACGGCTGCCGGGGACCAGATCTACCGGCTGCCGCACGACGGGTCGATCGTCGACGAGCACGGGTCTGTCGCGGTCGGTGGCAATGCCGAGCAGATCAGTACCTACCTCGATCAGCGGCACCAGGACGGGATGACCCTGTCCGAGGCGCTGAAGCTGGCGGTGCAGGCGCTGTCCAGCCAGGCGAACGGTACCGACAAGTCGATTCCGGCGGAGCGGCTGGAGGTGGCGGTGCTGGACCGTACGCGGGCTCAGCAGCGCAAGTTCAAGCGGATCCGTGGCCGGCAGCTGTCGCGGCTGCTGGAGGCGGACGTTCCGGCGGCCGCTCAGGCGGATGCCGTCTCGAACGACGAGGCTCCGGAAGAGGAAGCCGAGTAGTCGTAGGAAGTGATGGGTGAGCGCCCCTGGCCTTCGGGTCGGGGGCGCTTTTCGCGTTCCCGGGCTCAGATGCGGGGTGCGGGCCCGGTGGAGTCGCGGACGACGAGGTGGACCGGGATGTCGACGGGGGTCCAGGGGGTGCCTTCGAGGACGGCGAGAAGGGCGGTCATGCCCTGTTCGCCGACGCGTTCGGCGGGGAGGTGGACGGTGGTGAGTTCCGGTTCGACGGCGGTGGCGAGGGCGAGGTCGTCGAAGCCGGTGACGGAGAGGTCTTCGGGGATGCGCAGGCCGAGGCGGCGGGCGGCCTTGCAGGCGCCGGCGGCCAGGATGTCGTCGTCGCAGACGACGGCGGTGGGGCGGCGGTCCGCGGGGGTGTCCAGGGCGGCTTCCATGGCCGTACGGGCGGCTTCCACGCTGAGGTGGGCCCGTACGGTGCGCAGCTCGGCGGGGGGCGGCAGGAGGGCGGCCAGGGCGTTCGCGCGGACGTCGAAGGTCCAGGAGTCGATGGCGGAGGCGAGGTGGAGGAAGCGGTGGTGTCCGTGGGTGAGGAGGTGTTCGGCGGTTTGGCGCATGCCGTCGGCGATGGCGAGGTTGACGTGGGCGTGGGCGGTGTCGGCGGTGGGGTCGCTGTCGAGCATGACGAGGGGGAGTCCGTCGCCGCCGAGGGCGTGGAGGGCGTCGGCGGCCATGGAGGAGGCGATGACTCCGTCGAGGGCGGCGCGGGCGGAGGCGAAGGGGTCGCGGGCGGGGCCGGTGCCGTCGGGGGAGGGGTAGAGGACGACGCCGAAGCCGTGTTCGGCGGCGATGCGGGCGGCGCCGGTGTAGACGCGGGCGAAGAATTCGTTGGTGAGGGCGGGGACGACGAGGAGGGCGGTGCGGGTGGAGCCGAGGCGGAGGTTGCGGGCGGCGAGGTTGGGGCGGTAGCCGAGTTCGGTGGCGGTGTGGCGGACGTGGTCGGCGGTGCGTTCGGAGACGCGGCCGCGCCATTTGTCGCCGAGGACGAGGGAGACGGTGGCCTGGGAGACTCCGGCGGCGGTGGCCACGTCGCGGCTGGTGGGTCTCGTCACACGGTGCTCCTGTAGTGCGAGGTCGCGGGGGGTGTGGGGGGTCGGGTGGGTGGACCGTCCGACATTGGTCATGGTACGTATGACCGGTCACGTTATACGTATTACTTGGTTGTTCCCGGCTGGGTCCGGGTGGAAGGGGGCGGACATGGCCGCGGGTTACGCGGAGCTGCTCAGGACCCGGCATGCCGCGAGGCTGCTGGTGGGCACGCTCATAGGCCGGCTGCCGAACGGGACGGGGCCGATCGCGATCGTGCTGTTCACCCGGGCGGAGGGTGGCAGCTACAGCCTGGCGGGGGCGCTGGCGGCCGTGTACGGGGTGTCGAACGCGGTGGGGCAGCCGTTGCTGGGGCGGGCGGTGGACCTGTTCGGGCAGCCGCGGGTGCAGTTGCCGGCGGCGGTGGTGTCGGCGCTGGGCATGGTGTGGCTGGCGTTGGCCGGTACGGGGTCGGTGGCGGTGGCGTACGCGGCGGTGGTGGTGGCGGGGCTGTTCACGCCGCCGCTGGAGGGCGGGCTGCGGGCGCTGTGGCCGAGCGTGCTGGGTGGCAAGGAGGAGCGGGTCCATGCGGCGTACGCGATGGACGCGGTGGCCCAGGAGGTCATGTTCACGGTGGGGCCGCTGCTGGTGACCTTGTGCGTGGCGCTGTGGGATCCGGCGGCGGCGCTGCTGGTGATCAACGGGATCGGGGTGCTGGGGGCGCTGTCGGTGGTGGTGTCGGAGCCTTCGCGCACGTGGCGTTCGGAGCCGCGGGAGGCGCATTGGCTGGGGGCGCTGCGTTCGCGGGGTCTGCTGGCGTTGCTGGGGGCGTTCTTCTTCGTGGGGACGGCGCTGGGGTCGATCACGGTGGCGGGTGTGGCGTACGCGGACGAGCACGGTGGTCAGGCGGTGTACGGCTGGCTGATGGCGGCGCTGGGTCTGGGTGCGCTGTTCGGTGGCGTGCTGTACGGGGCGCGGCAGTGGGCGGGTGCGGCGGAGCGGCGGCTGTGGTTGCTGGTGGCGTTGCTGGCGGTGTGTTATCTGCCGCTGATGCTGGTGCCGGGTGTGGTGGCGATGACGGGGTTCGCGGCGCTGGCGGGGGTGTTCCTGGCTCCGGCTCTGGCGTGTGCGTTCATCGTGGTGGACCGGCATGCTCCGGTGGGCACGGTGACGGAGGCGTTCTCGTGGCTGGTGACGTTCTTCGGGGTGGGTGCGGCGATCGGTACGGCGGCGGCGGGTCCTGCGGTGGAGGCTGGGGGTACGGCGGCGGGGTTCGCGGTGGCGAGTGTGGCGGGGGCCGCGGCGCTGCTGGTGCTGACGGTGACTCAGCGGGTGCTGGCGAGGCCGGGTGCGAGTCGTGCGGTGGCGGGTTCCGCGCCGGGGTCGGTGGCGGGGCAGTCGGCGGTGGGCTCGGGGGCGGGCTCGGCGGGGCCGTTGGAGGGCTCTGCGGAGGCCTCGGTGACGGGGTCTTAGGCGGGCCGGTGGGCGGGTGAGGGGCGGGCCGGCGGGCGGGTGGTGGGGTGGTCTCTCGGGAAAATGATCGAAACGGCGCCTGCGAACTCGGTTTCAGAACAGAGCAGAAGGCGTAATGTTCAGTCATGGACCGCCGCATTTTCGGGCTGGAGAACGAGTACGGCGTCACGTGCACGTTCAGGGGACAGCGCCGACTGTCTCCTGACGAAGTGGCGCGCTACCTCTTCCGCCGTGTTGTGTCATGGGGCCGCAGTAGCAATGTCTTCCTGCGGAACGGCGCCCGCCTCTACCTCGACGTGGGTTCGCATCCGGAGTATGCAACTCCCGAATGTGACAACCTGATCGAACTGGTCACCCACGACAAGGCCGGCGAGCGCATTCTCGAAGGCCTGCTCGTCGACGCCGAACGCCGCCTGCACGAGGAGGGAATCGCGGGCGACGTCTATCTGTTCAAGAACAACACCGACTCGGCGGGAAACTCGTACGGCTGCCATGAGAACTACCTGGTGGCCCGGCACGGGGAATTCTCCCGGCTGGCGGACATTCTGATCCCGTTCCTCGTCACGCGGCAGCTGATCTGTGGTGCGGGCAAGGTGCTGCAGACGCCCCGGGGCGCGGTCTACTGCGTGAGTCAGCGGGCCGAGCACATCTGGGAGGGCGTCAGTTCGGCCACGACCCGTTCGCGGCCGATCATCAACACGCGGGACGAGCCGCACGCGGACGCGGAGCGCTACCGGCGTCTGCACGTGATCGTGGGCGACTCGAACATGTCCGAGACGACCATGCTGCTGAAGGTCGGGGCGACCGATCTGGTGCTGCGCATGATCGAGGCGGGCACGGTGATGCGGGACCTGACGCTGGAGAACCCGATCCGGGCGATCCGCGAGGTCAGCCACGACATCACGGGTCAGCGCAAGGTGCGGCTGGCGAGCGGTCGGGAGGCCTCAGCGCTGGAGATCCAGCGGGAGTACTACGACAAGGCGGTGGACTTCGCGGAGCGCCGGGGCATCCGTACGGGTGTCGTGGACCAGGTGCTGGAGCTGTGGGGCCGGACGCTGGACGCGATCGACGCGGAGGACCTGGACCGGATCGGGACCGAGATCGACTGGGTGATGAAGTACCAGCTGATCGAGCGGTACCGGGCGAAGCACAACATGACGATGTCGAATCCGCGGGTGGCTCAGATAGACCTCGCGTATCACGACATCCACCGCAGGCGCGGGCTGTACTACCTGCTGGAGCGCAAGGGGCAGGCGGCGCGGATCTGCAACGACCTGAAGATCTTCGAGGGCAAGTCGGTGCCTCCGCAGACGACGAGGGCGAGGTTGCGGGGTGACTTCATCCGTCGTGCGCAGGAGCAGCGGCGGGACTTCACGGTCGACTGGGTGCATCTGAAGCTGAACGATCAGGCGCAGCGCACGGTGCTGTGCAAGGACCCGTTCCGGTCGGTGGACGACCGGGTGGAGAAGCTGATCGCGGGGATGTGAGGGTCTACAGGGCGCCGTGTGGCGCAGTGTGACATCGCACTGATCTTGGCCGGGGCCTCGTACGTATCTCGTACGGGGCCCTGTCCACGCCTTAGAGTGGCGACGACCTTTGTGCCGTCTGAGATCTGAGGAACACGTGCGCCGACTTGCCGGCCTGCTTGTCGTACCCCTTCTGCTGCTGTCGACAGCGGCCTGTGGCGACAGCGGCTCCGACTCCGCCCAGATGAAGAACGGGGCGCCCGCGATCACGGAGGGCGCCAAGTTCGGGGAGACCCCCGCCCTCGCGAAGGGCAAGGGCACCCCGCCGAAGGAACTGAAGGTGGTGACGATCAGCGAGGGTGACGGCCCGGCGCTGAAGAAGGGCGACATCGCCCAGGTCAACTACCTCGGCCAGGTCTGGGACGGTACGAAGCCGTTCGACCAGAGCTTCGGCAAGGGCAAGCCGTTCGACGTGACGATCGGTGCGGGCCAGGTCATCAAGGGCTGGGACCAGGGCCTGGAGGGCAAGAAGGTCGGCAGCCGTCTGGAGCTGGTGATTCCGCCGGACCTCGGTTACGGCGAGCAGGGCTCGGGCGAGACGATCAAGCCGAACGCCACGCTGGTGTTCGTCGTGGACGTCGTCAAGGCCACTTCCGTGCCGGTTTCGGCCACGGGCAAGGCGGTCCCGCAGACGGACGCGGCCCTGCCGAAGGTGGGCGTGAACACGGACGGCAAGGAAGTTTCCGTGGCCGTTCCGAAGGACGGCACGCCGCCGGCGAAGCTCGTGTCGAACTACGTCCTGGAGGGCGAGGGCGCGGTCGTGAAGGACACCGACAGCGTCGTCGTCAAGTTCAACGGCAAGACGTGGAAGGACGACAAGACGTTCGAGAGCACCTACGGCACCGACACGACGGTGACGTGGCCGCTCGCGGACCTTCAGGTCAAGGGCCTGAAGGACGGGATCGTCGGCAAGAAGGCGGGCAGCCGCATCCTGCTGGTCATCCCGGCGGACCAGGGTTTCGGTGACAAGGAGCAGGGCACCATCCCGGCCAACTCGACGCTGGTCTTCAGCCTCGACATCCTCGCCGTGGTGTAAGACTGTCCAGGTTGTCCCCCTGTTCGTAAGTTTTTGAGGAGCAGTTCCGTGAGCGACAAGCTCGAGAAGCCCGAGATCGACTTCCCCGAGGGCCCGGTCCCGACCGACCTCGTCATCGAGGACATCTGGGTCGGCGAGGGTGCCGAGGCCAAGGCGGGTTCCCGCGTCTCCGTCCACTACGTGGGCGTGGCCTTCTCCTCCGGCGAGGAGTTCGACGCTTCCTGGGGCCGCGGCGCGCCGCTGCAGTTCCAGCTCGGTGTCGGCCAGGTCATCTCCGGATGGGACCAGGGCGTCCAGGGCATGAAGGTCGGCGGCCGTCGCAAGCTGACGATCCCGGCCCACCTCGCGTACGGCGACCGTGGCGCCGGTGGCGCGATCAAGCCGGGCGAGACGCTGATCTTCGTGTGCGACCTGATGGCCGCCTGATCAGTCCGCTGTGGGCGGCGCCGTGAAGCGTCGCCGTGGAGCGTGTGGGGCCCCCGTCTCCGAGGCGGGGGCCCTCGCTTTTGCCCTGGACCATCGGGGCGGTACGGTCAGCGGTCACGAGGGTGTACCGGGGACACGACTCGAAGGTCTGGAAGGGCGGATGGGCGTCGATGGCGATTGCCAAGGCCGAGCGGCTGATGAATCTGGCGCTGTGTCTGCTGGGGACGCGTCGGCCGCTCAGCAAGCGGGAACTGCGCGGTTCCATCGAGGCCTACATGGAAGCCGGGAACGACGAGTCCTTCAACCGCATGTTCGAGCGGGACAAGGACGATCTGCGGGAGCTCGGGCTGGTCATCGAGACCGTCGAGAACCTGGAGGGCGACACCGGTTATCTGGCGCGCCGTGATTCCAACCGGCTGCCGCCCGTGGCGCTGGACGCCGAGGAGGCCGCGGCCCTGGGGCTCGCCGCCAAGGTCTGGCAGCAGGCCCGGCTCGCCGGGGCGGCCAGTGGCGCCCTGCAGAAGCTGCGTGCCGGCGGTATGCCGGAGGCCTCGGATCCGTACGAGGGCCAGCACAGTGCCATCGAACCGAGGATCCCGGTGCACGAGGCGGCCTTCGAGCCGCTGATGCTGGCCTGCCGCGATCGCCGCCCGGTCGTCTTCGACTACCGCAAGTCCACCGCCGCCCGTCCTGAGACCCGTCAGGTCGAGCCGTGGGCCCTGGAGTGCTGGCGCGGCCACTGGTACCTGGCGGGCTTCGACCGTGACCGCGGGGCGGAGCGCGTGTTCCGGCTCTCCCGGATCACGGGCAAGGTCCGCTCGCGGGCGGCCAAGTACACCGCCGAGGTCCCGGACGTGGTGACCGTGCGGGAGACCGTGGCGAGGTGGGCCGGGGAGAGCGCGGAGCGTTCGGCGCTGATCCGGCTGCGTGCGGGGGCGGGCTATCCGCTGCGGTCCAAGGCCACGGCGGTGCGCGAGGGCGGCGAGGGCTGGGACGAGCTGGAGATCCCGTACGGGCACGGGCTGGACGCCTGGCTGGTGGAGTTCGGCCCGGATGTCGTGGTGCTGGAGCCGGCCGACCTGCGGGCCGATGTGGTGGACCGGCTGCGGGCCGTGGCCAAGGGCTAGGGCCGGCCCGTCGTCGGGCCGCGCGGAGCCGTGCGGTGCCGCGCGGGAGCGGGTGGACCGGGCAAGATCATTGAGCAACGCCCTGAGGGGGAGACGTACCAGCATGGCTGCCAACGCCATCGACCAGACGCGCCGGATGCTGTCCCTGGTGACGTACCTGCGCGAGCGCCCGGGTGCGCACGTCGCGGACGTGGCCCGGGCCTTCGGGATCACCGAGGACGAGCTGATCTCGGACCTCGACGTGCTGCCCATGTGCGGGACCAGCTTCCGGGGCGGTGACCTGCTCGACATCGACACCGACGGGGAGCGCATCTGGTGGCGCAATCCCGACGCGTCGGGGGAGTCCACCGCCGAGCCGCTGCGGCTGGCCGCCGACGAGGCGACGGCGCTGCTGGTGGCGGCGCGGGCCGTGGCCACGCTGCCGGGGCTGCGCGAGGGGGACCGCCAGGCCCTGCTGCGGGCGACCGCGAAGCTGGAGGCGGCCGCGGGGGAGGTGGCCGGGGCCAGTTCCCGGCTGTCGGTGACCTTCGAGTCCGAGGGCGGGGTCTTCGCCGACGTGGACCGGGCCATCGCCGAGCGGCGCCGGCTGTGGCTGCGCTACTACTCGCCCGCGCGCGACGAGCTCACCGAACGCACGGTGGACCCGATCCGGCTGTTCGCCGTCGGGCACACCTACATGGAGGGGTGGTGCCACCTCTCGGAGGCCCGGCGCACCTTCCGGCTGGACCGGGTGGCCGAGATCCGGCTGCTCGACGAGCGGGCCGATCCGCCGGCCATCGAGCCCCGTGATCTGTCCGAGGGGCTGGTCCAGCCCGCCGCCGAGGATCCGGAGGTCGTGGTCGAGGTCGGTCCCGGCGGGCGCTGGGTGGCCGAGTACTACCCGCACGACAGTGCCGAGGAGCTGCCCGAGGGGGGCCTGCGGATCACCTTGCGGACCCCTGACCCGGGCTCGCTGCGGCGCCTGGCGCTGCGGCTGGGCCGTGAGGGTCGGATCGTGTCCCCCGTGGAGCTGGCGGACAGCGCCCGCAGGGCGGCCCGGGAGGCGCTCGCCGCGTACGAGGGCCAGGCGGTCGAGGACGTGGCCGCCGCGAGTGCCGCGGCCGGGGAACAGGGCTGAGGGCCGAGGGGGGATCCGCGCGATGTCGGTCGCGTTCAAGGCGTCCTGTCCCGACTGCCGGGCCCGTTTCGAGCTGGACGCGGGCTCCTTGCGCCTGGCCATCGGCGGCAGCCGGCGTACGACCTTCTACTCCTTCACCTGTCCCGAGTGCGGCGCTCCGGTACGCAAACCGGCCGGTGAGCGCATCGTGGAACTGCTGACCGGTGGCGGAGTGAGCACCCTGCGCAGCGTGTGAGGCGGGCGGTGGCCTAGGCTCGTCACATGCTGTGGCCGATGTTCGCAATCGCTCTGGGCTTCCTCGGGGTCGCCGTGCTCGCCGTGCTCGCCGTGCGGGTTTTCGTGGAGGTGCGCCGCCTCTCCGTGCAGGTCGCGGACGCCGGACGCCGGATCGCGGAGGCCTCCGCGGACCTGGAGCGGGCGGCGACGGGCCTGGCCAGAGCCGGGCGCTCCGTGCGGCCATAGCCATCGCCAGGCAACCGTCGTACTGTCTGACCACGCAAGCGGTGATGCCCCGGGGCATTGCCTGGCGTTAACCCCCGGGGGTTACGATCCTTGTCAGAACGGCTTACCGATCTCGGTCAGAGCCGTCTTGACTACCACAACCAGCCGTTTCGGTGAGAAGGAAGACACACATGATCGGCAACCTGAAGCCCCTCGAAATCCTCCTGATCGTCGCCGTGATCTTCCTGCTGTTCGGTGCCAAGAAGCTTCCCGACATGGCCCGCTCGCTCGGCAAGTCCGCCCGCATCCTCAAGAGCGAGGCGAAGGCGATGAAGAAGGAGGGGGAGGCGGAGGACGCCGCCACCGCTTCTTCCGTCGCCGACCCGGCGCCCCAGCAGCAGGCCACGGCCCCGCGCACGATCCAGGCCTCGCCCGGCGACGTCACCAGCGCCCGCCCCGTGAACGAGCCCAACCACACCACGCAGGGCTGACGGCGGCCGGTCCGCCGGCCGCGCGCGCACCAGTCAACTGCAACGAGACAAGGGACGTGGGTTGCTCAAGTCTGCCCGCAAGCAGGAGAAGCAGGAACAGAAGGCGAAGGACGCCGAAGGGCGGATGCCTCTTGTCGAGCACCTGCGTGAGCTGAGAAACCGGCTGATGAAGGCCGTCCTCGGGGTCCTCGTGGTCACCATCGTGGCCGCGTTCTTCTACAAGGACCTGATCGACTTCATGATGAAGCCGATCCTGGACTCCGTCGGCTGTTCCAACGGCGTGGTCACGCAGCGCAACGGGAAGCCCTGCGCCGCCATGACGGTCAACGGCCTCATCGCGCCCTTCTCCATCGCCCTGAAGGTCTCCCTCACCGCCGGTGTGGTGCTCGCCGCGCCGGTGTGGCTGTACCAGCTGTGGGCCTTCGTGGCCCCGGGGCTGCACAACCACGAGAAGAAGTACGCCGTGGCCTTCGTGGCGGTCGGCGCACCGCTGTTCGGCGCCGGCGCGGTCCTCGCGTACAAGGTCCTGCCGCAGACCGCGGTGATCCTGCTGGAGTTCACCCCCGACAACGCGAGCAACCTGCTGCCGGTCGACGACTACCTCGACCTCATCACGCGCATGATCGTGGTCTTCGGCCTGGCCTTCGAGCTGCCGTTGCTGCTGATCCTGCTCAACGTCACCGGGGTGCTGACCGCGAAGCGGCTCGCGAGCTGGTGGCGGGCCATGGTGCTGGGCATCACCCTATTCGCCGCGTTCGCGACGCCCAGCGGTGACCCGCTGACGATGCTGGCTCTGGCCACGCCGATCGTCGCCCTGTACTTCATCGCCCTCGCGGTCTGTTACCTCAACGACCGCAGGCGGGCACGGAAGGACCCCGACGCGGGCCTCGACGACGACGAGGCCTCCGCGGTGGACCTGACGCCGGCGGAGGTGGGTGCGGTCGAGGCCGTGGCGGCTCCGAACGCCCTGCCCGAGCAGGCCGACGGCGGCCGCCAGCGGATCAACGGCTACGACGACGCCACCTGATCGACGCGGGTCCGCCCTGGCAGGTACATTCCCGCGGGTGAGTGCTGAGATCACCCTCTTCGTCAATCCCACCGCCGGAAGCGGCCGGGCCGCGCACGCCGCGCAGCCGGCCGCTTCCGCGCTTCGCGAGGCCGGCTTCTCGGTGCGGACCGTCGTCGGCGGCGATGCCCCCGACGCCCTGGCCCGGTTGCGCACGGCGGTGCGCGAGGGCACCGGGGCGGTGATCGCGGTCGGCGGCGACGGGATGGTCTCCCTCGCGCTGCAGGCGCTCGCCGGCACGCTGGTGCCGCTCGGGGTGGTAGCGGTGGGCACCGGGAACGATTTCGCGCGCGCGATGGGCCTGCCGGTACGGGAACCGGCGCGGGCGGGCCGGCTGGCCGCCGAGGCGCTCAAGGAGGGCCGGGTCCGCGAGATGGACCTCGGCCGGGTGAGCAGGGGCGGGGACGGCGCCGGTGACACCTGGTACGGGACCGTGCTGTGCTCCGGCTTCGACTCGCGGGTCAACGATCGGGGCAACCGGATGCGGCTGCCGGTGGGCCGGTTCAAGTACGACCTGGCGATGGCTCTGGAACTGGCCGCCTTCCGGCCCTTCCCGTACCGGATCACCCTGGACGACGGCCCGGTCCTGGAGACCGAGGCCACGCTGGTGGCCGTCGGCAACGGTTCCTCCTACGGCGGCGGCATGCGCATCTGCGCGGACGCGGTCCCCGACGACGGCCTCTTCGACGTCACCGTCGTCGGCGACTGCAGCCGCACCACCCTGCTGAAGGTGTTCCCGCGGGTCTACAAGGGCACCCACCTCGACCATCCGAAGGTCACCGTCCACCGGGCCGCGAAGGTGACCCTGGAGGCGGCCGGCATCACGGCCTACGCCGACGGCGAGCCGCTGGGCCCGCTCCCGGTGAGCGCGCGGTGCGTCCCGGCGGCCCTGCGGCTCCTGGCGTAGGACGTCCGGGCCCGCGCAAAAGATCGCGACTGTTGTCAGGGGCGGCGGGTAGGCTCGATGACAAGATGACCGAAGAACTTTCTCCCGCCGAGCGGTACGCCGCTGCCCGGATCCGCGCCGCCGAAGAGGCCTCGGCCCTGGCGCCCTTCCGCGAGATGTACGAATTCGACCTGGATCCCTACCAGATCGAGGCCTGCAAGGCATTGGAGGCCGGCAAGGGCGTCCTCGTCGCCGCCCCGACCGGCTCGGGCAAGACCATCGTCGGCGAGTTCGCCGTGCACCTGGCCCTCCAACAGGGCCGCAAGTGCTTCTACACCACGCCCATCAAGGCCCTGTCGAACCAGAAGTACGCCGACCTCGCCAAGCGCTACGGCGCCGACAAGGTAGGTCTGCTCACCGGCGACAACAGCGTCAACTCCGATGCGCCGGTGGTCGTCATGACCACCGAGGTGCTCCGCAACATGCTGTACGCGGGCTCGCGGGCGCTGGTCGGTCTGGGCTACGTGGTGATGGACGAGGTGCACTACCTCTCCGACCGGTTCCGCGGAGCCGTGTGGGAGGAAGTGATCATCCACCTCCCCGAGTCGGTGACCCTGGTCTCGCTCTCCGCCACCGTCTCCAACGCCGAGGAGTTCGGCGACTGGCTGGACACCGTGCGCGGCGACACCCAGGTGATCGTCTCCGAGGAACGGCCCGTACCGCTGTGGCAGCACGTCATGGCCGGCCGGCGGATCTACGACCTCTTCGAGGAGGGGTCCGACCACGGCGGCCGCGGCTCCGCGCGCCGCGAGGTCAACCCCGATCTGCTGCGGATGGCGCGCGAGGAGAACAGCAGCCGGTACACCCCGAAGGACCGGCGGCGCGGAAAGATGGTCCGCGAGGCCGACCGCGAGCGCGAGCGGCGCTCCCGCGGCCGGATCTGGACCCCCTCGCGCCCCGAGGTCATCGCCCGGCTGGACGGCGACGGGCTGCTGCCCGCCATCAACTTCATCTTCAGCCGGGCCGGCTGCGAGGCCGCCGTCCAGCAGTGCCTGTACGCGGGGCTGCGGCTCAACGACGACACCGCGCGCCTGAAGGTGCGCGAGATCGTCGAGGAGCGGACCGCCTCCATCCCCACCGAGGACCTGCACGTCCTGGGGTACTACGAATGGCTCGAAGGCCTGGAGCGGGGCATCGCCGCGCACCACGCGGGCATGCTGCCCACCTTCAAGGAGGTCGTCGAGGAGCTGTTCGTACGGGGGTTGGTGAAGGCGGTCTTCGCCACCGAGACCCTGGCGCTGGGCATCAACATGCCGGCGCGCACGGTCATCCTGGAAAAGCTCGTCAAGTGGAACGGCGAACAGCACGCCGACATCACCCCCGGCGAGTACACGCAGCTCACGGGGCGGGCCGGGCGGCGCGGCATCGACGTCGAGGGCCACGCGGTGGTGCTGTGGCAGCGGGGCATGGACCCGGCGGGCCTGGCCGGGCTCGCGGGTACCCGTACGTATCCGCTGCGCTCCAGCTTCAAGCCCTCGTACAACATGGCCGTCAATCTGGTCCAGCAGTTCGGGCGGCACCGCTCGCGCGAGCTGCTGGAGACCTCCTTCGCGCAGTTCCAGGCCGACCGCTCGGTCGTCGGGATCTCCCGGCAGGTGCAGCGCAACGAGGAGGGCCTGGACGGCTACCGGGAGGGCATGACCTGCCACCTCGGTGATTTCGAGGAGTACGCGCGGCTGCGCCGCGACCTCAAGGACCGCGAGAACGACCTGGCCAAGCAGGGCGCCGCCCAGCGGCGGGCGCAGGCGGCCGCGTCGCTGGAGAAGCTCAAGCCGGGCGACATCATCCACGTGCCGACGGGCAAGTTCGCGGGGCTCGCCCTGGTGCTGGACCCGGGGGTGCCGGCCGGGCGGTCCAACGGGCACCGCGGGCACGAGTACACCGAGGGTCCGCGCCCGCTGGTGCTCACCGCGGAGCGGCAGGTCAAGCGGCTCGCCGGGATCGACTTCCCGGTGCCGGTGGAGCCCCTCGACCGGATGCGGATCCCCAAGACCTTCAACGCCCGCTCGCCGCAGTCCCGTCGGGATCTGGCCTCGCAACTGCGGACCAAGGCCGGCGACTTCAGGCCCGGCCGGGCACCCCGAGGCCGGGCGGCCGCGGCCGACGACCGGGAGATCACGCGGCTGCGCACCGCGCTGCGGGCACATCCGTGCCACGGCTGCGACGAGCGCGAGGACCACGCCCGCTGGGCGGAGCGCTACCACCGGCTCCAGCGGGACACACGGCAGCTGGAGCAGCGCATCGAGGGCCGGACGAACACCATCGCCCGCACCTTCGACCGGATCCACGCGCTGCTGACGGACCTGGACTACCTGCGCGAGGACGAGGTGACCCCGCACGGGCGCCGGCTCGCCCGGCTCTACGGAGAGCTCGACCTGCTGGCGTCGGAATGCCTGCGGGCCGGCATCTGGGAGGGGCTGAGCCCGGCCGAACTGGCCGCCTGCGTCTCGGCGCTGGTCTTCGAGGCACGGCAGTCCGACGACGCGGTCGCGCCGAAGGTGCCGGGCGGCGCGGCGAAGGCCGCGCTCGGCGAGATGGTCCACATCTGGGGCCGGCTCGACGCGCTGGAGGAGGAGCACGGCATCAACCAGGCGGAGGGCGTGGGCCAGCGCGAGCCGGACCTCGGCTTCGCGTGGGCGGTGTACCAGTGGGCCTCCGACAAGAGCCTGGACGAGGTGCTGCGCGAGGCGGAGATGCCGGCCGGTGACTTCGTGCGCTGGTGCAAGCAGGTCATCGACGTGCTGGGGCAGGTGGCCGCCGCGGCGCCTTCGTCTTCTGCGCCGCCTTCCTCGGAAGGCGGGAGCACGGTGGCCCGCAACGCCCGCAAGGCGGTGGACGCGCTGCTGCGCGGTGTGGTGGCCTACAGCTCGGTGGGCTAACCGGATTTGGATGTTCCTCCATAAGTGGTCATGGCCGGATCTCATCTCTTGCCATGATCACTTCGGCATGTCCTGTGGGAAAATCGGGCCATGACTGGTGGAACGGACGATGGGCCGAGACGGGTCGGTCGGCCGCGCGCCGATCAGCTGAGACCGGCGAGCGGGAGGCCGCCGCGCGAGGAACTCCTCTACGCGGCGGCCGAGTTGTTCACGGTGAAGGGGTATGCGGCCACCACCACGCGGGCGGTGGCCGAACGGGCCGGAATGCGCCAGGCCACGATGTACCACTACTTCGGCGGCAAGGAGGAACTCCTCGCCGAACTCCTGGAGTCCACGGTCGCGCCCTCCCTGGAGCTGGCCCGCCGGCTGGCCCGGGAAGCGGACCGGCCCGCCGGCCGCCGGCTCTGGGAGCTGTGCCGCTCGGACGTGATGCTGCTGTGCGGGGGGCCGTACAACCTGGGCGCGCTCTACCTGTTGCCCGAGGTCTCCGGTGCCCGCTTCGCGCGCTTCCGCCGGATGCGCCAGGAACTCAAGGACATCTACCGGGAGTTGCTCGACGGGACTGGCGCCGGAGTCGAACTCGCCGGTGACCGGGCCGGGTTGGTGCTCCGCAACGACATCGTCTTCGGTCTCATCGAAGGCGTGATGCTGATCCACCGCTCCGATCCGGCGCGCCCGGTGGCCGCCTTCGCGGAGGCCACCGCCGACGCGGCGCTGCGGATCGCGGACGTCGCCCGCTAGGGCCCGTCGGGGTCTTCGGTGCCCAGGTCCCCGGATCCCTCTTCCCAGCCGGGACGGTCCTCCCAGGCCCGCAGGGTGCGCCCGCTCTCGATGCGGTGCGCGATCCCGGTGGCCGGATCGGTGAACTCCAGGGTGCGGGCCAGCAGCTGGAGCGGACGCCGGTAGTCGTCGGGCGCCGGATCGCGGACCACCGGGTAGACCGGGTCGCCCAGGATCGGCAGGCCCAGGCTGTTCATGTGGACCCGCAGCTGGTGGGTGCGCCCGGTGTGCGGGGTCAGCCGGTAGCGCCCGGTGTCCCCCCGGACCGCGAGGAGTTCGGCCAGGGTCTCGGCGTTGGGCTCGGCGCCCGCGACCTCCGTCGCCGCCATCACCCCGCGCACCTTCTCGATGTGGCTGCGCAGGGTCCGGGGGAACTCCACCGCCGGGTCGTGGGGCGCGAGCGCCTCGTACTCCTTGCGGATCCGCCGCTCCTGGAACATCAGCTGGTA
Source organism: Streptomyces sp. NBC_00335 (assembly GCF_036127095.1). Classification (GTDB taxonomy): domain Bacteria; phylum Actinomycetota; class Actinomycetes; order Streptomycetales; family Streptomycetaceae; genus Streptomyces. The sequence goes on from NZ_CP108006.1 coordinate 6,903,750, forward strand.
CGCGCCCCGGTCCTCGGGCCGGATGCTGAACAGCACGAGCCCGGCGGTCATCCGGTCCAGCCGGTGCGCGGGGCTCAGGGCGGGCAGGCCGAGCTCCACCCGGAGCCGGGCCAGGGCCGTCTGGAAGACGTGGCTGCCGCGCGGGGTGGTGGCCAGGAAGTGCGGCTTGTCGGCCACCAGCAGGTGCTCGTCGCGGTAGACGACCCCGATGGGGAAGGGCACCACCGGCTCGGGCGGCATGTCCCGGTGGAACCACAGGAAGCCGCCGGGCTCGTACTGGTCCTGCGGCCGCAGCACCCGGCCGCCGGCGCCCAGCACCCGGCCGTCCCGCAGCAGGCGGGCCATGGACTCGGAGCCGCGCGTGCCCTCGTAACGTGCAGTGAGGTAGGAGCCGAGGTCAGGCCAGGTCCCGTCCGGGTCGGGGGGCAGCCGCATGCGGACCGGGTCGATGCCGGAGATCTGGGGCAGGGGCGCGTCGGGGATGTGGGATCTGCGCTTCACCGGGTACAGGCTATGCGGCCGGGGCCCGTCCTAGCCGCCGGTGAAGGTTCCCAGGTGGTCGGCGTCCAGGTACTCGATGCGGACCGTGCGGTCGGCAGGGGAGAAGAACACCCCGGTGCGGCCGACCGAGCTCTCCCCGGCGGTCTCGTAGCTGAAGGTGTCCCCGTCGTAGTGGGTGAGGGGGAAGACCATCGGCCCCGGGCCCAGGGACAGGGTCAGCTTGCCCTCGCTCGTGGCGGCGACGGTGGCCTTGCCGTAGTAGGGGTTGTCGTAGGTGCCGGTGTACGCGGAGTCCTCCTGGGCCGGCTTCGCCCCGGTGGGCGGGCGGGCGTAGTCGGTGGGGGAGCGGCCCTCCGCGTTGATCTGGGCGTAGAGGGCGCCCGTCAGGGCCAGCCAGTCGGTGGTGGCCTTCCCGTGTTCGGCGGTGTCGAAGAAGTCGGCGGCGACCGCGTCGGGGAGGCCGACGGGGGCGCCGTTGGTGAGGACGACGATGCCGAGCTTCTCCAGCGGGAGCATGCTCACGCTGGTGTTGGCGCCGAGGTCGAAGGCCCCGGAGTGGCTCAGGCGCAGGCGGCCCGCGTCGTCGTAGCCGACGTTCCAGCCCAGCCCGTAGAAGCCGGTGCGGCCGGTGGGGGAGGCGGGCGGCTGCGACACGATCTCGGGGAGATGGGTGCGGGCCAGGGTGTCGGCGGGGATGATCCGCTTGCCGTCGAGGGTGCCGCCGGAGAGCTGGAGCCGCAGCCAGCGGGACATGTCGCGGGCGGTGCTGCTCACTCCGCCGGCCGGGGCCTGGGCGTCGGGATCGCGGACGTAGCGCGGGCTCCAGGTGCCGGCCCCCTTCTGACCGGTGGTCCTGACGTGCGTGGCGGCGTGGTCGGGGGCGTCGACGAAGGCCTTGAACTCGGTGCTGGTGTGCGTCATGCCGGCGGGCCTGAAGAGGGTGTCGGCGCTGAGCTTTTGCCAAGTGGCGCCGTGGGAGCGGGCGATCGCCTCGGAGGCGGCGGTGAACCCGTAGTTGGTGTAGGCGTAGCTCGCGCGGAAGGGGGTCAGGGGCGCCAGGCGCAGGTGGTCGAGGATGTACGCCTGGTCGTAGCCGAGGTCTTCGAGGAGGTCGCCGGCGTGGTCGGGCAGGCCGCTGCGGTGGGAGAGCAGGTCGGCGGTGGTGACGTGGGAGGTCACCCACGGGTCCTTGAGCGCGAAGCCGGGCAGCTCCGTGCGCCGGTCGAAGTCGGCGGGGGCCTTGAGGACCCCGGCGGCGACGGTGGAGGAGATCGGCTTGGAGAGCGAGGCGACCTGGAAGATGGTGTCCGGGTTCACCGTGGCCGGGTCGCCGACGCGGCGCAGGCCGAAGCCCTTGAGGTAGACCACCTCGTCGTCGTGGACGACGGCGACGGAGAGGCCCGGGACGCCGGTGCGGCGCATCATCTCGGCGACCGTCGCGTCGAGGCTCCGCACCGCCGTGTCGACCTGGGCGTCGGTGAGCCGGGCGGTGGGCGCGGGAGGTGGGGTCGGGGCGGTGGCCGTGAGCAGGAGGGCGGCGGCTCCGACTGCCGTGAATGCGCGACGCGTACGCATGGGGCCATTGTCCGGCCGAACGGGTGATCCCGCCTTTCGGAGCGCCGCCGTCGGCCGTCCGCCGGCCCGCATGGGCCGGCGCGGCGCGGCGGGTGCCCTGCGGGGCCGGGTCCCCTACCCGCCCTTCCGCCGTTCCCCGGGCTCCGCCCGGACCCGCGCCTCGAACGCCGGCGGGGCTGACGTGGCTGAGGTCGGGCCGGCCCCCCGGACGTGCCGGGGGCCGTGCGTCAGGACGCGGCGCCGGCCAGGGGGCGTTCCTGCTCGGCTTCGACTTCCGCGTTCCAGTCCCGCTTGATCGCGCGCCAGCCCTCGTCGGTCTGGCCCAGGCGCCAGTAGCCGGAGATGGACAGGCGCTCGCGCGGGATGCCGCGGTCGATGCGCAGGTGGTGGCGGAGGGATCTGACGAAGCCGGCTTCGCCGTGCACGAACGCGTGTACGTCGGGGGAGGGGAAGGCCAGGGCCTGGACGGCCTCGGTCAGCGCCTCGCCGATGGGGCGGGAGCCGCGGTGGACCCAGACCGGGACGATGCCGTCGGGGGTGGCGATCTTCAGCTCGTCCTCCGGGCCCTGGACCTCCACGAGCGCGTGGACCCGCGCTCCGACGGGCATCCGCTCCATCGCCGCGCCGATCGCCGGCAGGGCGCTCTCGTCGCCGACCAGCAGGTGCCAGCCGGCGGTCGGGTCCGGGGCGTAGGCCCCGCCCGGGCCGAGGAAGCGTACGAGTTCACCCGGCTGGACGCGGGCCGCCCAGGGGCCGGCCAGTCCCTCGTCGCCGTGGACCACGAAGTCGAGGGTCAGCTCCAGGTGGACCGGGTCCCAGGTGCGCACCGTGTACGCACGCTGGCGCGGCCATTCCTCGCGGGGGTGGGCCGCCCGGATCCGGTCCAGGTCCCAGGGGGTGGTGTACGTGACCCCGGCCGGCGCGAAGAGCAGTTTCACGTAGTGGTCGGTGTACTGGCCCGCACCGAATCCGGCCAGCCCCGCACCGCCCAGCACGATCCGCACCATGTGCGGACTCAGCCGCTCGGTCCGCACGACGACTGCGGTGCCGACCTTGCGGGCGCGTCCTTCTGCCACGACGTCTCCCTGACTCTCCGACCCTGACTCCGTTAAGCTTAGGATTACCTAAGTTAGCACCTCAGGGGCGGAGTGCGCTGCACAGACGATCAACTGCTCCACTCAGGCCCCACCGGTGCGCGAGCGCCGCGACCAGATCCGGCTGCGCGGGAACGGCCGGGAGAGCCGGGTCGAACGGCGGAAGCGGAACGTCCGAGGCGACCTGGACCACCGTCGGGGCAACCGCCAGATACGGCCGTGATTCGTCCAGGCGCTTGCGCTGGGTGGGGGTCAGCTTCGACTTCGGGTCCTCGATGGCCGCGATGATCCCGGCCAGGTCCCCGTAGGCGTCCAGCAGCTTCGCCGCCGTCTTCTCGCCGATGCCGGGGACGCCCGGCAGGCCGTCGCTCGGGTCCCCGCGCAGCAGCGCCAGGTCCGCGTAGCCGGGGCCGTCCACCCCGTACTTCTCGCGGAGCCAGGCCTCGTCGGTGATCTGGAGGGTGCCCACGCCCTTCAGCGGGTACAGCACGCGGCGCTGCTTCGCGTCGTCGACCAGCTGGTAGAGGTCCCGGTCGCCCGTGACGATGTCCACGGGGCCGGTGGCGCGGCCGGTCAGGGTGCCGATCACGTCGTCGGCCTCGTAGCCGGCGACCCCCACCCGGGCGATGCCGAAGGCGTCCAGGGCCGCCTCGATGATCGGGACCTGCGGGGCCAGGGTGTCCGGGGTCTCCTCGACGTCCGGGCCGCTTTCCGTCTCCTGGGCGACCCGGTGGGCCTTGTAGGAGGGGATCAGCTCCACCCGCCAGTGGGGCCGCCAGTCGGCGTCCATGCAGGCGACCAGGTCGTCGGGCCGGTGGTCCTGCACGAGGCGGCCGATGAAGTCGAGCAGGCCGCGGACGGCGTTGACCGGAGTGCCGTCGGGGGCCTTCACGGAGTCCGGCACGCCGAAGTACGCGCGGTAGTAGAGGGAAGCGGTGTCCAGGAGCATCAGGCGTCGTGTCGTCGTCACGGTCACGATGATGCACCGAAGGAAAACGGAAAGTGGCGCAGGGACGGCCTCCTCCGCACTTGAGCGCGAAACCGGAGCCGGTTGCTGCGTAAGGTGCTTACAGCACACCGATGCGCGTTGTGCGATGGACCGGACCACCCGGAACAAGGGGAGGGCAGCCCCGCCATGGACGACAGGGACGGCACCGACGGCAAGAACGGCACCAGCGCGACGACCGGCGCGGACGACAAGGAGCGGGACCGGGACAAGGACTCCAAGGAACCGCTCCGGGTGGGCGTGGCCGTGCGCAAGAGACGCCGGGCCCTGCACCTCACCCTCGCCGCCGTGTCCGCGCGCAGCGGACTGTCGGTTCCCTTCCTGAGCCAGATAGAGAACGAGCGGGCCAGGCCCAGCATGCGGTCCCTCGAACGGGTCGCCGACGCGCTGGAGACCACGGCCGTCGATCTGCTGGCCGCCTCCGACACCGCGCGCACCGTGGACCTCGTACGGGCCGGAGACGAGTCCGCGCTGACCCCCGTGCCCGGCGTACGGCCCCTCGTGCGCGGGCACCACCAGTTGCACGCCCTGGAGTTCACCGGGGACCAGGCCGCGGGCCGTGAGTACCAGCACCGCAACGACGAGCTGATGTACGTGGTCTCGGGCGCCTGCCAGGTGGAGGCCGAGGGGCGGGCGTACCGGCTGGAGAACGGCGACGCGCTGTTCCTGTCCGGCGGGGTGCGCCACCGCTGGCGGGCCGTCACCGAGGACACGCGCATCCTGATCGTCGCGGTCGGCGAGCACATCCACGCGACCTCCGAGCCGCCCTCGCCGGGACACTGAGCGGATGCGGGTCGTTTCGCTGGTGCCGTCCCTGACCGAGGCGGTGGCCGTGAGCGCGCCCGGGGCGCTGGCCGGGGTGACCGACTGGTGCACGCACCCGGCCGCGCTGGGGGACGCGGCGCGCATCGGGGGGACGAAGAACCCCGACGTACGGGCGATCGCGGAGCTGCGCCCGGATCTGGTCCTCGCCAACGAGGAGGAGAACCGGGCCGCGGACCTGGCGGCGCTGCGGGAGGCCGGGCTGGAGGTCCTGGTCACCGAGGTACGGGACCTGCCGCAGGCGTTCGCCGAGCTGGACCGGGTGCTGGTGGGGGCCATGGGGCTGGAGCGGCCCCGGTGGCTTTCGGAAGCGGAGGCCGCGTGGGCCCGCGTGGAGCCCGCCGGGCAGCTGCGGACGGCCTTCGTGCCCGTCTGGCGCCGGCCCTGGATGGTGCTGGGCCGCGACACCTTCGCGGGGGACCTGCTGGCTCGCCTCGGCGTGCGCAACGCCTACGCGGGGCACGCGGAGCGGTACCCGAGGATCCCGGCCGCCGAGCTGGCCGCCGCGGGCTGCGAGCTCGTGGTGTTCCCGGACGAGCCGTACCGCTTCACCCCCGGGGACGGGCCCGAGGCCTTCCCCGGCATCCCCGCCGCGTTCGTCGACGGCCGCCATCTGACCTGGTACGGGCCCTCGCTGGCCGGGGCCCCTGAGGTGCTGGGGGCTGCCCTGCGGGCGTCGCTCTAGCGGGGCGCGGCCAGGAGGCGGCCGGTGGCGAGGCCGCGCAGGGTGTTCGCCGCGGCCAGGAGCCAGGCGGTCAGCAGGGCCAGGAAGAGGGCCGCGGCCAGCCAGGAGAAGGCGGTGAGACCGGTGTGCCGGGCCAGTCCGGCGGCGCCGGTGACACAGGTGCCGACGGGGAAGGTCAGCGCCCACCAGGTCATGGCGAACCCCATGCCGTCGCGGGCGGCCCGCAGCAGCATCGCCGCGGCCAGCGCCAGCCAGAGCAGGGCGAATCCCATCACGGGGACCCCGTAGACGACCGCGAAGGCGGAGAAGGCGCCGGAGTAGGGGCCGGGCATCGACTGGGGAGCCATGTCCGCGAGGGAGTTCACCGCGGTGGTGGACTGGCCGAGGGGGCCCAAGACCAGGAACAGGGTCGGGGTCAGGGCCAGGGGGAGGGGGCCGCTGAAGATCAGCCGGCCGAAGATCAGGGGGAGCAGCAGCAGGGTGGCCAGCAGGCTGAGGCCGAACATCGCGTAGCAGCCGAGCAGCATGGCCTCGCGGGCCTGGCCGGCGGGGAGGTGGGGGATGAGCAGGGGGCCCAGCGCGGCGGAGACCATGGGGGCGACCACGGGGAGCAGCCAGACGGGGGTGGCCTGGTGGGCCTCCACCTTGTGGCGGACCACCATCAGGTAGGGGACGGCCACGGCCGCGAGCAGGCCTATCGCGGTGCCGGCGGTGAACAGGACCGTGTCCACGGCCACGGCGGCGGGGACGCCGATGAGGTCCTTGCCGACGATGAGCGCGCCGCCGCCGACGGCCAGCAGGGCCATCGAGAGGCACCCGTAGAAGGGGGCCACGGCGGGGTCCAGGAGATGGGTGCGGGCCTGGTCGCGGTGGTGGATCCAGTGGCCGGCCCGGGCGGTCAGCAAGGCCGCGAGGGCGGTGGCGGCCAGCACCCAGAAGATCTGGCAGACCACGCGCTGGCCGGGGAGCTGGTACGGGAGGGTCGCGCCGGCATTGGCGATGATCGCCGTGCCCATGACGGAGGCGTACCAGTTGGGGCCGAGGTGCCGAAGGGAGGGAGCCTTGTGGGCTGCGGCCTTGAGGGCTCCGCTGGTCCCGGAGGTGGTGGGACGGGGGCGTACGAGGGTGGTGGCCATGGATCCAGCGTCCCGCCGGGCGGGGCCGGACGGCAGAGGGTCTCTTCCTATGAGGGCATAAAGTGAAGTTATGGGTAATGGGCACGGTAATGAGGAGTGGGTCGAGGGGCAGCTTCCGCTGGCGCACCGGGTCCCCGACCTGGGGGCCATGGAACTGCTGCTCGCGGTCGCGCGCGTGGGCAGTCTCAGCGCCGCCGCGCGGCGGCTCGGGATCACCCAGCCCGCCGCCAGCAGCCGGATCCGGGCGATGGAGACCCGGCTCGGGGTCGCGCTCGTGGACCGCTCCCCGCGCGGCTCGACGCTGACCGCCGAGGGCGCTCTGGTCACGGACTGGGCCCGGCGGGTGGTGGAGGCGGCCGAGGCCTTCGACGCGGGCGCGCAGGCGCTGCGGGGCCGCCGCGACTCCCGGCTGCGGGTCGCGGCCAGCATGACCATCGCGGAGTACCTGCTGCCCGGCTGGCTGATCGCGCTGCGCGGGCAGCGGCCGGACACGGCGGTGTCGCTGCACGCGGGGAACTCGGCGGTGGTGGCGGAGCGGGTGCTGGCGCACGAGGCGGACCTCGGGTTCGTGGAGGGGCTGAGCGTGCCCGAGGGACTGGACTCGGTGGTCATCGCGCAGGACCGCCTCGTGGTGGCGGTGGCCCCCGGGCACCCCTGGGCCCGGCGCTCGCGCGGGGTGGAACCGGCGGAGCTGGCGGCGACCCCGCTGATCCTGCGGGAGCGGGGGTCGGGGACCCGGCAGGTCCTGGACGCGGCGCTGGCCGGATGCGGGGGGCTGGCGGAGCCGCTGCTGGAACTGGCCTCCACCACCGCGGTGAAGGCGGCGGCGGTCAGCGGGGCCGGGCCGTGCGTGCTGTCGGAACTGGCGGTCGGGGACGAGCTGGCGGGGCGGCGGCTGGTGTGCGTGCCGGTGCTCGGGGCGGGGCTGGAGCGGGAGCTCCGGGCGGTGTGGCCCGCGGGGGCGAGGCCGGCGGGGCCCGCGCGGGATCTGCTCTCGCTGACCCGGCGCTGACCCTGGGCGGGGGCGGGGGGCTGGCGCGGTGCCGGTCTCGTGGACCCGGCGTTGACCCTGGGCGGGGGCGGGGGGCTGGCGCGGTGCCGGTCTCGTGGACCCGGCGTTGACCCCGGGCGGGGGGCTGGCGCGGTGCCGGTCTCGTGGACCCGGCGTTGACCCCGGGCGGGGGGCGGGGGGCTTCGGCGGTGCCGGCCTCGTGGACCCGGCGCTGCCGCGCGCGGACCAGGTGTTCGCCCGGCGCGGGCCTGGTGCCGATCCCGTCTGGACGCGGGGATGGCCCGGCGCTGACGCTGCACCCACGGGGTCCGGGGCAGGGCCCCGGGGAACGGTGGAAGGGCGGGTAGGGGACTTCGCCCCTCCCACGGCCGCCCCCGCCCCGTACTCGGGGGCCGGCCGTGGGGGCTGGTGCGGAGTTTGTCCCCTACCCGCCCTTCCACCGTTCCCCGGGCTCCGCCCGGACCCGGTCCTCAAACGCCGGACGAGCTGGAGGGGGCGCCGGGCTGCGCCCGGACCCTTCTGGGGCTCCGCCCGGACCCGGTCCGCAAGTGTTGGAGGGGCTGGAGGGGGTGCCGGGCCCTTCTGGGGCTCCGCCCGGACCCGGTCCTCAAACGCCGGACGAGCTGGAGGGGGTGCCGGGCTCCGCCCGGGCCCTTCTGGGGCTTCGCCCCGGACCCGGTCCGCAAGTGCCGGAGGGGCTGGGAGGGGGTGCCGGGCTCCGCCCGGGCCCTTCTGGGGCTTCGCCCCGGACCCGGTCCGCAAGTGTCGGAGGGGCTGGAGGGGGTGCCGGGCTGTGCCCGGGGCCTTCTGGGGCTCCGGCCCGGACGCTGGTCCTCAAGTGTCGGACGGCTGGAGGGGGTGTGATCGGGGTCAGGGGTGGGTGGAGGCTGCTGTGATCAGGGCTGACATGACTCGGGTGTCCTTGTCCAGTTCCGGGTGCCATTGGACGCCCAGGGTCCAGGGGGAGGGGGCGGGGAGTTCGATGGACTCCACCGTGCCGTCGGTGGCGTGGGAGGAGGCGATCAGGCCCCGGCCCAGGCGGTCCACGGCCTGGTGGTGGTAGGTCGGGACCTCCGATTCCTCCGGGACCAGCGCCGCGTACAGCGTGCCGGGGACCGGGCGGACCGGGTGCCAGGAGATCACGCCCGGGCTCGCCACGTGGCCGTCGACGTGCTGGATCAGGGTGCCGCCCAAGGCCACGTTCAGTGCCTGCATGCCACGGCAGATGCCGAGCAAGGGCGTGCCCGAGGCCAGGGCCGCGGAGATCAGGGAGAGTTCCCACGTGTCGCGCAGGGTCGCCGCCGGCCCGGTGCGGGGATCGCGCGGAGCTCCGTAGCGGACCGGGTCCACGTCGGGGCCGCCCGCGACGACCAGGCCGTCCAGCCGGCTCAGCACCTCCGCCGCCGCCTCCGGTTCGTCCGGCGGGAGCAGGACGGCGGTGCCGCCCGAGGCCTGGACGAGCTCGTAGTACCCGGTGGGGATGAGGGAGGTCGGGACGTCCCACACCCCGTAGCGGGTGGATTGCTCGACGTAGGTGGTGATGCCGATGAGCGGCCTGGGCACGGGGGAAACCTCCGGAGGACAGGGGCAGAGGGCTGGGGGCTGCGCTCAGTCGCGGGAGAGCTCGGCTTCGGCTTCCGCCAGCGCCGCGAACTCCTCCTCCGGAGCGGAGGCCACCAGGTGGTGGCGACTGTAGAACGCGAAGTAGGCGAGGGCGACGGCGTACACGGCCAGTGCGATGAATGCCGCGTCCTTGTCCACCAGGAAGGTGGCGACCAGGGCCGAGAGGGCGAGGACGAAGGCCACCGAGGAGGTCACGATGCCGCCGGGCGTGCGGTACGGGCGCTCCAGGCCGGGCTCGCGGCGCCGCAGCACGATGTGGGAGAGCGCCATGAGGGCGTAGGAGATGGTCGCGCCGAAGACCGCCATGTTCAGCATGCGCGGGCCGTTGCCGGTGGCGGCGGCCAGCGCGAAGCCGATGGCGCCGGGGATGAGCAGGCCCAGGTACGGGGCCTTGCGCTTCGAGGTCAGGGACAGGAAGCGGGGGAGGTAGCCCGCCCGGGAGAGGGCGAACAGCTGGCGGGAGCCGGCGTAGATGAGGGAGAAGAAGGAGGCCACCAGTCCGGCCAGGCCCGCGTAGTTGACGAAGGTCTTCAGCCAGGAGAGGCCGGGATCGCCCTCCAGGGCGACGACGAGCGGGTTGCCCGCGTCCTTGATGGCGTCGGCCCCGCGCGCGCCGGTGGAGGCGAGGAAGGTGACCAGGGCGAGCAGGACCAGGATGCCCATGGAGATCGACAGGGCGCGCGGTACGGAGCGGACCGGGTCCTTGGCCTCCTCGGCGGCCAGCGGCACGCCCTCGACCCCGAGGAAGAACCACATGCCGAACGGGAAGGCGGCCCAGATGCCGAGGATGCCCAGCGGCAGCCAGGAGCTCGCGCCGGCGGCGGTGGTGTCGACGGCGATGTTGTCGAGGTTGGCGGGGTCGAACTGGGTGAAGGCGCCGACGGCGAAGACGACCAGCGCGATCACGGCGATGGCGGTGACGACGAGCGAGAAGCTCAGGGCCTCGCCCACGCCCCACAGGTGGATGCCTATGAAGACGACGAAGCAGGCGAGGTAGACCGGCCAGCCCGAGGTGAGGCCGAAGAGGTTGAGGGACTCCACGTAGTCGCCGATGAAGATGGCGATGGCGGCCGGGGCGAGGATGTACTCGATGAGGATCGCGGTGCCGGTGAGGAAGCCGCCCCAGGTGCCGAGCGCCCGGCGGGCGAAACCGTAACCGCCGCCCGCGGTGGGCAGGATCGCCGACAGTTCGGCGAGGGAGTAGACCAGGCACGCGTACATCGCGCCCATCAGGACGGTGGCGATGGCGAGGCCGCCGAAACCGCCCTGGGCGAGGCCGATGTTCCAGCCGGAGAAATCGCCGGAGACCACGTACGCGACACCGAGACCGGTCAGCAGCAGCCAGCCGGCGCTGCCGCGGCGCAGGGTGCGGCGCTCCAGGTAGCCGTCGGTGCCGTTCTCGGGGGACTGTGCGGGTTCGGGCACGGCTGCCAGCCGTGCGCCGGTGTCGTCGGCCATGTGCGCTCCTGCCTAGGGCAATGGTTGTGGGGCGTACCTTTGCCGCTCGGGCATGGCGGGCGCAAGACCCCTGCGTTAAACGGGGGTTACGAATGCCTCTCGGTCGGGGCGGCCGGGGCGGCCGGGGCGGCCGGGGCGGCCGCGGTGGGTCCGGATCAGGTCAGGAACCCCCGCAGCAGCGCCGCAGTGCCGCAGCAGTGCTCGCGCATCACCTCGCGCGCCGCCTGCGGGTCCCGGTCCAGCACCGCCTCCACCAGCGTGCTGTGCTGCTGCTGCGAGTGCTCCAGGTTGCGCACCAGCAGCGGGATGCAGTCCAGCAGGTCGTTCACGGTGGCCCGGACGGCCGCGTACTGGGCCGTCAGGGTGGCGGATCCGGCGAGTTCGCACAGGGTGAGGTGGAAGAGGGTGTCCTGGCGGCGGTAGTCCGGCAGCGGGGCGTCGTGGGTGGCGGTCAGCGCGCCGAGCAGCCGGTCGGTGTCCCGCTCGGACAGGCCCTGGGAGGCGCACAGGCCGGCCGCGCCCACCTCCAGGACCTCGCGGAAGCGCAGGACGTCCTCGATGTCCACGCCCGCGACCCGGCGCCGCAGCTCCTCCTCGGTGCCCCCGGCCGGTGTGTCGGGGCGGGGCAGGACAAACGTTCCGCCGTACCGTCCGCGCCGGGCCTCCACCAGGCCCTGGTCCTGGAGTACCTTCAGCACCTCGCGGAGCGTCACCCGGCTGATCCCCATCCGCTCGGCCAACTCGCGCTCCGGCGGAAGCCGTTCCCCGCCCGGCACCAGTCCGAGCCGGACCACCTGGAGGATCTGCTCCAGCGCCTCCTCGAAACCGTTGCCCGCCCGCACCTGTCGCAGTACGGGATTGAGCCGCCGGGCGGCCTCGTCCTCGCTCGCCGTATCGGTCATCTCGCCTCCTCCCCTTCCCAAGCAATGGTTCTATTCAATACCTTAGGCCCCCTCGGCTCACCGAAGGAGAGAATCCCGTGGTAGACCGCAAGCCGCCGCTTTCGACCGAGGAGCTCCGCGCCCTCGTCGCCAGCGGTGAGATCGACACAGTGGTCCTGGCCTTCCCCGACATGCAGGGACGCCTCCAGGGCAAGCGGTTCGCCGCACAGTTCTTCCTCGACGAGGTCCTCGGACACGGCACCGAGGGCTGCAACTACCTCCTCGCCGTCGACACGGACATGAACACCGTCGACGGGTACGAGATGTCCTCCTGGGACCGGGGCTACGGCGACTTCGCCATGCACCCCGACCTCGCCACCCTGCGCCGGATCCCCTGGAACCCCGGCAGCGCCTTCGTCCTCGCCGACCTCGCCTGGAACGACGGCTCGCCCGTGGTCGCCGCGCCCCGGCAGATCCTGCGCCGCCAGCTGGAGCGCCTCGGCGAACACGGGTACACCGCGATGGTGGGCACCGAGCTGGAGTTCATGGTGTTCCTGGACACCTACGAGCAGGCCTGGAACTCCGACTACCGCGGCCTGACCCCCGCCAACCAGTACAACACCGACTACTCCATCCTCGGGACCGGCCGCGTCGAACCGCTGCTGCGCCGCATCCGCAACGAGATGCAGGCCGCCGGCCTGGTCGTCGAATCGGCCAAGGGCGAGTGCAACCTCGGCCAGCACGAGATCGTCTTCCGCTACGACGAGGCGCTGACCACGTGTGACCAGCACTCCGTCTACAAGACGGGGGCCAAGGAGATCGCCGCCCAGGAGGGCGTCTCGCTCACCTTCATGGCCAAGTACGACGAGCGCGAGGGCAATTCCTGTCACATCCACCTCTCGCTCAACGATGCCGACGGACGCAGCGCGATGGCCGCCGAGGGCCCGGACGCACACGACCACGACGGCATGTCGCCCGTGATGCGCCACTTCCTGGCCGGCCAGCTCGCCGCGCTGCGCGACTTCTCCCTTCTCTACGCCCCCAACATCAACTCCTACAAGCGTTTCCGGCCGGGATCCTTCGCGCCGACCGCCGTCGCCTGGGGCGTGGACAACCGGACCTGCGCGCTCCGAGTCGTCGGCCACGGCCGCTCCATGCGCTTCGAGAACCGCCTGCCCGGCGGCGACGTCAATCCGTACCTCGCCGTCGCCGGCCTGGTCGCGGCCGGGATCTACGGCATCGAGAACCGGCTGGAGCTGCCCGAGGCCTGCGCCGGCAACGCCTACACCGCCGACTTCGCGCACGTCCCCACCACCTTGCGCGAGGCCGCCGAGCTCTGGGAGAACAGCGAGATCGCCAAGGCCGCCTTCGGCCCCGAGGTCGTCGCCCACTACCGGAACATGGCCCGCGTCGAACTGGACGCGTACGACTCCGCCGTGACCGACTGGGAACTGCGCCGCTCCTTCGAGCGCCTCTAGGGCCGCAGGCATGCCGCAGGCATGCCGCAGGCATAACGCAGGCATAACGCAGGCGTACCGCAGGCATGCCGCAGTCCCCGCACACCCCATTACCGGACCCACCGCACCCACCGCACCCGAACGTCTGAAAGGCCACCACGTGTCCGATGCGCTGGAAGTCTTGAATCCGGCCACCGAGGAACTCGTCGCCGTCGTCCCGGCCGCCACACGGGACGACGTCGACGCCGCCGTCGTACGGGCCACCGCGGCCCAGCGGACCTGGGCGGCCGCCGCCCCCGGCGACCGGGCCAGGCTGCTGCGCCGCTTCGCCGCGGTCGTCGACGGGCACATCGAGGAACTGGCACAGCTGGAGGTCCGGGAAGCGGGCCACACCATCGGCAACGCCCGCTGGGAAGCCGGCAACGTCCGTGACGTGCTCGACTTCGCCGCCGGGGGAGTGGAACGGCTCTCCGGCCGCCAGATCCCCGTCGCCGGCGGCATCGACGTCACCTTCCTCGAACCCCTCGGCGTCATCGGCGTGATCGCGCCGTGGAACTTCCCCATGCCGATCGCCGCCTGGGGCCTGGCCCCGGCGCTGGCCGCCGGCAACGCGGTCATCCTCAAGCCCGCCGAGACCACCCCGCTCACCGCGCTGCGCCTCGCCGAGCTCGCCCTGGAGGCCGGACTCCCCGAGCACCTGTTCCAGGTGCTGCCCGGCCGGGGCGAGGTCGCGGGCGACGCCCTCGTCGAGCACCCGGGGGTGGCCAAGATCGTGTTCACCGGCTCCACCCGCGTCGGCAAGCGGATCATGGCCAAGTGCGCCGACCGGGTGAAGCGCCTCACCCTCGAACTCGGCGGCAAGAACCCCAACATCGTCTTCGCCGACGCGGACCTGGAGGCGGCGGCGGCCGCGGCCCCGATGTCCTTCCTGGACAACACCGGGCAGGACTGCTGCGCCCGCACGCGGATCCTCGTACAGCGCTCCGCCTACGACCGGTTCATGGAACTGCTCGTGCCCGCCGTCGAGAAGGTCGTCGTCGGGGACCCGTACGACGAGAACACGCAGCTGGGACCGCTGATCTCGCGGGCGCAGCTGGACCGCGTACGGTCCTACGTCACCGACGACCTCACCGTCGTTCGGGGCACCGCCCCCCAGGGCCCCGGCTTCTGGTACCCCCCGACCCTCGTCACCGGCGTCGACCCCACCGCCGCCGTGGCCACCGAGGAGGTCTTCGGACCGGTCGCCGTCGTCCTGCCCTTCGAGGACGAGGAGGACGCCGTACGCCTCGCCAACGCCACCGACTACGGCCTCGCCGGCTCCCTGTGGACCCGCGACGTGGGCCGCGCGCTGCGCGTCTCGCGGGCCGTCGCCGCGGGCAACCTGTCGGTCAACTCCCACAGCAGCGTCCGCTACTGGACCCCCTTCGGCGGCTACAAGCAGTCCGGACTCGGGCGCGAGCTCGGACCCGACTCCCTCACCGCTTTCACCGAGACCAAGAACGTCTTCATCAGCACGGAGGCCTGAAGAACATGAGCATCGAGCCCACCGAAGAGATCGTCTGCCGCCGTCTGGTCGGCCGTACCGCCGTCATCACCGGAGCCGGCAGCGGCATCGGACTGGCCACCGCCCGCCGACTGGCCTCCGAAGGCGCCAACGTCGTCTGCGGCGACATCGACGAGACCGCGGGCAAGGCCGCCGCGGAAGAGGTCGGCGGCACCTTCGTCAAGGTCGACGTCACCAGCCCGGAGGAGGTCGAGGCCCTGTTCAAGACCGCCTTCGACACCTACGGCTCCGTGGACATCGCCTTCAACAACGCCGGCATCTCGCCCCCGGACGACGACTCGATCCTCACCACGGGCCTGGAGGCCTGGAAGCGGGTCCAGGACGTCAACCTGACCTCCGTCTACCTCTGCTGCAAGGCCGCCCTGCCCTACATGCAGCGCCAGGGCCGCGGCTCCATCATCAACACCGCCTCCTTCGTGGCCCGGATGGGCGCCGCCACCTCGCAGATCTCCTACACCGCCTCCAAGGGCGGCGTGCTCGCCATGTCCCGCGAGCTCGGCGTGCAGTTCGCCCGCGAGGGCATCCGCGTCAACGCGCTGTGCCCGGGGCCCGTCAACACCCCGCTGCTGCAGGAGCTCTTCGCCAAGGACCCGGAGCGCGCCGCCCGCCGGATCGTGCACATCCCGCTGGGCCGGTTCGCCGAGCCCACCGAGATCGCCGCCGCCGTCGCCTTCCTCGCGAGCGACGACTCCTCCTTCATCAACGCCACCGACTTCCTGGTCGACGGCGGCATCTCCGGCGCGTACGTCACCCCGCTCTAAACGTCCACATCCCCACCACCCACCCGACAGCCGGGCGTCGCACGACGCCCGGCTGTCGTGCTCCACCGTCCGCGACGATCTTGAAGAAGAACCAGGAGAACCCACCTCAGTGACCCGACTCAGCTCCGTGCGGCGGCTCCAGGCCGCAGGCGCCGCCGCCGCGATAGCCGCCGGCGCCCTCGTGGCCGCCGCCCCCGCCGCCCAAGCGGCCCGCCCCGGCCACTGCACCACCCCGCAGCTCAAAGCTGCCTGGTACGGGGACAACCAGGCCCGGCTGCAGCAGCTCATCGAGGACTACGGCAGCTGCAACCCGTACCGGCCGAACCGCAACAAGCCCGTCGCCGTCTTCGACTGGGACAACACCGTCGTCAAGAACGACGTGGGCGACGCGCAGATGTTCTGGCTGCTGCGCAACGGCAAGATCCGCCAGCCCGCCGGGGGCGACTGGAGCGGCACCAGCCGCTTCCTGACCCCGGCCGCCGCCCGGGCCCTGGCCGAGGCCTGCGGCGCCCTCGCGAAGCCCGGCGCCCCGCTGCCCACCGGAACCCCCGAGGGAGCCGGCTGCGCCGACGAGATCAACGCCGTCTACGGCACCGCCGCCACCCGCGCGGCCGCCCCCGCCTTCGCCGGCTGGGACCGCCGTACGACCGAGCCCGCCTACGCCTGGCTGCCGCAGCTCATGCAGGGATGGACCGCGCGCGAGATCCGCGGCTTCACGGCCGCCGCGCGGGCCGAGAACCTGGCCGCCCCGGTCGATGCCAAGCAGCAGGTCGGCTCCACCACCGCCACCGGCTGGGTGCGCTACTACGACCAGCAGAAGGAGCTCATCGCCGCCCTGCAGAAGGCCGGCTTCGACGTCTGGATCAGCTCGGCCTCGCCGCAGCCGGTCGTCGAGGTGTGGGCCGAGGGCGTGGGCATCGACGCCGGGCACGTCATCGGCATCCGCAACACCACCACGTACGGCGGGAAGTTCACCTCCCACCTGCAGGGCTGCGGGTCCGTCGCGGACGGCGCCGACACGATGATCACGTACATCGACGGCAAGCGCTGCTGGATCAACAAGGAGATCTACGGGGTCCGCGGCGCCGCGGCCGAGAAGGTCCAGCCGGCCGCCCGCCGCCAGGTGTTCGCCGCGGGCGACTCCGACACCGACATCTCGTTCCTGCGCGACGCGACCGTGCTGCGGCTCGTCGTCAACCGCAACAAGAACGAGCTGATGTGCCGCGCCTACGACAACAGCGACGGCAAGTGGATCGTGAACCCGATGTTCATCCAGCCCAAGAAGCAGAAGGCCGCGCCGTACCCCTGCGCGACCACCGGCTTCACCGGCCGCGACGGCACCCCGGGGCCCGTGCTCCGGGGTGACACCAGCGTCATCCCGGACCAGACGGACTCCGTCTTCTAGAGGACCGTTCCTCCAGGAGACCCTGCCTCTAGAGGAAGGTGCGGCCCTCGCCCCGGTAGGTCGGGGCGGTGGCCGTCACCCGGTCGCCCTGGACCAGGTGCAGCGTGTCGAAGCGCTCGCACAGTTCACCGGCCTTCGCGTGCCGGAACCAGACCCGGTCGCCGATCAGCAGATCGTCGGCCGGGCTGCCGAGCAGCGGGGTCTGCACCTCGCCGGCCCCCTCCTGCGCGTCGTAGCGCAGTCCCTCGGGGAGGTACGGAACCGGCAGCCGGTCCGCGCCGGGCGCGCCGGAGGCCGGGTAGCCGCCGCCGAGCACCGTGACCACCCCGACCCCGGGCCGGCGGACCACCGGCTGGGCGAAGAGCGCCGCCGGGCGGCCGCTGAACGAGGTGTAGTTGTCGAACAGCCGCGGTACGTACAGCCCCGACCCGGCGGCGATCTCGGTGACCGCGTCCTCGGCGGCGGTCTGCTGGACGCTGCCGGTGCCGCCGCCGTTGACGAACTCCAGGTCCGGGACCACCGCGCGCACGGCCCGTACGGCCTCGCCGCGGCGGGCGGCCAGCTCCTTGCGGGCCGCGCCCTGCATCAGCCGGATGGCGCGCGACCTCAGCGGACGCCCCAAGAGGGCGTCCCCGACCCCGGCCACGTGGCCCTCGTAGCCCATCAGCCCGACCACCCGGAAGCCGGGCCGGGCGCTCACCGCGCGGGCCAGCTCGGCGAGCTGCGCGGGCTCGCGCAGCGGGGAGCGGCGGGCGCCGACGCGCACCCTGCCGCCGAAGAGGTGCAGGGCGGTGTCCAGTTCCAGGCAGACCCGGATCTCCTGGCCGCCGCCGTCGCGGGCCCGGTCCACGAGTTCCAGTTGCGCGAGGTCGTCGACCATCACGGTGACGGCGGCGGCCAGCTTCGGGTCGGCGGCGAGTTCGGCGAAGCCGGCCCGGTCGGCGGACGGGTAGGCGAGCAGCACGTCCTCGAAGCCCGAGCGGGCCAGCCAGATCGACTCGGCGAGGGTGTAGGACATGATCCCGGCGAACCCGGGCCGCGCCAGGACCCGTTCGAGCAGCGCCCGGCACCGTACGGACTTGCTCGCCACCCGGACCGGCTTCCCGCCGGCTCGGCGCACGAGATCGTCGGCGTTGGCGTCGAACGCGTCGAGATCCACGAGGGCGAGCGGAGCGTCGAGATGGGCGGTGGCCCGGTCGTAACGGGCCCGGTCGGCGGCGGGGGAGTTCATGGGCGGCAGCCTGCCAGATGGGTGTACTCGTGGGTAGGGGGTTCGCGGAGTCGCCGGACGCCCCACCCAGGTCAGAGGCTCGGGGGGTGCTGCGGTCACATCTCGGTCTCGACTTCCGGATGCCCCTTTTGGGCAGGGAGACGGCAGTTCGAACGCGGGTACCGTCGCTCCTCCCCGGCCGACGTTCCAGGTGCGGACGGGCGCGTAAAGTAGGGGCAGGCAGCCGACGGGAACGGGGGGCTTAGCCGCCGGATGAGTACGTCCACACCGCACGGCGGGGTCCTGACCACGCCCGACCACGTTCCGGCACCGCCACGGCGACGCCGGGGAGCGGTCCTCGCCGCCGCCCTGTGCGGCCTCCTCGGCCTCGGTCTCACCGGTGCGGCCGGCTACAAGGCCGTCTCCGACCACCGGGCCGCACAGCGCCCCGTGGACCCCGCCGAGGCGTACCGCAAGGCCGCGTCCCTCTGGCACAGCACCCCCGTCGACACCCTCTTCCCGCCCGTCCTCGACGGCCAGGACGCCGGGCCGGGCGGCGCCGACCGCACGTGGACCCGGATCACCCCCGCCGCCGACGCGGCCTGTTCCGAGGCGCTCGCCGCCGACTGGCAGGCCCTGTTCGCCGAGACCGGGTGCACCCGCGTGCTCCGCGCCACGTACACCGACGCCACCCGCAGCTCCCTGGTCACCGTCGGCATGGTCTTCACCCCCGCCGAGGCCGCCGCCATGGACCTGCTGCGCGGCAAGCTGACCGCCCCGACCGGCTACAAGATCCGCGACAACCGCCGGGCCGCCTGGACCGCCACCGTGCTCGCCGACGCCCCGGTCGTCGTCTACACCGTCTCCGCCTTCGCCGACGGCCGCCGTCTCGGCGCCCCCAGTCCCGCCGAGGACAAGATGGCCGAGGACGCCCGCGGACGCGTGGCCCAGGCAGGCCTCGGCCACGAGGCCAAGGCCGTGGCCGACCTCGTGGAACGCACCCTGAGCACCCTCGCGACCTCCCCGCAGGGCAAGCCGGGCACGCCGTCCGCGGAGCCGTCGCAGAACCCGCCGGCCTCGCAGGACCCGCAGCCGTCACAGGCCCCCACGGCGACCCCGGAGGCCGGCCCGTGACCCGCCGCGCCCTGTTCCCGGCGGCCCTCGCCCTCGGAGCCCTGTTCGCCGTCACCGCCGCGCCGCCGGCCGCCGCCGACGCCATCCGCGACCGCCAGTGGGGGCTGACGGCCCTGCGCGCCGAGGAGGCGTGGGGCATCACCGAGGGCAAGGGGGTCACCGTGGCCGTCCTCGACACCGGGGTCGACCCGACCCACCCCGACCTGGTCGGGCAGGTACTGGAGGGCACCGACCTCGTCGGCATGGGCGCCAAGCGCGGCGACCGTGCCTGGGCCCGCCACGGCACCGCCATGGCCGGGATCATCGCCGGGCACGGACACGGCAGCCTCCGCCTGGGCGGCGTCCGCGGCATCGCCCCGAAGGCGGACATCCTCCCGGTCCGGGTGATCCTGGAGGAGGGCGACCCCGGCCGCGACAAGGCCCGCGACAGCAAGGGCGGCGCCCTCGCCGAGGGCATCCGCTGGGCCGCCGACCACGGTGCCGACGTGATCAACCTCTCGCTCGGCGACGACAGCAGCTCCGCCCACCACGAGGCCGCCGAGGACGAAGCCGTCCAGTACGCCCTCGGCAAGGGCGTGGTCCTCGTCGCCTCCGCCGGCAACGGCGGCAAGTCGGGGGACCGGGTCTCGTACCCGGCCGCCTACCCCGGGGTCATCGCCGTCACGGCCGTCGACCGCAAGAACAAGAAGGCGTCCTTCTCCACCCGCAGCTGGTACGCGACCGTCAGCGCCCCGGGCGTTGGCGTGGTCATCGCCGACCCCGACCGCTCCTACTACGAGGGCTGGGGCACCAGTGCCGCCGCCGCCTTCGTCTCCGGCGCGGTCGCCCTGGTCAAGGCCGCACACCCCGACCTGTCCCCGGCCCAGATCAAGAACCTGCTGGAGGACACCGCCTCCGGTTCCCCGCCCGGCGGCCGCGACGACTCCCGCGGCTTCGGCCTGGTGGATCCCGTCGCCGCCCTCCAAGCCGCCGACGGGATGCCCCCCGAGCCGGTGCTGCCCCAACCCGTCGCGGCCGGGAGCCCCTACTTCGGCCCCGGCCCCGACCCGGTGCCGGGCCCCGGGCTCCGGGACCGCTTCGGAGCCCCGGCGGGCGTGGCCGCGGGGCTGGCACTGCTCGTGGCGGGCGGCGTACTGGCCCGGCGGCCCCGGGCCGGACGGCAGGATCCCGACGCGGGATAGGCTCGGGGAACTGTGGCGAACAAAAACATTCCCGACCCCGGTTTCTCCGACGACGACGGCTCCGCCGACCCCCGGCTGAGTGCGGCCCTGGCCGCCTGGGCCGAGGACAGAGCCGAGGAGCCCCAGGTGCTGGCGGCCCTCAAGGACGCCCGCCTGCTGGTTCCCGTGGTCGCGGTCCTCGGCGAGGTCGAGACCGACCCCGAGACCGGACTGAGGCGCGAGAAGACCAGCGACATGGCCGTCCCCACCCTGCGGGCGGGGGACCGGCGGGCCCTGCCCGCCTTCACCTCCATCGCCTCGCTGGCCCTGTGGGACCCGGCCGCCCGCCCGGTGGCGGTGCCGCTGCACCAGGCGCTGGCCGCCGCCGCGCACGAGAAGGCCGACACCATCGTCCTGGACCTGTCCGGACCGGTCCCGTACCAGCTCGCGGGCCCCGCGCTGCTGGCGCTCGCCGAGGGCCGCACGGACGCGGGCCCGCTCGCCGACCCCGCCGTACGCGAGGCCGTACGGGCCGTCGTGGCCGCCGAGCCGGCCGTACTCGCCGCCCACCTCGGCCCGGGCGGCGCGGACGCCGACGGAACCCTGGCGATCGTGCTGGCCGCCGGTCCGCAGGCCGCCGCGGCGGCCCGCCGGGTGGCCGGGGCCCTGGCGGCCGACGAGACCCTGCGCGCACGCCTCGTGGGCGGGCTGGACCTGGCGCTGCTCCCGGAGGGGGCCCCGGTCCCGCCGGGCGAGCCGCTCTTCGCGCGCTGAACGACCCGGAACGCCGAAGGGCCCGACCACACCTGAACGTTGAGGTGTGGTCGGGCCCTTCGGCGTGGTGGCGCCGCGGTGAAGCGTTGCCCCGGTTACGCGTACACGGGACCCGTGAACTTCTCGCCCGGGCCCTGCCCCGGCTCGTCCTGCACCAGCGAGGCCTCGCGGAAGGCCAGCTGGAGGGACTTCAGGCCGTCGCGCAGCGGGGCGGCGTGGAAGGAGCTGATCTCGGTGGCGCTCGCGGTGACCAGCCCGGCCAGGGCGGTGATCAGCTTGCGGGCCTCGTCGAGGTCCTTGTATTCGGAGTCCGGCTTGTCCAGGCCCAGGTTGACCGCTGCCGCACTGAGCAGGTGGACGGCCACCGTGGTGATGACCTCGACGGCCGGCACGTCCGCGATGTCGCGGGTCAGGTCGTCGTAGTCGGGAGCGGCCGGGGATGCAGAGGTGGAACCGGAGGGCGTCGCGTCAGTCATGTGCCCCACGATATGCCGTGCGGCGGGCTTGCAACGCGGGTGCTAGTATGTACTTCGACCGGCCGGACACTTATGTGCCCGGCCCACAAGTGGAGGCTCCGATTCTCCCACCCAGCCGCCCTCACGGGAGGCGGGTCACCGGTCTGGTGGTATCCATCGTTCCGTACGGACGATGGAAAGCTGCCCGATTTTGCGCCCCGCGGTTCGCACGCGACGGTGCTCCGGTTGTATTGGAGCCCTCGTCTGTGCCCGGCGGGGCTTTTTTCATTCCCCGCCGCGGTCGGTCTGACGGAAAAACGTCAGCGGCTGTCCTCCAGGCAGCCGTGTGGTGCTACCGAGGAGGATCCATCAGCACCGAGCCCCGCATCAACGACCGGATTCGCGTTCCCGAGGTACGACTCGTCGGCCCGAGTGGCGAGCAGGTCGGCATCGTGCCGCTTGCCAAGGCGCTCGAGCTCGCGCAGGAGTACGACCTCGACCTGGTCGAGGTCGCGGCGTCCGCACGCCCGCCGGTCTGCAAGCTCATGGACTACGGCAAGTTCAAGTACGAGTCGGCCATGAAGGCCCGTGAGGCGCGCAAGAACCAGGCGCACACGGTCATCAAGGAAATGAAGCTCCGGCCGAAGATCGACCCGCACGACTATGACACCAAGAAGGGTCACGTCGTTCGGTTCCTCAAGCAGGGCGACAAGGTCAAGATCACGATCATGTTCCGTGGTCGCGAGCAGTCCAGGCCGGAACTCGGCTACCGACTGCTGCAGCGTCTGGCTTCGGACGTCGAGGACCTCGGGTTCATCGAGTCGAACCCGAAGCAGGACGGCCGAAACATGATCATGGTTCTCGGTCCGCACAAGAAGAAGACCGAGGCGATGGCCGAAGCCCGCGAGGCGCAGGCCGCCCGCAAGGCCGAGCGCCAGGGTGCTGTGGCCAGCGACGAGAGTGGTGACGAGGCCCTGGCCGCCGACGCCGCGCTCGAGGCGGAGAACGCTGCACTCGAAGCCGAGGACGTGGACGTCGACGTGGAGGACGCTTCCGACGAAGCGGCCGACGCGACCGACGCGGCCGAGGCCGGCACCGACGAGGCAGCCGCCTCGGACGAGGCCTCTGCCCAGGCCTGATTCCGAGGCAGCCCGTCTCGGATCACCGATACAACATGACGCTCCCGTGAGCCGGCCCCCCACCAGGGCCGGTGGGGGCGCCACCGACGAGGAGATAACGGCGCCATGCCGAAGAACAAGACGCACTCCGGGACCAAGAAGCGCTTCAAGATCACCGGCTCCGGCAAGGTGCTCCGCGAGCGCGCCGGCAAGCGCCACCTGCTCGAGCACAAGTCGTCCCGTGTCACCCGCCGCCTGACCGGCACCGCGGAGATGGCCCCCGGCGACGCCAAGAAGATCAAGAAGCTTCTCGGCAAGTGACGTCCTCCGCTCCCCTTCCGGGAGCGGGAGCACGTCAAGACCGGGACCCCATCGAATTCGGGCCGTGTGAACACTTCCACGGCCCCGCTACAAGGAGTACACAGTGGCACGCGTCAAGCGGGCAGTAAACGCGCACAAGAAGCGTCGGGCAATCCTCGAGGCGGCGAAGGGTTACCGCGGTCAGCGTTCGCGCCTGTACCGCAAGGCCAAGGAGCAGGTCACCCACTCCCTGGTCTACAACTTCAACGACCGCAAGAAGCGCAAGGGCGACTTCCGTCGTCTCTGGATCCAGCGCATCAACGCGGCTGCCCGTCAGAACGGCATGACGTACAACCGCCTCATCCAGGGTCTGAACGCCGCCAACATCGAGGTGGACCGCAAGATCCTCGCCGAGCTGGCCGTCAACGACGCCAACGCGTTCGCCGCGCTGGTCGAGGTCGCGCAGAAGGCCCTCCCGGCCGACGTCAACGCCCCGAAGGTCGCTGCCTAAGCAGCACGCCCTCAAGGCTGCAGTAACTTGCCCGGACCCGCAGGCCTCGCGCCTGCGGGTCCGGTGCGTTGAGCACCGAGTTCGACCGAGTTCCACCCGCTGTACGTACGGAAGCGAGCCGACCGCCATGGGCACCCCCGCCGAGCTGATCTCCCCCCGGTCCACCCGGGTGGCCGCCGCCAGGCGACTGGCGCGACGCAATTTCCGCACCAAGGAGCGCCGCTTCATCGCCGAGGGCCCGCAGGCCGTGCGCGAGGCCGTGGAGCACCGCGGCGCCGGCGGCGAGTCCACGCTGATCGAGCT
This sequence comes from Streptomyces sp. NBC_00335, assembly GCF_036127095.1. Taxonomy (GTDB): domain Bacteria; phylum Actinomycetota; class Actinomycetes; order Streptomycetales; family Streptomycetaceae; genus Streptomyces. Next base: position 6,927,695 of record NZ_CP108006.1, read on the forward strand.
GTTCGCGACCGTGGAGGCCGCCGAGCGCTACGCCGACATCGTCGACGCCGCGTACGCCGCCGGGGCCCGGGTCCACTACGCCTCCGACGAGGTGCTCGCGGAGGTCTCGCAGACCGTCACCCCGCAGGGCCTGGTCGGCGTCTGCCACTTCCTGGACTCCCCGTTCGAGGAGATCCTCAAGGCCCGGCCCAAGCTCGTCGCCGTCCTCGCGCACGTCCGCGACCCCGGCAACGCCGGTACGGTGCTGCGCTGCGCGGACGCCGCCGGAGCCGACGCGGTCGTGCTGACCGACGCCTCCGTGGACCTGTACAACCCCAAGTCGGTACGCGCCTCCGTGGGCTCCCTCTTCCACCTTCCGGTGGCCGTCGGCGTGCCCGTGGAACAGGCCGTCGAAGGGCTGCGCGCGGCCGGCGTGCGGATCCTGGCCGCCGACGGGGCCGGTACGGACGACCTCGACGCCGAGCTCGACGCGGGCACCATGGGCACCCCCTCGGCCTGGATCTTCGGCAACGAGGCCTGGGGCCTGCCCGAGGAGACCAGGGCGCTCGCCGACGCGGTCGTACGGGTCCCGATCCACGGAAAGGCCGAGAGCCTGAACCTCGCCACGGCCGCCGCGGTGTGCCTGTACGCCTCCGCGCGTGCACAGCGGGCGCCCGGAGGGTGCCGCTCCGTGACCCCCAGCTAGTAATGTGGCGGCCCGGGGGGCCCACTGTGCTACTCGGAGATGTGGGGTACGGGGACATGACCGTCGGTACGAACAGCTCGCCAGGTGCCGCCAAGGCGGCCGGCGCACCGGTCCTGGCGACCGTGTCCCAGCTGGCCGCGCCCGCCGCCCGGGTGCCGGTGCAGCATCCCCAGGCGGCTTCCGCCGCCACCGCCCCGCCCGCGCGGGCCCTGCCCGCGCCCGCGAGCCCCGTAGGCCCCGCCGCAGAGGGGCCGGACGCGCCGGAGGACTCCGACGGGCACGGCGAGTACGCCGCGCTCGGGATCGACCCCGACGACCTGCCCGACGGGCTGGTGATCGCGGACGCCACCGGCCGGGTCATCTGCTTCAACTCCGCGGCGGCCCGGATCACCGCCCTCGTGGCGGGCGAGGCCCTGGGCCTGGAGATCGAGCGCGCACTCCCTCTGGAGGACCTCGAAGGCCGCCGCTGGTGGGCGCTGACCGACCCCTACGGAGGCCTCGCCACCCGGCGCGGACAGCCCGAGCGCAACCTGCTGCTCCCCGGCGGCCGCGAGGTGCTCGTCTCCGCCCGCTACGTGCGCACCCACCCCAAGGGCCCGGTGCGCCGGCTCGTGGTGACCCTGCGCGGCACCGAGGCCCGGCGGCGCACCGAGCGCAGCCACGCCGAGCTGATCGCCACCGTCGCGCACGAGTTGCGCTCCCCGCTCACCTCCGTGAAGGGGTTCACGGCGACCCTGCTCGCCAAGTGGGAGCGGTTCACGGACGACCAGAAGCGCTTGATGCTGGAGACGGTCGACGCCGACGCGAACCGCGTCACCCGGCTCATCGCCGAGCTCCTGGACATCTCCCGCATCGACTCGGGCCGTCTGGAGGTCCGCCGCCAGCCGGTCGACATCTCCACCGCCGTGGGCCGCCACGTCCAGGCGCTCACCGCGAACGGACAGGCCCCGGAGCGGTTCCTGGTCAGCGTGAGCCGACCGCTGCCCGACTTGTGGGCGGACCCGGACAAAATTGACCAGATCCTCGGCAACCTGCTCGAAAATGCGGTGCGGCACGGCGACGGAACCGTCACCATCGACGTGACGCCGACCAGCTTCGCGAATGCCGCGGGGAAGACCGAGAAGGGAACCGCCGTCACCGTGACCGATGAAGGCCCTGGTATCCCCGAGGAGTCGATGGGCCGCGTCTTCACCCGTTTCTGGCGGGGCAGCAAGCGCGGCGGCACCGGTCTGGGCCTCTACATCGTCAAGGGCATCGTGGAAGCCCACGGCGGCACCATCAAGGTCGGCCGCGGCCCCGGAGGCGGCGCCGAGTTCCGATTTATCCTGCCCGTCGGCGCCCCGGCGTACCTCACGCAGTAGCCCTGCGGAGCGTCTCGCCAGGCGGCCCACGGGCTCCTTCACCCCCAGCGACCTTTAGACTCGACCTTTGGCACCTTTGTGTCCTTGTGCCGAGCGCGTCCTGCGCGTCGCGCGGGGGACCCACCAGCCAGCCATCGGAAGTACGGGAAGAGATGTCGGCACCGAACAAGTCGTACGACCCTGTCGAGGTCGAGGCACTGAAACCGGAAGAGATCGAGCGCATGCGGGACGAGGCGCTCGCCGCCTTCGCCGCCGCCGGCGACCTCGACGAACTTCGGGAGGCGAAGACCGCGCACATGGGCGACCGCTCGCCCCTGGCGCTCGCCAACCGAGAGATCGGCGCGCTGCCCCCGCAGGCCAAGGCCACCGCGGGCAAGCTCGTGGGTCAGGCCCGGGGCGCCGTGAACAAGGCCTTCGGGGCCCGCACGGTCGCGCTCGAAGCCGAGCGCGACGAGCGGGTGCTGGTCGAGGAGGCGGTGGACGTCACGCTGCCCCACGACCGCGTGCCCGCCGGCGCCCGGCACCCCCTGACCACGCTGATGGACCGCATCGCGGACATCTTCGTGGCCATGGGGTACGAGGTCGCGGAGGGCCCCGAGGTCGAGGCGGAGTGGTTCAACTTCGACGCCCTCAACTTCACGCCCGACCACCCCGCGCGCCAGATGCAGGACACCTTCTTCGTCCGGGGGCCGGAAGGCACCGAGGGCGACGAGTCGGGCGTCGTGCTGCGCACCCACACCTCCCCGGTGCAGGCGCGCTCGCTGCTGGAGCGCAAGCCCCCCGTCTACATCGTGTGCCCGGGGCGGGTGTACCGCACCGACGAGCTCGACGCGACGCACACCCCGGTCTTCCACCAGGTCGAGCTGCTCGCCGTGGACGAGGGCCTGACCATGGCGGACCTCAAGGGCACCATGGACCACATGGTCCAGGAGCTGTTCGGCGAGGGCACCACCACGCGCCTGCGCCCGCACTTCTTCCCCTTCACCGAGCCGTCCGCCGAGATGGACATGCAGTGCTACGTGTGCCGCGGTGCGTCGGTGGGCAACCCCGACCGCCCGTGCCGCACCTGCTCCAGCGAGGGCTGGATCGAGCTCGGCGGCTGCGGCATGGTCAACCCGAAGGTGCTCATCGCCTGCGGTGTGGACCCGGAGAAGTACAGCGGGTTCGCCTTCGGCTTCGGCATCGAGCGGATGCTGATGTTCCGCCACAACGTAGAAGACATGCGAGACATGGTCGAGGGTGACATCCGTTTCACCCGGCCGTTCGGGATGGAGATCTGATGCGGGTCCCGCTTTCTTGGCTGCGGGAGTACGTCGACCTCCCCGCGGGTGAAACCGGTCGCGACGTGGCCCACAAGCTCGTCGACGCCGGCCTCGAGGTCGAAACCGTGGAGCAGCTCGGCGGCGGGCTCAAGGGCCCGCTCGTCGTCGGCCAGGTGCTGACCATCGAGGAGCTCGAAGGCTTCCGCAAGCCGATCCGCTTCTGCACGGTGGACGTCGGCCAGGCCAACGGAACCGGCCTGCCGCAGGAGATCGTCTGCGGCGCCCGGAACTTCTCCGTCGGCGACAAGGTCGTCGTGGTCCTGCCGGGCGCGGTCCTGCCCGGCGACTTCGCGATCGCCGCGCGCGAGACGTACGGCCGCACCTCGCACGGCATGATCTGCTCCGGCGACGAGCTGGGCATGGGCGACGACGGCACGCACGGCATCATCGTGCTGCCGCACGAGCACGAGGTCGGCACCGACGCGATCAAGCTCCTGGAGCTGGTCGACGAGGTCCTCGACATCGACATCACCCCGGACCGCGGCTACTGCATGTCCATGCGCGGTGTGGCCCGCGAGGCCGCCACCGCGTACGGCCTGCCGCTGCGCGACCCGGCGCTGCTCGACGTGCCCGCGCCGAACTCGTACGGCTACGCCGTCAAGATCGACGACCCGCGGGGCTGCGACCGCTTCACCGCGCGCACGGTGACCGGCCTCGACCCCGAGGCGCGCTCCCCGATCTGGCTCACGCGCCGCCTCCAGAAGGCGGGCATGCGCCCGATCTCGCTCGCCGTGGACATCACCAACTACGTGATGCTGGAACTCGGCCAGCCGCTGCACGCCTACGACCGCTCGCGGATCGACGGCGCCATCGGCGTCCGCCGGGCCGAGCAGGGCGAGAAGTTCACCACCCTGGACGGGGTCAAGCGCACGCTCGACTCCGAGGACCTGGTGATCACCGACAACAGCGGCCCGATCGGGCTCGCCGGTGTCATGGGCGGCGCCAACACCGAGATCGCCGACTCCGTCACCGACCCCGAGACGGGCGCCGTCACCGGCACCACCGAGGTCGTCGTGGAGGCCGCGCACTTCGACTCCGTGTCGATCTCGCGCACCGCCCGCCGCCTCAAGCTGTCCTCCGAGGCGTCCAAGCGCTTCGAGCGCGGCGTCGACCCGCAGGCCGCCGCCGCTGCCGCGCAGCGCACCGTCGACCTGCTCGTGCTGCTGGCGGGCGGCACCGCCGAGGCCGGCGTCACCGAGCTCACCGCCCCGGGCGCCCCGCGCACCATCGCGATGAGCGCGGACCACCCCGACAAGGTCGCGGGCATGCAGTACGGCCGGGAGACCGTCGTACGCCGCCTGCAGGAGGTCGGCTGCGACGTCTACGGCCAGGACGAGCTCGTCGTCACGGCGCCCTCGTGGCGGCCCGACCTCGCCGAGCCCAACGACCTCGCCGAGGAAGTCATCCGGCTGGAGGGCTACGGGAACCTTCCCTCCACCCTCCCGCAGGTGCCCTCCGGCCGCGGTCTGACCGCCCGGCAGCAGCTGCACCGCCGGGTGGGCCGCGCGCTGGCCGGCGCGGGCTACGTCGAGGCGCTCAGCTACCCGTTCCTGGGCGAGGGCGTCTTCGACCAGCTCCAGCTGCCCGCGCACGACGCCTCCCGCCAGGTCGTCAAGCTGGTCAACCCGATCTCCGACGAGGAGCCGGCGCTGCGCACCACGCTGCTGCCGGGTCTGCTCGGCGCGCTGCGCCGCAACGACAGCCGGGGCAGCCACGACCTCGCCCTCTTCGAGACCGGCTCGGTCTTCCGGGCCGCCGCGCAGCCGGGCGTCGCCGTACGCCTCGGCGTCGACCGGCGTCCCACCGACGAGGAGATCGCCACCCTGAACGCGGCCCTGCCCGCGCAGCCGCGCTACGCCGCGGTCGTGCTGGCCGGGGCCCGCGAGCAGGCCGGCTGGTGGGGCAAGGGCCGTCCGGCCGACTGGGCCGACGCGGTCCAGGCGGCGCGCTCGCTGGCCGTCGAGGCCGGTGCGGAGCTCGTCGTGCGCCAGGGCCAGTACGGTCCCTGGCACCCGGGCCGCTGCGCCGAGCTGCTCGTCACCCTGGACGGGGTGGAGACGGTCATCGGGCACGCCGGTGAGCTGCACCCGCGCGTGGTCAAGGCGATGGGTCTGCCGGCCCGCACCAGCGCCATGGAGCTCGACCTGGACCGCCTCGCGGCGGCCGGCGGCGAGGCCCTCCAGGCTCCCCGGATCTCCTCCTTCCCGGTGGCGACCCAGGACGTCGCGCTGATCGTGGACGCGTCGGTGCCGGCATCCGCCGTCGAGGACGCGCTGCACAAGGGCGCCGGTGAACTGCTGGAGTCCCTGCGGCTGTTCGACGTGTTCGAGGGCGAGCAGGTGGGCGAGGGCAAGAAGTCCCTCGCGTACGCGCTGCGCTTCCGCGCGACCGACCGGACGCTGACCGCCGAGGAGTCCACGGCGGCCCGCGACGCGGCGGTCGCCCTGGCGGGCGAGCGCACGGGCGCGGTACTGCGCGGCGCGTAGCCGCTGCCGCTTGCTGTGCCGAGGGGGTGCATCCCGGTTCCGGGGTGTGCCCCCTCAGTCGTTCCCGGCTGCGCGGGGTGGCGGGGCGGCCCTGCGGGGCTGGTCCCCTACCCACCCTTCGCCCGTTCCCCGGGCTCCGCCCGGACCCGGTCCTCAAACGCCGGACGGGCTGGAAAAATCCAGCCTCGCCGGCGTTTGAGGCGCGGGGTCTGGGGACGGGGCCGCGGGCGTCCGCGCCGGTGGCGGGACCACGCGGGCCGGGCCCGGTGGGTGGGCCCGGCCCGCGTTCGGTCCGGCTCGGCCGGGGCCCGGCGACCAACCAGGACCCGGCGGAGCCGAAGCGCGCCGCCCGCCTGCCGTGGAGTGTCGGGCAGACAACAGGACGGGCGGCGCGGTTGACGGGTCGTCGCACTGTACGAGGGGGAGCCGACGACCCGAGCTACCTCTTGGCGAGGCCCTTAAGTGAAGCGCTCGGACGGGCCCGCGCGGCAGGGTGCGTATCGCATTTATGCGCGTACGGCGTTCACACCCCGTGTGAACCCCGCACCCACTAGCCTGGTTGCCACGAGCCCTTGGAGCGGCCATGCAGCCCAATGCACTGCTCGACGCCCTCCTCGCCGAGGCGGGAATGTCCCACGCCGGACTCGCCGCGTACGTGAACCAGGCGGGCCGCTCCCGCGGACTCGCCCTGCGCTACGAACACACCGCCGTGGCCCGGTGGTTGAAGGGTCAGCGTCCGCGCGGTCAGGTCCCGGACCTGATCTGCGAGGTGATCGGGGGCCGGCTGCGGCGGCCGCTCTCCCTGGACGACGTGGGCTTCGGCGTGCCCGGGCAGTCCGCAGATCTCCACGGGTCCGCGCTCAGCGGCTTCGTCGACCGGGCCGCCGCCCTGTGGCGCTCCGACGGCAACGGCCGCCAGCCCCTCGACGCCGGCGCCCTCACCGGTACTCCCGCGGTGATGCCCGTGTGGGAGTGGGAGAACCCGCCCGAGGACGCCGACGTGTCCCGCGAGGGACCGACCCGGGTCGGCCCCGAGCACGTGGAGATCCTGAAGGCCGCCCGCGCGCACTACGAGCTGATGTACCGCCGGGCCGGCGGCGTGGCCACCCGCGACCGGGTGGTCCGCTTCCTCGGTACCGAGACCGCCCCGATGCTGCGCGGCAGTTACTCCGACGGGCTGGGCCGCAGCCTGCACCGGGCCGGTGGTTCCCTGGTGGCGGTGGCGGGGATCTGCGCGTACGACTCGGACGCGCACGGGCTGGCCCAGCGCTACTTCCACCAGGCGCTGAGGCTGGCCAAGGCCAGCGGGGACCGGGGGCTCGGGGCCTATGTGATCGCGCTCATCGTCAACCAGTCCCTGCATCTACGGGAGTTCCGCCAGGCCGTGGCCTTCGCCGAGGCCGCCCTGCGCGCGGCCGGCCGGCACACCACCCCGGCCCTGGCCGCGGACCTGTACGCCATGCAGGCCAAGGCGTACGCCCAACTCGGCGATACAGGAGCCGCGTTGGCCTGCATCCGCAAGGCCGAGGCGGCGGCGGAGCGGATCCGCCCCGGCACGGAGCCGGACGAGACGGGGTACGTACAGCCCGGGCTGGTCAACGTACAGGTGGCGGAGGCGCTGCTGGGTCTGGGTGATCTGCGGGCGGCCCGGGAGCAGGCCTCGGCGGCCGTCGGCACTCCCGCGCACGACCGGGGCCGGGTGCACCGGCTCGCGATGCTGTGCGAGATCCAGCTGCGCCAGGGCGAGGCCGATCAGGCGATGGCCTCGGCGGCCGAAATGGCCGAGCGGGCCAAGGGGATGGAGTCCCTGCGCCTGCGCGACCGGCTGCGCGCGGTCCGGGAGCAGCTGCTGACCAGCGGTTGTTCGGGGGCCGAGGACGCGGCCGAGCTCATCGACGGGGCGCTTCGCGTTCCGCTGTGACATCCCCGCGGCGTTCTCTGCGCCGCCCTTTGCGCGTTCCCCTGGGCAGGGGTGAACTGCTGCCATGTTGCCACCTACTCGATCGGAAGGTGGCAGAACCGTGCAGTGGATGAACTTGAGTGAGCAAACCGTGTACACGAACCGCTGGTTCGATGTGAATCTCGCCGATGTGGAGCTTCCCGACGGCCGGCACCTGGACCACTTCGTCATCAGGCTGCGCCCGGTCGCCATCGCCACGGCCGTCAACGAGGCGGGCGAGGTGCTGCTGCTGTGGCGCCACCGCTTCATCACCGACAGCTGGGGCTGGGAACTGCCCGCCGGGGTCGTCGAGGACGGGGAGTCCATCGAGCGGGCGGCCGCCCGGGAGATGGAGGAGGAGTCGGGCTGGCGGCCCGGCCCCCTCCACCACCTGATGACCGTCGAGCCGTCCAACGGGCTGACCGACGCCCGCCACCACCTCTACTGGGCGGACGGGGCCACGTACACGGGCCATCCCGAGGACGACTTCGAGTCCTCGCGCCGCGAGTGGGTACCGCTCAAGCTGGTCCCCGACATGATCGCGCGCGGCGAGATCCCGGCCGCCAACATGGCGGCCGGGCTTTTGCTGCTGCACCACCTGCGGCTCGGCTGAGCCGCAGGCGGTCGCCCGAGGCCGGCCGCAGGGGCCGTACGGCTCAGCTGTACGGGTAGAAGCCCGAGCCGGTCTTGCGGCCGAGGCGGCCGGCGTCGACCATGCGCTGGAGCAGCGGGGGAGCCGCGTACAGGGGCTCCTTGAACTCCGCGTACATCGAGTCGGCCACCGAGGCCACCGTGTCCAGACCGATGAGGTCCGCGAGCTTCAGCGGGCCCATCGGATGGGCGCAGCCCAGCTCCATGCCGTTGTCGATGTCCTCGCGACTCGCGATGCCCGACTCGAACATCCGGATCGCGGACAGCAGGTACGGGATGAGGAGCGCGTTGACCACGAAGCCGGAGCGGTCCTGGGCGCGGATGGCGTGCTTGCCCAGCGCGCCCCCGACCAGGGCCTCGGCGCGCTTGATGGTCTCGTCGCTCGTCGTCAGCGCAGGGATCAGCTCGACGAGCTGCTGCACCGGGGCCGGGTTGAAGAAGTGGATGCCGATGACCTGGTCGGGACGCGAGGTCGCGACGGCCAGCTTGACCAGCGGGATCGAGGAGGTGTTGGAGGCGAGGATCGCGTCCGGGCGGGTGACCACCTGGTCGAGGACCTGGAAGATCTCCGTCTTGACCTGCTCGTTCTCGACGACCGCCTCGATCACGAGGTCGCGGTCGGCGAACTCGCCGAGATCGGTGGTGAACGACAGGCGGGCCAGGGTCTCGTCCCGCTCCTCCTCGCTGATCTTGCCGCGTTCGGCGGCCCGGGTCAGGGAGGTGTGCAGCCGGGTCCGCCCGAGTTCGAGGGCCTCGCCGGTGGTTTCGGCGACCATCACCTCGAGCCCGCTCCGGGCGAACACCTCCGCGATGCCCGCGCCCATCTGGCCACAGCCCACTACGCCGACGCGTGCGATGTCGTCTGGGAGGTCCGTCACATCGTGCCTTTCGCTGCTCTCCATCGCGGGTCCCCCGTACTCGTGCAGTGGTAACTGCGTTCCGGCGCCCGCCACGCCCCCCGACGTTACCCCCGTCGTTGCCCGGCGTGTCGGGCCGGGGCGGGCATGCTGGGCGGACACGAGGCAATGTCACGCAGTGGAACGGAGTCGTCACATGGCGTCCATCGGGAGGCGGTCCACCGGGAGGCGGCCCATCGGGAGGCGGGGAGTGCTGGCCGCGGCGGCGGGGGTGCTGGCGGCGGTGGCGGCGGCCCCCGCGCGGGCGGTCGGGCCGTCGCAGGAGGGCGGGGGGAGGCGGGGGCGCGGAGCGGGCGAGCCCGAGTTCCGTGGGATGTGGGTCGCCTCCGTGCAGAACGTGGACTGGCCCTCGCAGAGCGGGCTTTCCGCGCGGGAGCAGCGCGCCGAGCTGCTGGCCCTCCTCGACACCGCCGTCGCCCGCCGCCTCAACGCGGTGATCCTCCAGGTCCGGCCGACCGCCGACGCGATGTGGCCCTCGGCGCGCGAGCCCTGGTCGCAGTGGCTGACCGGCGAGCAGGGAGTCGATCCCGGCTGGGACCCGCTCGGCACGGCCGTCGCCGAAGCGCACGCCCGGGGGCTGGAACTGCACGCCTGGTTCAACCCGTACCGGGTCGCCAACCACACCGACCGGAGCCTGCTCGCAGCCGGGCACCCGGCCCGCCGCAACCGGACCTGGACCGTGCCCTACGGCGGCAAGCTGTACTACAATCCGGGGCTGCCGGAAGTGCGCCGCTTCGTGCAGGACGCGATGCTCGACGCCGTCGCCCGCTACCCCCTCGACGGGGTGCACTGGGACGACTACTTCTACCCGTACCCCGTCGAGGGCCGCGATTTCGACGACGACGCCGCCTACGAGCAGTACGGCCGTGCCTTCGCGACCCGCGGGGCCTGGCGCCGCCACAACACCGACACCCTGGTCCGCGAGATGTCCGAGCGGCTGCGGGCACTGCGCCCCGCGACGCGCTTCGGCATCAGCCCCTTCGCCGTCTGGCGCAACTCCGACCGCGATCCGCTCGGTTCGCCGACGCAGGCGGGCGTCGCCACGTACGACGATCTCTACGCGGACACCCGCAAGTGGGTGCGCGAGGGCTGGATCGACTACATCGTGCCGCAGGCGTACTGGCAGATCGGTCACCCGGCCGCCGACTACGCCGCCATCGTCCCGTGGTGGGCGAAGACCGTCGCCGGCACCCGCGTCCAGCTCTACGTGGGGGAGGCGCTGTACCGCTGCGACGCGGAGAGCTCTACCGCGGCCTGGCGCGATCCGCGCGAGCTGTCCCGGCACCTGCGGTTCGCCGCCGGATACCCCGAGGTCCGCGGCCACGTCTACTTCTCGGCGAAGCAGGTGGTCGCGGACCCCAACGGGGCGATGGCCAGGGTGGTCGCCGACCACTATCCGACGGCGGTGGCCGTGCCACCGCGCTGACCCGGCCGTCTGACGACGGGTTCTAGGGGCAGCCCGTCATTGGTCGTGGTCGGCGGGGTGCTTCACGATGCAGTCGGGGCCGGGGGACATGACGGCCTCGTGTCCGTCCGTGAAGCGGACGCGGTAGGGAGGGGTGCCGTTCTCTCCCAGGACCTGGGTGATCTCACCGACCTTGTCGTGCTGGCCCACGATCCTGCCGTGCTGAACCAGCTGGTCGCCCTCGGTCGCGCGCATGCTGACCTCCTCGGTGGCGGTCCGATCCGGTGCTAGCAGTTTAGGTCGTTCAGCCCCTTTTTGACCCATCGGGCCGCTGCGTCACCGCGATGCAGACGAGCACCGCGCAGGCGGCGACGGGCGCGGCCGGGGACAGGTGTTCGCCGAGCAGCAGCACCGACCACATGAGGGTCAGCAGCGGCTGTGCGAGCTGGAGCTGGCTCGCGCGGGCCGCGCCGATCTCGGCCATGCCCCGGTACCAGACGTAGAGGCCGAGGAAGGCGGAGCCGACCGCCACCCAGACGAGCCCGGCCACCCCGCGGCCGGTCAACTCGACCGGTTCGTACGCGAGCCCGAGCGCGGAGCCGACGACGCCGATGGGCAGGCACAGCACCAGCGCCCAGGCGATGACCTGCCAGCCGGGCAGCAGCCGGGCCAGGCGCCCGCCCTCGGTGTACCCGGCCGCGCACACCAGCAGGGCGGCGAAGAGGAGGGCGTCGCCGGCCGAGAGGGCGCCGCCGCTCTGGGCCACGGTGAAGCCGAGGACGATGACCGCGCCGGCGACGGCCGCGGCCCAGAAGCGGCGCGAGGGCCGGGCTCCGGTGCGCAGCGAGGAGACGATCGCGGTGGTGAGCGGCAGCAGGCCGACCACCACGGCGGCGTGCGAGGTGGTGGAGGTCTGCAGGGCGAGGGTGGTGAGCAGGGGGAATCCGACGACCACACCGCCCGCGACGACGGCCAGTCCCGCCCAGTGGGCGCGGGCCGGCACCGGGACCCGCAGGGCCAGCAGGAAGGCGCCGGCCGTCAGGCCCGCGAGGAGACAGCGCAGGCCGAAGAGGGACCACGGGCCGAAGCTCTCCAGGCCCCAGGCGGTGCCGGGGAAGGTCAGCGAGAAGGCGACGACTCCGGCCGCTGCGAGGGTGGTGCCCCCGAGGGCGGGCCGGGGCCGACGTGCTGCCGTACCTCGAACTGCTATCGCGTTGGGGAGAGTAGCGCTATTCTGTGCTGTCATGTACGAGCGTAGCAGTGTGGCGGAATTGGCGGAATCCCTTCGAGGCGAGCTGGACCGCTACTCGATAGGTGGAAAGCTGCCGTCGAGCCGAGCCCTGGTCGAGCAGTACCGGGTCAGTCCCGTCACCGTCTCCCGGGCCCTCGCCCAGCTCGCCGCCGAAGGCCTGGTGGTCACCCGTCCCGGAGCCGGGGTCTACCGCGCGCAGCCCCGTACGCACACCCAGGAGCCCGGCGACACCTCCTGGCAGGCCGTCGCCCTGAGCGCCGAGGACTCCGGCGAGGTGGTCCCGCGCTCCGTGGACGCCTCCGGGGTGCTCGTCACCCTGGCCGCCCCGCCCGCCGGGGTCATCCCGCTGCACAGCGGCTACCTGCACGAGACGCTCCAGCCCGAGCGGGCCATGGCGGCGGCCCTCGCCCGGGCCGGCCGGCGGCCCGGAGTGTGGGGGCGGCCGCCCGTGGAAGGCCTGGCCGAGCTGCGGGACTGGTTCGCCCGCGAGATCGGCGGGGCCGTCGCGGCCGGGGACGTGCTGGTGACCGCGGGCGGCCAGAGCGCGCTCGCCACCGCGCTGCGGGCGCTCGCCCCGCCGGGGGCGCCGATCCTCGTCGAATCCCCGACCTACCCGGGACTGCTGGCCATCGCAAGGGCCGGTGGGTGCCGGCCGGTGCCCGTCCCGGTGGACGCGGACGGGGTCCGGCCGGAGCTGCTGGCCGCCGCCTTCGAAGCGACCGGGGCGCGGGTGTTCGTATGCCAGCCGTTGTTCCAGAACCCGACCGGTGCCGTGCTGTCCGCCGAGCGGCGGGGAGAGGTGCTGCGGATCGCGCGCGCCGCCGGGGCCTTCGTGCTGGAGGACGACTACGCGCGGTCCCTGGCCCACGAGGACCTGGGCCCGCTGCCCGCACCGCTCGCCGCCGAGGACCCGGACGGGGTGGTCGTCCACGTGCGGTCGCTGACCAAGGTCACCTCGCCCAGCCTGCGGGTGGGGGCCCTCGCGGCCAGGGGCCCGGTCTTCGACCGGCTGCGCGCCATCCAGGTCGTGGACACCTTCTTCGTGCCCCGGCCGCTCCAGGAGACCGCCCTCGAACTGGTCGGCGCACCCGCCTGGCCGCGCCACCTCAAGGCCGTGGCCACCGAGCTGCGCCACCGCCGGGACGTCCTCACGGGGGCGCTGCGGCGGGAGCTGCCGGAGCTGGAGGTGCCCCATCCGCCACGCGGCGGCTACCAGTTGTGGGCGCGGCCCCGCGGGGGCGGCGACGACGCGGCCTTCGTGGCGGCCGCCCTGCGGGCCGGGGTCGCGGTCGCGCCGGGACGGCCGTACTTCTGTGCGGAGCCGCCCGGTCCGTTCGTCCGGCTGAGCTTCGCCGGGGTGTCCGGCGCAGGCGAACTGACCGAGGCCGTCCGGCGGCTGCGATCCGGGCTTCGTCTCGACGCTTGACCCCGTGCGACCCGGGGATCACCATCGCCGCATGCATGTTCGGGTTTCGCTAGTCGCAGCAGCCCGTGGTACCTCGCTGCTCGCCGAGCGCTTCGACGACGACCGTCCCCTCGACGTGGACGGCTGGCGCGCGGTGGAGTCCGCCGCGCGCGGGCTCGTACCGCTGGGCTCGGCCGAGCTCCGCTACTGTTCGCCGACCTCGCGCAGCCGGGCCACCGGGACCGCCCTCGGCTACGCCCCGATGGCGCAACCCGCCCTGCGGGAGTGCGACATGGGCCGCTGGCGCGGGCTCACCCTGGCCGAGGTGGCGGCCCGGGACCCCGCGGCCGTGGACCTCTGGCTCACCGATCCGCACGCCGCCCCGCACGGCGGGGAATCGCTGCTCGCCTTCATCGCCCGGATCGGCGGCTGGCTCGACACCCGGCCGGCCGACGACGGGGGAGCGATCGTGGCGGTGGCGGAGCCGTCGGTGGTCCGGGCAGCCCTCGTGTACGCACTGAACGCGCCGCCGCTGACGTACTGGAACGTGGACGTCCGCCCCTTGTCCACGCTCACCCTCGCCGGCGGACCGCGGCGCTGGCACCTCTCCCTCCAGGCGCCCGTGTGAACCGTCTGAATCGCCCGAACCGCCCGCACCGGCTAAATCGGTTGAGGCGCAGGTGGGGCGTGCCTAGCCTGCGGGCATGGACGACATCACAGACATAGACGGCGCGGGCGTGGGCGGTACGGACCCGGGCGATGCGGGCGTCCGGATCACCACGCTCGCGGAGCGGCCCGAACTGGCCGCCCGGCTCTGGGACATGAAGGACTCGTGGCCCGAGTTCGCCCAGCACGATGCGCTCGCCTGGCTGCTGTACCCGCGGATGGTGGCCGAGTTCGCGGAGTACGTCCTGGTCGCCACGGACGGCGACACGGTCGTCGCCCGGGGTTTCAGCGTGCCCTTCGCGCAGCACGCGCCGGGCCGTGACGGGGCGCTGCCCGCGCAGGGCTGGGACCGGATCCTGATGTGGGCCTTCTCCGACCAGCGGCGCGGAGTCGAGGCCGACACCGTGAGCGCGATCGAGATCAGCGTCGCCACCGACCGGCAGGGCGAGGGTCTGTCCGGCCGGATGCTCGCAGCGATGCGGGAGAACGCCCGGGCGCGCGGCTTCACCGAGGTGGTGGCGCCGGTGCGGCCCAGCGGAAAGCCGGCCGAGCCGGACACCTCGATCCACGAGTACGCGTACCGCACCCGCGAGGACGGCCTCCCGCACGACCCGTGGCTACGGGTCCACGTGCGGGCGGGCGCCGTCATCGACTCGGTGGCCCCGCTGTCGATGACGATCACCGGCTCCCTCGCGCAGTGGCGCGAGTGGACCGGCCTGCCCTTCGACACGGCGGGCCCGGTCCGCGTGCCGGGCGCCCTGTCCCCGGTCCACTGCGAACCGGAGCAGGGCTTCGCGGTCTACGTGGAGCCGAACGTCTGGGTCCGGCACGCGCTGGCGTCCGCCGGGGCCTAGCGCCGGCCACGGCACTAGAGGAGCGCGATGGGGGCGGTGGCGGAGGAGGGGAGGTAGATGCCGCCGATGCCCGCGTAGGTGGCCCGGTAGCCCCGCAGGAGTTCGTCCAGCGGGATCGTCAGCCGGGCCGGTGTGTCGCAGCGGGCTGCTCCGAACTGGTCGGTGACGGCGGTGCAGAGCGTCCGGCCGCCCACGGTGGTGAAGGTGACCGGTACGCCGTCCAGCCCGGCCGGAGCGTCCGCGATGCGCACCGTGGTGCTGAGGTTCTTGACCCCGAAGAGCAGCCCGTTCAGCTTCGCCGGACCGGCCGTGGTGACCGTGGCCACGGCGGGCCGGACCAGCTCGGGGGCCTCGCAGAGCTGCGGGCCGGGAGAGTAGACCTGCCCGGTGGGGCAGGCCACGACGGTGGCGACCCCGCCCGCGCACTGCACGTAGAAGCGGTGGTCCTGCAGTCGCGGCAGCCGTCCGGCGGCGCCGCCGGCGCACGAGCCCTCGGCGGCGCTCGCGGGCACGGCCCCGACTCCCAGGGCGAGGACCGCCCCGGCGGCCAGTGCGGCGAGCGAGGCCAACCCCTTGGCGGCCGGTCCCCTGACGGTCAATCCCTTGAGGGACGGTCCCTTGCCGACACGTAACACCCTTGCCCCCAGCTCACTCAGTGTGACGAAATGAATACGAAGTGACTATAGGGACGGCCGTGCGGCGGGCGCAACGCCTTCAGGTCATCGCCAGGGAGTGCGAATTCCCGGCGGCTTGGACGCGTTCGAGCGGGCCGGGCGGCAGGGGCGCGCATGACGGGGATCGCGGCCCGCCCCCCGGGCGGGACGCGCCGGGCGGCGTCGTCGCGCTGCGCCGGGCACGGGCGCGCCCCTCTGAGCCGGGCAGGCGCTCGCGTGAGCCGGGCAGGCGCTCGCGTGAGCCGGGCAGGCGCTCGCGAGCGTGGTTCAGCGCCCGCGGGGCTTCCCGCGCTTGCCGGTGGACTTGGCCGTGGCCTTGCCGCCCTTGGGCGCACCGGAGCGCGGGTTCTTGGCGGCCGGCTTGCCTCCCGACCGGGGGGCCGGCTTCCGCGCCGGCTTCGCCTTCTTCTGCTCGGGCTCGGGCTGCGTACGGCCGCGTCCGCGCGAGCTGTTGACGGTCCGCCCGCGCACGATGCCGATGAACTCCTCGACCAGCTCGGGAGTCTCGTCCGCCTCGGGCCACGACAGCGCGACACGCGACTCGGGGGCGTCCAGCAGGGTCCGGTAGGTGAGGTCCTTGCGGTGGTGCAGCCGCGCGAGCGACTGAGGCACGATCAGGACCCCGATGCCCGCCGCCACCAGCTCGATCGCGTCGGCCGTGGTCTCCGGGCGCTGGAGCGCGGCCTTGCCCGGCAGCTGCTCCCATTCGAGGGTGTCGTCCAGCGGGTGGAGCACGATGTCGTCGGCCAGCTCCGCGAGGGACAGCTCCTCGGCCGCGGCCATCAGGTGGTCCTTCGGGATCACGACGACCGTGGTCTCGGTGTAGAGCGGGATCGCGCTGAGATCCGTACGGTCGATCGGCAGCCGGACGAACCCGGCGTCGGCGCCGCGGCCGCGCAGGAGAGCTGGAGCCTCGGCGGGAGTGACCTGGACGAGGGTCAGCGGAACGTCGGGCAGCCGCTCCTTCCAGATCCGGACCCACTTCGTGGGAGTCACCCCGGGGACGTATGCGAGCTGGAACGACGGGGGTGTCCGGGAGTCTGTCACCCGGCCAGATTACCGGCCGTGGTCGGAGGTGGCGCACATGCTCGATACCCTGGACCCCATGACGTCGCACCAGACCACCCAGACCATGAAGCCCGCTACTGCGGCGAAGAAGCTGGGTGTGTACCTCGAGGCCACCCCCGCAGAGTTCCAGGAGGGTGTCGTCTCGCGCACCGAGCTGACCGCCCTCCAGGCCGAGCCGCCCCAGTGGCTGCAGGACCTCCGGAACAACGGCCCGCACCCCCGTCCGGTGGTCGCGTCGAAGCTCGGCATCTCCATCGCCGGTCTGGCGCGCGGCGGTGTCACCGAGGCGCTCACCACGGAGCAGATCGAGGCCCTGAAGCAGGAGATGCCGGAGTGGCTCGCGAAGGAGCGCGCCACCCAGGCCGACGTCCGCAAGGAGACCGTCCGCATCAAGCAGATGCAGGCGGAGAAGGCCGCCAAGGCCTCGAAGACCGAGAAGTAGGCGACGAGCAGTCGACAGGCCGTCGACAGGCAGCCGGGAGGCCGCCGGGAATCCGGCGCGTTCCCGGCCTCGCGGCTCCGCCCGGGGGCGTGTCCCCCGGCCTCCGTCGGCCCCCTCGGCCGGCACCGGCCGTGAGATGCTGGTGCGCGTGACGATCGAGGACCTGGTGCGACTGCGGCGCGCCCGGGACGTGATGGACCGCGACTACGCCGAGCCGCTGGACGTGCCGGCGCTGGCGTCCGTCGCCCTCATGTCGCCCGGGCACTTCTCCCGCAGTTTCCGGGCCGCCTTCGGCGAGACCCCGTACAGCTATCTGATGACCCGCCGCGTCGAGCGGGCGAAGGCGCTGCTGCGCCGCGGCGACCTGAGCGTCACCGAAGTCTGCTTCGCGGTCGGATGCACCTCGCTGGGGTCGTTCAGCTCGCGCTTCACCGAGCTGGTCGGCGAGACCCCCAGTGCCTACCGGGCCCGGCGGCACGAGGCCGGAGCCGCCATCCCGGCGTGCGTCGCCAAGGTCTTCACCCGGCCCGTCCGCAACTCCGCGGGCGGCGGGGGAGCGGGATCCGCGGCCGCGTCGTAGCTTCGGGGCATGACCATCAAGCTCTCGCAGTGCTTCATCGCCGTCGACGACCACGACAAGGCCCTCGCCTTCTACCGCGACGCCCTCGGCATGGAAGTCCGCAACGACGTCGCGTTCGAGGGGATGCGCTGGGTGACCGTCGGCTCGCCCGAGCAGCCCGACGTGGAGATCGTCCTCGAACCGCCGCTCGCCGACCCCGGCGCCTCACCGGCCGACCGGCAGGCGATGGCGGAACTGCTGGCCAAGGGCGTGCTCCGTGGGGTGATCTTCTCGACGGACGACGTGGACGCCACCTTCGAACGCATCCGGGCCGCCGGCGCCGAGGTGCTCCAGGAGCCCGTCGACCAGCCGTACGGGGTCCGCGACTGCGCCTTCCGCGATCCGGCCGGCAACATGCTCCGCTTCAACCAGCCGCGCAGCAGCTGACCCCGAAAGCCCCTGACCCGCGCTCCCGCGGGGCCTCACCCGGCGGCGGCCCACCCCGGGACCGTCGGCAGCACCGTCTCGGCGACGCGCAGCACGACCGCGTCGTCGGGCACCGCGCCGTCGGAGCGCCACAGGGTCAGCTCGTAGGAGCCGCCGCCGTCCTCCGGGCCCCGGGCCACCACCAGGGTGCGGGTCGGGACACCGGAGCCGGTGCTGGCATCGCCGCCGCCCAGGTTGAAGCTGATGCTGATGGTGCGGTCCGAGTAGTAGGCGGCCGGGCGCCCCAGGACGGTCAGCGGCAGCGTGCCGTCTCCGAGGAACTTGGCCACGGTGGCGACCCTCAGCCCGTCGTACGAGGCCCTCAGGTGCACGGTGTAGGTCTCGAACTCGATCTCGCCCGAGGGGGTGTGGATCTCCTCGTCGCTGCCGACGGGCTTGAAGGTGCTGCCGCCGCCGTTCGCGTTCTTCACGGCCTCCCCGGGAGTGCCCAGCAGATCGGCGAGATCCGGACGGTGCAGCGCCTCGCACAGCTGGGCGCCGGAGACGTGCCCCGCCTCGACCGGGGTCGGCGCGGGCGTCTTCTCGGGCTCCCCGTGCGAGCAGGTGACGGGCTTCGGCTCCCCGCTCGCATTCACCGATTCCCCGCCCACCCAGAGGGCGATTCCCATGGCCCCGAGCACCGCCACGGCCGCGAGGCCCTGGCGTATCGCGGCGCCCTTGGTGATCGTCAGCCCGTCGTCGCTCATGTCCCCCACCTGCTGTGATCCCCCGATATGTGCCCGGGGAACGTAACCCGTGATCATCGGACGGACAAGCGAGTAACACTGGGGGAGCAAGGCCGGATGACTGCTTTGCATAAACGTGCGGTCGTACGTATAGTCATGCCATCGAGGAGGAGGGTCCGATGGTGGTACGTGTAGCGGTGGCCGGTGCGAGCGGATACGCGGGCGGGGAGGTGCTGCGCCTGCTGCTGGCCCACCCCGAGGTCGAGATCGGCGCGCTGACCGCGAACTCCAACGCCGGGCAGCCGCTAGGCGCCCTCCAGCCGCACCTGGTGCCGCTGGCCGGACGCATCCTGGAGCCGACCACGCCCGAGGTGCTCTCCGGTCATGATGTCGTCTTCCTGGCCCTTCCGCACGGGCAGTCCGCCGCCGTGGCCGCCCAGCTGGGCGAGGAGGTCCTCGTCGTCGACATGGGCGCCGACCACCGGCTCCAGGACTCCGCCGACTGGGACAAGTTCTACGGCGCCCCGCACGCCGGGACCTGGCCCTACGGCCTTCCCGAACTGCCCGGCGCCCGTACCGCCCTGGCCGGCAGCAAGCGCATCGCCGTCCCCGGCTGCTACCCGACGGCCGTCTCGCTCGCGCTGTTCCCGGCCTACGCCGCGCAGCTCGCCGAGCCCGAGGCCGTGATCGTCGCCGCCTCCGGCACCTCCGGCGCCGGCAAGGCCCTCAAGCCGAACCTGCTCGGCTCCGAGGTCATGGGCTCCATGAGCCCGTACGGGGTCGGCGGCGGCCACCGCCACACGCCCGAGATGGTGCAAAACCTCAGCCCCGTCGCCGGGCAGCGGGTCTCCGTCTCCTTCACGCCCACGCTGGCGCCGATGCCCCGCGGCATCCTGGCCACCTGCAGCGCCAAGGCGCTGCCGGGCACCACGGCCGACGCGGTCCGCGCCGCGTACGAGAAGGCCTACGCGGACGAACCCTTCGTGCACCTGCTGCCCGAGGGGCAGTGGCCGGCGACGGCGTCCGTCTACGGTTCCAACGCCGTTCAGATCCAGGTCGCGTACGACGAGGCCGCGCAGCGGATCATCGCGATCAGCGCCATCGACAACCTGACCAAGGGCACCGCCGGCGGCGCGGTCCAGAGCATGAACATCGCCCTGGGGCTTCACGAGAGCCTGGGTCTTTCCACGATCGGAGTCGCACCGTGAGCGTCACGGCAGCACAGGGGTTCACGGCGGCCGGCATCGCCGCCGGGATCAAGGCGAACGGCAATCCCGACCTGGCCCTCGTGGTCAACAACGGGCCGCGCCTGGCCGCGGCGGGCGTCTTCACCTCCAACCGGGTCAAGGCCGCGCCCGTCCACTGGTCCGAGCAGGTCCTGCGCGGCGCCACCGTCAGCGCGGTGGTCCTCAACTCCGGCGGCGCCAACGCGTGCACCGGGCCCAAGGGCTTCCAGGACACCCACGCCACCGCCGAGAAGGTCGCCGAGGCCCTGAACGGGCTCGGCGCGGGCGGCGAGGTCAACGCCGGCGAGGTCGCCGTCGCGTCCACCGGCCTGATCGGCGTCCTGCTCCCCATGGACAAGCTGCTGCCCGGCATCGAGACCGCGGCCGCCGCGCTCTCCGCCGACGGCGGCGAGGCCGCCGCGATCGCCATCAAGACCACCGACACCGTGCACAAGACGGCCACCGTCTCGCAGGACGGCTGGACCGTCGGCGGCATGGCCAAGGGCGCGGGCATGCTCGCACCGGGCCTGGCGACCATGCTCGTGGTCCTCACCACCGACGCCGACGTGGACAGCGCCACCCTCGACAAGGCGCTGCGCGGCGCGACCCGCACCACCTTCGACCGGGTCGACTCCGACGGGTGCATGTCCACCAACGACACGGTGCTGCTGCTCGCCTCCGGCGCCTCCGGCCAGGTGCCGGCGTACGAGGCGTTCGCGGAGGCCGTACGCACGGTCTGCGACGACCTGGCCCGCCAGCTGATCGGTGACGCCGAGGGTGCCAGCAAGGACATCCGCATCGAGGTCATCGGCGCGGCCACCGAGGAGGACGCGGTCGAGGTCGGCCGGTCCATCGCCCGGAACAACCTGCTCAAGTGCGCCATCCACGGCGAGGACCCCAACTGGGGCCGCGTGCTGTCCGCGATCGGCACCACCAAGGCCGCCTTCGACCCGGACCGGCTGAACGTCGCCATCAACGACGTCTGGGTCTGCAAGAACGGCTCGGTCGGCGAGGACCGCGACCTGGTCAGCATGAAGGGCCGCGAAGTCCGCATCACCGCCGACCTGGCCACCGGTTCCGAGTCCGCGGTCATCTGGGCCAACGACCTGACCGCCGAGTACGTCCACGAGAACAGCGCGTACTCCTCATGAGCACTGCACGCAGGCACACCGCACTGCCCAAGGCCGAGATCCTCATCGAGGCCCTGCCCTGGCTGACCCGGCACAACGGCAAGGTCGTCGTCATCAAGTTCGGCGGCAACGCCATGATCGACGAGGACCTGAAGGCCGCCTTCGCCCAGGACGTCGTCTTCCTGCGCCAGGCCGGCCTCAAGCCGGTCGTCGTGCACGGCGGCGGCCCGCAGATCAACGCCCAGCTCGACAAGCAGGGCCTGGTCAGCGAGTTCAAGGCGGGTCTGCGCGTCACCACGCCCGAGGCGATGGACGTCGTACGGATGGTCCTGGCCGGGCAGGTCCAGCGCGAGCTGGTCGGGCTGCTCAACCAGCACGGGCCGCTGGCCGTCGGGATGACCGGCGAGGACGCGCACACCATCACCGCCACCAAGCACCTGCCCGAGATCGACGGCGAGAGCGTCGACATCGGGCGGGTCGGCGAGATCACCGCCATCGACACCGGCGCGATCGAAGCGCTGCTGGCGGACGGCCGGATCCCGGTCATCTCCTCCATCGCACGCAGCGCCGACGACCACCACGTGTACAACGTGAACGCCGACACGGCCGCCGCGGCGCTCGCCGCCGCGCTCGGCGCCGAGACGCTGATGGTCCTCACCGACGTGGAGGGGCTCTACGCGGACTGGCCCAACAGCGACGAGGTCATCAGCAGGCTCACCGTCAGCCAGCTGGAGAAGCTGCTGCCCGAGCTGTCCAGCGGCATGGTCCCGAAGATGGAGGGCTGCCTGCACGCCGTCCGCAACGGGGTGACCACCGCCCGCGTGATCGACGGGCGGGTCCAGCACTCGATCCTGCTGGAGATCTTCACGGACGAGGGAATCGGCACGATGGTCGTGCTCGACGACCAGGGTGCACAGGCAGTCGGCACACAGGCAGTCGGCACGCAGGCAGTTGACACACAGGCAGTCGACACACAGGGAGGGGACCCCGCATGACCGGCAACCAGGAGTTCGCCGCCCGCTGGCAGGGCGCGCTGACCAATAATTACGGCACCCCCGCGCTGGCCCTCGTACGCGGCTCCGGCGCCCAGGTCTGGGACGCGGACGGCAAGCAGTACACCGACTTCGTCGGCGGCATCGCGGTCAACGCCCTCGGCCACGCGCACCCGGCCATCGTCACCGCGGTGACCGAGCAGATCTCCACCCTGGGCCACGTCTCCAACCTCTACGCCTCCGAGCCGGTCCTCGCGCTCGGCGAGCGGCTGCTCCAGCTCTTCGGCCGCCCCGGCAAGGTTTTCTTCTGCAACTCCGGTGCCGAGGCCGTCGAGGCCGCCTTCAAGATCGGCCGGCTGACCGGGCGGACCCACATGGTCGCCACCGACGGCGGCTTCCACGGCCGCACCATGGGCGCCCTGGCGCTCACCGGCCAGCCCAAGAAGCAGGACCCGTTCCTGCCGCTGCCCGGAGACGTCACGCACGTTCCGTACGGCGACGTGGAGGCCCTGCGGGCCGCCGTCACCGAAGAGACCGCGTTCGTGATCATCGAGCCGATCCAGGGCGAGAACGGCGTGGTCGTACCCCCGGCCGGCTACCTCACGGCCGCCCGTGAGATCACCCGGGCCACCGGCACCCTGCTCGTCCTCGACGAGGTGCAGACCGGCATCGGCCGCTGCGGCCAGTGGTTCGAGCACCAGGCCCACGAGGGCGTGGAGCCCGATGTCGTCACACTCGCGAAGGGCCTGGGCGGCGGTCTGCCGATCGGCGCCGTCGCCGCCTTCGGACCCGTGGCCGACCTGCTCCAGCCCGGCCAGCACGGCACCACCTTCGGCGGCAACCCGGTCGCCTGCGCCGCCGGCCTCGCCGTGATCGACACCATCGCGGCCGACGGGCTCCTCGACCAGGTCAAGGAGCGCGGCGAGCGGCTGCGGGCCGGAATCGAAGGATTCGCACACCCGCTCGTCTCGCACGTCCGCGGCGCGGGCCTTCTGCTGGGTATCGTGCTGACCGAGCCGCTCGCACCGCAGGTCCAGCGCGCGGCTCAGGACGCCGGCTTCCTGGTCAACGCGCCCGCCCCCGACGTCGTACGGCTCATGCCTCCGTACGTGCTCTCCGAGGCCGAGGTGGACGCGTTCCTGCAGGCCCTGCCCGGCGTGCTGGACGCAGCGAAGTCCGCCGCGGACGTGGACGGATGATCAATCGGGGAATGGGACGACGATGAGTCAGGCGCAGGAACACGAGCAGAACGGCCAGTCCGTCCCGCAGACCCGCACCGCCCGCCACCGCCGGATCGTGGACATCCTCAACCGGCAGCCGGTCCGCTCCCAGAGCCAGCTGGCCAAGCTGCTCGCCGACGACGGGCTGAGCGTCACCCAGGCGACGCTCAGCCGCGACCTCGACGAGCTCGGCGCGGTGAAGATCCGCAACACGGGCGGAGAGCTGATCTACGCGGTCCCCAGCGAGGGCGGCTTCCGCACCCCGCAGGCACCGCTCGGCGAGTCGGCGAAGGAGGAGCGCATGCGGCGCCTCTCCGGTGAGCTGCTGATCTCGGCCGAGGCCTCCGCGAACCTCGTGGTCCTGCGCACCCCGCCGGGTGCGGCCCAGTTCCTCGCCTCCGCGATCGACCAGGCCGAACTCCAGGCCATCCTCGGCACCATCGCGGGCGACGACACCCTGATGCTGATCAGCCGCGACCCGGCGGGCGGCCAGGCCCTCGCCGACCACCTGCTGAGGCTGGCCCAGAAGGAGAGCTGAGCCGCCGCGGGCCCGCCGGAAACCTGGTGCCGGTCCGGCGCCGCCGCACATAGCCTCGGGGCGTGCTCCAACTCGTCCTCGTACTTGCGGTGTTCGTCATGAACGCCGCCGTCTACGGGCCCCTCGCCCTGCGGTGGCGGCGCCGGGCCCGGATCCGGCGCGAGATCCTCCGGCTGGTCGCCGGCCTGGACCTCGGGCCGTACCACGTCGCCGCGATGGCGCACGGGCAGGCGGTGGCGGCCGCCGCCGAACTGCTCCTCGACGGGTACCTCGGCATCGACGGCGAAGGCGCCGTGCTCCTGACGGAGGCGGGCCGCGATCCCGCCCGTACCCCCTCCCACCCGCTGCCCGCAGCCCTGCTGGAGGCGGTGCGGCGACACGATCCCGAGCCCGTGTCGATCGGCTGGATCGACCGGAACGACGAGGCGTACGGGGCCCGGCGCACCGCCCACCGCGCCGAACTGGACGCCCTGCTGCCCGAGCTCCCGCGCATGCCGCAGGACGAGGAGCGCGGGTGCCTCCGGGGCTGCTGCGGCTGCGTGGGCCTGATCCTGCTCATGGTGTGCTGGATGGTGGTGGGCGAGCTGCTGGTGTTCTCCCGCCCGCACGGACCGGTGCAATGGGCGTCGGCTGCCGTGACCGCGCTGGGCCTGATGTCGCTCTGCTACGCCGAAGCCGCCCGCCGGGCCGTCCTCACTCGCACGGAGTGCGGCGACCCCTTGGGTGACCGGATGCGGGCCGAGGTCCACCCCGCCGTGGCCGCGCTGGACGAGGAGCAGCGGGTCCACGTGCACCGCAGCGCCGACGACTACGGCCGTTGGCGCGGGGCGGACCGGGTCGTCTCCGAGGACGGGGACGACGGGGGCGCCTGGGGCGACGGGGACGACTGGTGGGAGGACGCCTACCACTACCGGGCCTCCGACGAGCCCGCCGACGACTCCGGGACCCGGCCTAGTAGCGGGTGACGTCGAGCGGGCCGGACTCCGTGCCGATCGCGATGTGCGGCTGCCTCTGCGGGTTCGCCCAGCGCAGCACCGCGCGCATCGCGTCCTCGGGGACCGAGACGCAGCCGGCCGTCGCACCCTTGCCGTTCACGTGCAGGAAGATGCCCGCGCCCCGGCCCCGTACCGGGTGCTCGTAGTTGAAGGCGATGACCAGCGCGTGCGCGTACTGCTTCTCGTACGTGGTCAGGTGCTCCGCCTCGCCGGGCGCGCAGTCCGCCGGCAGCGGCTCCACCCAGCGGTTGTAGCTTTCCGAGGCGTTGTCCTGGCACCACCAGGAGTCGGGGGTCACCCGCCGGTAGCGGTACGCGGTACCGGCCGGGGCGTGCGCGATGCCGAAGGCGTAGGGGAGCGCGTACAGGCCGGCCGGGGTGGTGTTCGTGCCCTGGGTCCGGGTCGCGCCCTCGGTCAGCCCGTTCGCGCCGAACCGGGCCGGGGCGCTGCCCGCCGCGTGCCAGCGCCCCGCCCGCCGGTCCCACCAGGTCAGGCGCCCGGTCGTGGAGCCGGGGGCCGGGGCCACGGCGGTGATCAGCTGGCTGCCGCCGCCGGTGTCGGCGAGCAGGACGGGCAGCGGCGGGTCGCCGTGGGGGCCCTGTACCAGCAGGCTGGTGACGATCAGTGAGGCGGCGAGGAAGGCGGTACGCAGCACACGTCAGACGGTACGGGGCGGAAGGGGCAGCGGCAGCGCAGGCAGGCCGTCGACGCTCACTCCGATGAACTCCTTCTTCTCGCAGTACTCGTTGAACTCCTCGTCCGTCTTGCGGCCGAAGTACTCCGCGTGGAGCGTGCGCTCGCCCTGGTAGTCCATCAAGGGCACGGCGAACCCGCACACGGTGGCGATCCGCCGGGTCCTCACGAGGATGACGGCGCGCGCCGAGGGCCCGTCGGCGTCCCCGAACCGCTCGATCAGCCCGTCCCAGCGCGGGTCGTCGCGGAAGACCGCCTCACCGTCGCCGTGGATGCGCACGATGTTCGGCGGCCCGCTGAACGCGCACCACATCAGCGTGATGCGGCCGTTCTCGCGGACGTGCGCGATGGTCTCGGCGCCGCTGCCGCCGAAGTCCAGGTAGGCGAGGGTCGTTTCGTCGATGACGACGAGCGTCCCGGCGCGGCCCTTGGGGGAGAGGTTGACATGCCCGTCGCCGGACAGCGGGGCGGTGGCGGTGAAGAAGATCGGCTGTTCTTCGATGAAGGTGCGGAGCCGGCTGTCAATGCGATCGTAGAGCTTTCCCATGGTGTGATTATCGGTGCGGCGAGGAGGGGGCGGGACCGCATTTTCACCAGAAGAAACGCGTCCTGCGCATCTCGGCCCAGTCGAGCTTGAAGTAGTACTGCTTGTAGAGAGCCCGCAGCTGTGGCCGTTCGATGGTCTCCCGGCGGGCCGTCGCCTGCCAGTCCCATCCACGCAGCAGGTCCAGCGCGATCCGCCGCAGTGCCGGGTCGGGGTCGTCCAGCGCGGCGGTCAGCGCCGGCAGTCCCTCGTCGGCGCCCCGGGCGGCCAGCAGCCGCAGGGCCGCCCGGCGGATGTGCGCGGGGCGCTCCGGCAGGGTGCGTGCCACCAGCGGGCCCACCGGGAGCCGGTCGGCCAGCGGGCGCAGCGAGCGGGTCGCCTCCCGGACCACCGCCGCCGACGGGTCGTCCAGCAGTGCGGTCAGTGCCTCCGTGCCGGGTCCGGGCCCGTCGAGCAGTCGCAGTCCCGCGACGGCCGCCGCCCGGACCGTGCCGTCCCGGTGACCGAGCAGGCCGGTCAGCACGGCGGAGTCCGCCCGTTCGCCGCACTCGGCGAGCCCGAGCACGGCCCCGGGCTCCGGGGAGTCGGCGCACAGCCGCAGGTACGCGGCGCGCGCGTCGGCCCCGTCCCGCCGGAGCAGCCACCGGGCGCAGGCCCGGACCGTCCCCGACGGGTCGGCGAGGTGGCGGGGTGCCTCGTCGGCGCGCCCGGCCGCGCGCAGGCCGGTGACGCCCGCCGCCCGTACGAACCCGCTGCGGGAGGCCAGCAGCGCGTCGAGCGCGGAGTCGTCGGGGCCGCGCGCGGCCATGGCGGCCAGCGCGGCCCGCGTCCACAGGTCCCGCAGGACCGCGTCCGGTTCCGCGGCGGCGCGCCGGGCCAGGTCGGGGGCCGTGAAGGAGTCCGCGGCCTCCAGGGTGATCCGTACGGCCGCCCGGCGGGTCCGCAGGTCGCGGTGGGAACACAGCTCCGCCAGGGCCGCCGCGTACCGGGGCTCGCGCAGAGCGGCCTCGAACGCCCCGACGGCCCAGCGGCCTTCGCGCCGCTTCGCCAGGTGCAGGACCATCGGGGTCAGGGCGCGAAGGGTCTCCTCCCCGGCCTCCCGGAGCGCCTCCGTGATGACGTGCCGGGCGGCCGCCCGGACCTGCGGGGTCCAGTCGGCGCAGCGCAGGACGACCAGCGGCAGCAGCTCGGGGGTGCCCGCGGCTTCGGCGACGGCGCGCTCCCGGATCCGCCCGTCCCAGTGGCACAGGGCGGTCGCGGTGCGGGCGGCGAAGGGCTCGGCGTCGGAAGAGGCCATGTGACGCACCCCGATGTCCAGCGCGGTCCAGGCGGCCGGGTCCTCGGTGTCGACGACTTCGTTCAGGGGTGTCCCCGTCCAGTCCTTGAAATCCCGCGCCGCGTCCCGGCCCTGGTACAACCCCCATTTCAGGCGCTGCTGCAGCAGCTGCCGGGCCCAGCCGCGCACGGCCGGGTCGCGGTGGGAGGTCAGGGACCGGGCGACCCGGCGCCGGACCAGCAGCGGGCGCAGCTCGAGCAGGATCAGGGCCGCGGCCCGCACGGGCTCGGGCCGGCCGGGCGCGAACAGCTCCAGCAGCCAGGACTCCGGCCGGGTGTCCGCGTACGGCACCACCAGCGAGCGTGCCGCCCGGGCGGCGGGCGGATGCGGATCGGCCAGGTACGGCAGCAGCTCTTCCGCTGTCGTGGCGCCGTGCCTGCGCAGGCCGTGGACGGCCGCGGCCCGCACGCGCCCTTCGGGGGACCGGGCGAGGAGCCGCAGCAGGGGCAGGTCCGAGGCGTCCCCGGCCTCGGCCAGCCCGAACACCTCCCCGGGCACCGGGGAGTCCGCGCACCGTGCGCGGTAGTGGGCCAGCGGGTCCTGCCCGGCGGCGCGCAGCTCCCCGCGGGCCGCCTCCCGTACCCGCGCCGAGGGGTCGGCCAGGTGCGCGGGCAGTTCGCCGGCCCGCCCGGCCGGGCGCAGGGCGCGGACCGCGGTCGCCCGCAGGGACGCGCGGCCGTGGAGGGCGAGCAGGGAGTCGATGAGGGGGCCGTGGAGCGAGGCGGATCGGGCGTCCAGGGCCGGCCGGGCGGCCGCCTCGCACCGCCTGCGCACCACGCGGTCCCGGCTCGCGGCGGCGGTTTCCAGCAGCCGCTCGGGCGTCAGGATCCCGCCCTCCAGGGCCAGGTCGAGGGCCTCCCGCCGGACCTCGGGGGTCAGCCCGGTGAGCACGAGCCGGGCCGTCCGCTCGGCCGGGAGCTCCCCGGAGCGCAGCGCCGCGAGGCGGTTGCGCGCGTCGGGGTCCCCGGTGAGGTCCGCGACGCGGTCCGCCGGGAGCAGCCCGTGGGCCAGCGCGGCCCGGACGGCGGCGAAGCGCATCCCCGCGTCCGCGTCCTGCGCCAGCTCGACGATCAGGGCGGCGGGCGGCGAACCGAGCCGTTCCAGGCACAGCTCCCAGGCCCAGGCGCCGTACCGGCGCGTGCTCGCGAGCAGGGCGAGGGGCGCCAGGGCGCGTAGGAGGTCCGCCGCGTCCGCGGCCGCGTCCAGTTCCGCGGTCAGCACCGCCCGCGCCCGCTCCCGTACGGGCTCCTCCCCGTCGGCGCACCGAATCAGCACCAGGGCCAGGACCTCGGGCCGTCCGGCCGCCTGTTCGAGGGCGGCCTCCCGTACCCGGGGGTCGGCGTGGCACAGGCAGAGCGCGAGCTCGGGGGCGGCCGGGGGCGCGGCGGCCCAGGTCACCCCGTGTCCGTCGTGCCAGTGCGGGGCGGTGCTCCAGTCGGCGATCTCACGGTCGTCGAACCAGTGCACGCCCACCCGGACGGTGCCGGAGGAGGTCCACCCCTTGTAGCGCTCGAAGGTGGAGAAGTTGACGCTCGTGTCGAGCTCCGCCCATGCCTGCGGGCCGCCGCCGTCGAGGGCGCGCGCGGGGCTCTTGCCGTGCAGCAGTCGCTCTGCGGGTGAGCGGAATGTGGTCCGGGACAGGGGCGGAAGCATCTCCATCCGCGCACTCTAGGCGGTCGACACCCCCGCTGACCTCCTGTTATCCCGTCGATTGACGAAACATGCAGACCAGTGCATAGTTATGCCTACCGCTGTTGGACGTAACGGCGGATGCACCGTGTAAGGAGAACCCCGTGGCCGAGCGCGTCGTACTCGCCTATTCAGGCGGTCTGGACACCTCCGTCGCCATCGGCTGGATCGCCGAGGAGACGGGCGCCGAGGTCATCGCGGTCGCGGTGGACGTCGGCCAGGGCGGCGAGGACCTGGACGTCATCCGCAAGCGGGCGCTCGCCTGCGGTGCGGTCGAGGCCGAGGTCGCCGACGCCAGGGACGAGTTCGCCGACGAGTACTGCCTCCCGGCGATCAAGGCGAACGCCCTCTACATGGACCGCTACCCGCTGGTCTCCGCCCTCTCGCGGCCGGCCATCGTCAAGCACCTCGTGGCCGCCGCCCGCAAGCACGGCGCGAGCACCGTCGCCCACGGCTGCACCGGCAAGGGCAACGACCAGGTCCGCTTCGAGGCCGGCATCGCCGCCCTCGGCCCCGACCTCACCTGCATCGCCCCGGTCCGCGACTACGCGATGACCCGCGACAAGGCCATCGCCTTCGCCGAGAAGGCGGACCTGCCGATCGCGACCACCAAGAAGTCCCCGTACTCCATCGACCAGAACGTCTTCGGACGCGCCGTCGAGACGGGCTTCCTGGAGGACATCTGGAACGCGCCGATCGAGGACATCTACGAGTACACCGCGGACCCGGCCCTGCCGCGCGAGGCCGACGAGGTCGTCATCTCCTTCAAGGAGGGCGTCCCGGTCGCCATCGACGGAAAGCCCGTCACCGTGCTCCAGGCCATCCAGCAGCTCAACGAGCGCGCCGGGGCCCAGGGCATCGGCCGGATCGACATCGTCGAGGACCGGCTCGTGGGCATCAAGTCCCGCGAGGTGTACGAGGCCCCGGGCGCGATCGCGCTGATCACCGCCCACCAGGAGCTGGAGAACGTCACCGTCGAGCGCGAGCTGGCCCGCTACAAGCGGCAGGTCGAGCAGCGCTGGGGCGAGATGGTCTACGACGGCCTGTGGTTCTCCCCGCTGAAGCGGGCCCTGGACGGTTTCATCAGCGAGGCCAACCAGCACGTCAGCGGCGACATCCGGATGACCCTGCACGGCGGCCGCGCGGTCGTCACCGGCCGGAAGTCGGACGAGTCGCTGTACGACTTCAACCTCGCGACCTACGACTCGGGCGACACCTTCGACCAGTCCAAGGCCCAGGGCTTCATCGAGATCTTCGGCCTCTCCTCGAAGATCGCGGCCCGTCGCGACCTCGCCTGACGCCAGACCGTAGACCGTAGACCGTAGTACGAACCGCCTCCCCGTTACCTCCGCGGCGGGGAGGCGGTTGCACATCCGAAGCCATGCACGTTCTTGAGGAGCAGTAGCTGTGAGCAGCAACAACGGTGGTGACGTCCGGCTCTGGGGCGCCCGGTTCGCCGACGGCCCGGCCGAGGCCCTCGCGAAGCTGTCCGCGTCGGTCCACTTCGACTGGCGCCTGGCCCCGTACGACATCGCGGGATCCAAGGCCCACGCCCGCGTGCTCGCCAAAGCGGGCCTGCTCACGGCCGACGAGCTCGGCCGCATGATCGCGGGCCTGGACCAGCTCGCGGTCGACGTGGAGAACGGCTCCTTCACCGGCACCATCGCCGACGAGGACGTCCACACCGCGCTGGAGCGGGGCCTGCTGGAGCGGCTCGGCGCCGACCTCGGCGGCAAGCTGCGCGCCGGCCGGTCGCGCAACGACCAGATCGCCACCCTCTTCCGCATGTACCTGCGCGACCACGCCCGGATCGTGGGCGGGCTGATCGCCGACCTCCAGGACGCGCTGGTCGGCCTCGCCGAGGCGCACGCCGACGTGGCCATGCCCGGCCGGACCCACCTGCAGCACGCGCAGCCGGTGCTCTTCGCCCACCACGTACTGGCCCACGTGCAGGCCCTGTCCCGGGACGCGGAGCGGCTGCGCCAGTGGGACACCCGGACCGCGGTCTCCCCGTACGGCTCGGGCGCCCTGGCGGGCTCCTCGCTCGGCCTGGACCCGGAGGCGGTCGCCGCCGACCTGGGCTTCGAGCGGGGCTCGGTCGGCAACTCCATCGACGGCACGGCCTCGCGCGACTTCGTCGCCGAGTTCGCCTTCGTCACCGCGATGATCGGGATCAACCTGTCCCGGATCGCGGAGGAGATCATCATCTGGAACACGAAGGAGTTCTCCTTCGTCACCCTGCACGACGCCTTCTCCACCGGGTCGTCGATCATGCCGCAGAAGAAGAACCCGGACATCGCGGAGCTGGCGCGCGGCAAGTCGGGCCGCCTCATCGGCAACCTGACGGGCCTGCTGGCCACCCTGAAGGCCCTTCCCCTGGCCTACAACCGTGACCTCCAGGAGGACAAGGAGCCGGTCTTCGACTCCTGCGACACCCTCGAAGTCCTGCTGCCGGCCTTCACCGGGATGATGGCCACCCTCACGATCAACCGGGAGCGGATGGAGGCGCTGGCCCCCGCCGGCTTCTCGCTCGCCACCGACATCGCGGAGTGGCTGGTCAAGCAGAATGTGCCGTTCCGGGTGGCGCACGAGGTGGCCGGCGAGTGCGTCAAGGAGTGCGAGGGGCTCGGCATCGAGCTCGACGAGCTGACGGACGAGCAGTTCGCGAAGATCTCGGAGCACCTGACCCCGGAGGTCCGCAAGGTCCTCAACGTCAAGGGCGCGCTGGCCTCCCGCGACGGCCGCGGCGGCACCGCCCCGTCGGCGGTCGCGATCCAGCTCACGGAGCTGAAGGCCGACCTGGTCATCCAGCACGCCTGGGCGGCGCACAAGAACTGACGGTCTGCCCGGAGGGGCGGTCGGAGCCTTTCGGGCCCCGGCCGCCCCTGCGGCGTTACCGGGCCCAGTCCGCCAGGGCGTCGAAGTCGGCCCGGACCAGCCCGATCCGCTCGTCGATCCGCAACAGCAGCGCGTGCGCGGGGTGGCGCTGCTCCACGTAGGCGCGGTCCATGTCCGTGATGTCGTCGTCGATCCAGGCGAAGGGCCGCTCGCCCGCGTACTCAAGGATGTACTGGGTCTTCCAGAACGTCCCGCGCGGTGCGCGCCCGTGCATCTGCGGCCAGTCGATCCAGGGCAGTTCGGGCAGCCCCAGGTGCGGGCCTATCCACTCGTTCGCCTCGCCCTTCCAGGTGGTCGCCCAGACCAGTTCGTACGCCTCCGCGAGCGTGAGCAGCTCGTCGCCGTGGCCGGGATTCAGCCAGACCCGCAGCGGCTTGGCGCTCTCGGCCTGCGTCCAGCCGGTCGGCCGCATGCGGTGGGTGGTGTACCCCTCGGGGCGGCGCTGCGGCTTGGCCGCGTAGGGGTTCAGCGGGCCGTCCACGTCGATGAGCAGCAGCGGCTTCATGGTCGTCTTCCCCGTTTTCCCCGTCATCCTGATCATTCCGGAAGGATTCCTCTCGTCGCCCCGAGGGGCAGCTCATTTATTCGATGAGACGGCAACGTCTCATTTGGGTTATGCTTGTCTCATGGCCATGGATCGTGATCAGGTGCTCCGCGCCGCCGCCGCCCTGCTCTCCCGCAAATCGACCGCCACGATGGACGAGGTCGCGAGGGCCGCCGGCATCGGCCGCGCGACCCTCCACCGGCACTTCGCCGGGCGCGACGCCCTCGTACGGGCGCTCGAAGAGCTCGGGATCCGGGAATTCGAGGTGGCCTTCGACAACGCCCGCCTCGGCGAGGGCACGGCGATCGACGCGCTCCGCAGGCTCATCGCCGAAGCGGAGCCCAACGCCGAGCTGCTGGCCTTCCTCGTCACCGAGAACCAGCTCTTCGAGGGAGACCAGGTCAACGAGGGCTGGTCCCGCCTCGACGCACGCGTCGGCGAGCTCTTCCGGCGCGGCCAGCGCGAGGGCGACATCCGGATCGACCTGAGCCCCGCCTGGCTCACCGAGGCCCTTTACAGCCTCATCGGCGCCTGCGCCTGGGCCGTCATGGACGGCCGGGTCGCGGCCAAGGACTTTCAGTACATGATCACCGAGTTGCTGCTCGGTGGCGCACGACGGAGTGTGGAGAAATGAGCCGTACCGAACAGCTGACCCTGACCAAGGGTGCCCAGGGCCGGAGCCCCGGGCGCTGGCTCGCGCTCTCCGTGCTCGTGCTGGCCGTCCTGCTGGTCGCCGTCGACGCCACCGTGCTCGGTCTCGCCACGCCCGCCCTCAGCGAGGACCTGAAGCCGTCGGGCACCCAGCTCCTGTGGATCGGCGACATCTACTCCTTCGTCATCGCCGGCCTGCTCGTCTCCATGGGCTCCCTCGGCGACCGGATCGGCCGCAAGAAGCTCCTCCTCGTCGGCGCGACCGCCTTCGGCGCCGTCTCGGTCCTCAACGCCTACGCCACCAGCCCCGAGATGATGATCATCGCCCGGGCCCTGCTCGGCGTGGCCGGCGCGACCCTGATGCCCTCCACCCTCGCGCTGATCCGCAACATCTTCCACGACCCCAAGGAGCGCAGCCTCGCCATCGGCATCTGGGGCGCCACCGCCTCGGCCGGCGCGGCCGTCGGTCCGGTGGTCGGCGGAGCCCTGCTCCAGCACTTCTGGTGGGGCTCGGTCTTCCTCATCAACGTCCCCGTGATGATCGTCCTGGTCATCGTCGGCATCAAGCTGCTGCCCGAGTCCAAGAACCCGGTCGCCGGCCCCTGGGACCTGTTCAGCGTCGGCCTCTCCCTCGTCGGCATCATCGGCGTGGTCTACGCCGTCAAGCAGGTCGCCACGCACGGCATGGGCTGGGAGGTGTGGGCGGCCGCCGTCATCGGAGCGGGCGCGCTCTACACCTTCGTACGCCGCCAGTTCACGCTGCCGGCCCCGCTCCTCGACATGCGGCTGTTCAAGCACCGCGGCTTCTCCGGCGCGGTCCTCGCCGACCTGCTCACCGTCTTCGGCCTGTCCGGACTGGTCTTCTTCCTCTCCCAGTTCCTCCAGCTCGTCCAGGGCCGCGACCCGCTGGAGGCGGGCCTCGCCGAACTGCCCGCCGCCGTCGGCGCCGTGGTCACCGGCCTGGTCGCGGGCAAGTACGCCCGCAAGTACGGGGTACGGGCCATCGTGACCGGAGGCCTCGCCGCCATCGGCATCGCCCTGGCCGCGCTGACCGTGATCCACAAGGAGACCGGCTACCCGCTGCTCGGCGCGGCCCTGCTCCTCGTCGGACTCGGCGCCGGCTTCTCCTTCACCGTCACCGCCGACGTGATCCTCTCCAGCGTCCCCAAGGAGCAGGCCGGTTCCGCCTCGGCCGTCTCCGAGACCGCATACGAACTGGGCGCCGCCCTCGGCATCGCCCTGCTCGGCTCGGTCGTCACCGGCGTCTACCAGGGCTTCACCGCCCCCGCCTCCGTCAGCGGCCCCGTCGCCGACGCCGCCCACGAGTCGCTCGGCGGCGCGGTCGAAGCGGCCAAGTCGCTGGACCCGCAGACCGCCCAGCAGATGGTCGGCGCCGCCCAGGAGGCCTTCGTGGACGGCCTGCGACTGGCCTCCGGCGTCGGCGCGGCCGTCCTGCTGGCCACCGCCGTGGCCGCCTGGTTCCTGCTCAAGGGGCAGGAGCTCCAGGACGGCATCGAGCACTGACGCCACGCCAGAGGGTGGTGTCCCGCACGGAGTTGACAGTCCGTGGAGCCGCGGGACACCATCCCGGCGATGGAGATCAACGACTTGACCCCGGCGGAGCGCCGCGTATGGGACGCCTTCCCCCGCGGGGAAGGCGTCGATTTCCGGGAGGACCGCAACGAGGAGGCCGTTGACGGCGCCTCGTGGGGACCCGGCCGGACCGTACGCGCCGAAGTCCTCGCCCACTTGCTGCTGCGCGGCGCGGCCCCGCTCGACGGGCAGGTCCCCGGACTCAATGTCCGGGGCGCCCGGATCACCGGCAAGCTCAACCTCAAGTACGCCGACATCGAGCACGCGATCCGGCTGCGGGCCTGCTGGTTCGAGC
The DNA here is from genome assembly GCF_036127095.1 of Streptomyces sp. NBC_00335. Taxonomy (GTDB): domain Bacteria; phylum Actinomycetota; class Actinomycetes; order Streptomycetales; family Streptomycetaceae; genus Streptomyces. Next base: position 6,962,897 of record NZ_CP108006.1, read on the forward strand.
GCAAACCCATTCTCTACGGCGCCCGGTTGAGGATCGTGTCACTGAGCGACTCGGCCCTGCCCGGCCTGACCGCCTCCACCGTCAGCGTCGACATAGCGCTCAAGCTGTCCTGCTGCCGCATCACCGGGCCGGTACGCCTCGCCGGTGCCCGGATAGCAGGCGGACTCTTCCTCCAGAAGGCGGTCATCGGCACGGCGGGCCCGGCCGAGGAGGGCCAGGAGGCGGCGCTCCAGTTCAACCACGCCGACATCGGAACCGACGTCATCGCCATGGACCTCACCGTCCACGGCCAGACCCGCATCAACGGCGCCACCGTCGGCGGCCAGATCAACCTGAACAACGCCCGGCTCCTCGCCCCCGGAGCGATAGCCCTGCACGCCGAAACCCTGACCGTCGGCACCGACGTGCGGGCAAGGGGGCTGGAGTCGCGGGGAATGTTCAACCTCACCGGATCCAAGATCCCCGGCCAGCTCTACCTGGCCGACGCCCGGCTCATCCAGCCCGGCGGCGTCGCCCTGCGCGCCTCCAGCTGCGCGATCGGCGAGGTGTGGCTGAGCGGCCGCGAGTGCGTCCAGGGCACGATGAACCTGCGACGCTCCCAGTTCGACCTGCTGCACGTACCACCCGAGACCTGGCCCCGGCGGATCCGCATCGAGGGACTCACCTACCGCGCCCTCAGCCCGCACGTCCCAGCCGAGCAGCGGCTGCCCGCCCTGGAGCGCGAGGAGTCGGGCTACCTCCCGTACGCCTACGAACAGCTCGCCGCGGCCTACCGCACGGTCGGCGACGAGGCGGGCGCCCGGACCGTACAACTCGCCAAACTGCGTCGCCACCGTCGGACGCTGCCCCGGCACGCCAGGGTCTGGGGGCTGCTCCAGGACGCCACCGTCGGCTACGGATTCCGGCCGCTGCGCGCCGCCGGCTGGCTGCTGGCGCTGCTGCTCACGGGGACGGCCGCCTACTGGTTCCACCCGCCGCGGGAACTGAAGGCGGGGGAGTCCCCGGAGTTCAACCCGGTCTTCTACACGATCGACCTGATGGTGCCGATCATCAGCTTCGGCCAGGAGGCGGCCTACACGCCGAGCGGCTGGTACCAGTGGCTGTCGTACCTGCTGATCGTGACCGGCTGGGTCCTCGCCACGACGACCGCGGCGGGCGTCAGCCGGTCACTGCAACGGCAGTAGCCCGGCTTCAGGCCGCCTTGGCCTTGGTCGCGTACATGTCCACGTACTCCTGGCCGGAGAGCCGCATGACCTCGGCCATCACCGAGTCGGTGACGGCGCGCAGCACGTAGCGGTCGCGGTCCATGCCCTCGTAGCGGGAGAACTCCATCGCCTCGCCGAACCGGACGGTGACCCGGCCCGGGCGCGGCATGCCGGCGCCGCCGGGCTGGAGCTTGTCGGTGCCGATCATCGCGAAGGGGACGACGGGCGCGCCGGTCATCAGGGTCAGGCGGGCGATGCCGGTCCGGCCCCGGTAGAGGCGGCCGTCGGGGGAGCGGGTGCCCTCCGGGTAGATGCCGAAGATCTTGCCCTCTTCGAGGATCCGGCGGCCGGTCATCAGGGCGGCGACTCCGCCGTTGGCACCGTCGCGGTCCACGGGGATCATGCCGGCGCCGGTGAAGAACCAGGCCATGGCCCGGCCCTTGATGCCCTTGCCGGTGACGTACTCGTCCTTGCCGATGAAGTGGACCGTGCGGTCGCACACCAGCGGCAGGATCATCGAGTCGATGAAGGTGAGGTGGTTGCCCGCGAGGATCACCGGACCGGTGCCCGGAATGTTCTCGATGCCCTCGACGCGAGTGCGGAACATCAGGCGCATGACGGGTCCGACAGTGGCTTTGATCAGGCGCGTACGGAACAACGTGGGCCCTCCGGCATCGAAAAGCTAGGGTTCTCGCACCCACCACGCGGCGGTAGTGCAGGTGAGGACGATACTCGCGGGTCAGCTCTGATCGCACATCGGGTTCACGAGGTGGATACGCAGTGTTGACGCACGTTTCCGCCATGTTCCGCCCGCGCACCCCCGCCCGCCATCGGCGCTTGCCTACCATCGGCACGCGGATTCGGACCGTAGGCCCCGGAGATCCCGGGACGCCCGGCCCTGGTTCCGAGGGGGAGTGGCACACATGACGCAGGGTGGGGCAGCGCGGCGCACTGTACTGGGCGCGGCCGTCGTCGCGGCGGGCGGAGCCTTCGGCGGGCTCGTCGCGGGCGGCGGTCCGGCCGCGGCGGCGGAGAGCGGCCACGGGGGAGGCGCGGGAGGCGGTCGGGGCGGCGGCTACCGGGACCTGCCGGTGCCCACGGTCATCGGGCACCGGGGAGCCAGCGGCTACCGGCCCGAGCACACGCTCGGGTCCTACCAGCTCGCGCTCGACCTCGGCGCCGACGTCGTCGAACAGGACCTCGTGCCCACCAAGGACGGCCACCTGGTGTGCCGCCACGAGAACGAGATCGGCGGCACGACGGACGTCGCCGACCACCCCGGGTTCGCCGCCCGCAGGACGACCAAGACGATCGACGGGGTCACGGTCACGGGCTGGTTCACCGAGGACTTCACCCTCGCCGAGCTGAAGACCCTGCGCGCGAAGGAGCGCATCCCCGCCCTCCGGCAGCGCAACACGCTCTACGACGGCCGCTGGGACGTCCCCACCTTCGAAGAGGTGCTCCGCTGGGCCGACCGCGAGGGCCGGCGGCGCGGCAAGCGCGTGTGGCTGCACGTGGAGACCAAGCACCCCAGCTACTTCCGCGGCCTGGGCCTCGCCTTGGAGGAGCCCCTCGCCAAACTGCTGCGCCGCTACGGACGCGACGGCCGGGGCGCCCCGCTCTTCCTGCAGTCCTTCGAACCCTCCAGCATCCAGCGGCTCTCCCGGCTGGTCTCCAGCCCGCGCGTGGTGCTCCTCTCGGCGGCCGGCAGCCGCCCGTGGGACTTCGAGCTGGCCAAGGACCCGCGGACGGTCGCCGATCTGGTCAAGCCCGAGGGGCTGCGGTGGATCGCCGGCTTCGCCCAGGGCATCGGGCCGACCATGGACCTGATCCTGCCGCGCGATGCGGCCGGCAAGCTCGGCGCCCCGACCACCCTGGTCGCCGACGCCCACGCGCAGGCGCTGATCCTGCATCCCTACACCGCGCGCAACGAGAACAGCTTCCTGCCGGCCGACTACCGCAAGGGCACCGACCCGACGGCCTACGGGGATGCCTTCGGCGCCTTCAAGGCGTACTTCGAGCAGGGCATCGACGGCATCTTCACCGACCACCCCGACACCGGACTGCTCGCGGCGGAGGCCTTCCGCCCGGGCCGCGGCGACAGGGGCTAGGCGCCGACGGCAGACCGCCGACGGCTGACGTCAACGGCCGGCCGGAGCTTCTCGTACGAGTGGGCCGTGCCCGGCGGGGAAACCGCCCGGCACGGCCTTCGCGTCCCGCCCGGCATGGACCCGCTGAAGGCTGATCTCCCCGACCTGTTCGAAACGCTCCGCCCGCTGCTCTCGGCCGAAGCCGCCGCCGAGACCGCGGGCACCGGGGTGGACGCCGCCGACCTGGAACAAGCCGTCTGGGTCAGGCTGCTGGAGCACCGCCGCATCCCCGCCGAACCCGCCGACTGGCTGCGCCGGGCGGTGCGCGGGGAGGCCCGCCGGGCGCGGCGCCGGGCCCGGCACGAAGTCCCGTACGGCCACCGTCAGCACTCGGCGGAGGGCGGGTCCGGCGCGGGGGCCCGTACCAGTACGGGCACGGAACCGGAAGACGCCCTGCTGCACGGCGAGGAGAACCGGGCCCTCCGATCGGCGGTCGCCCGATTGCCCGGAAGGTGTCCGGAGCTGATGAGGGCACTTCTATCGCCCAGGGACCTCACCTACCGTGAAATCGCAGGAGAGTTGGGTATCTCACAAGGAAGTTTGGGGCCCGTCCGTTCCCGATGCCTGGGATGTCTGCGCAGAATGCTGGCCGTAGAGGTTGCGGCTCCGGCCCTTCGGGGAATGGAGCGGTAGACCAACAGGCCACCAGGTGAGCGGGAGGCATGCGCACATGGGCATGAGCGTGACCATTTCGGCGGCAGACGCCGAGGATGCCGAGCAGATCATCAAGCTGCAGTATCTGGCGTTCCAGAGCGAGGCCGAGCTGTACGGCAACTACCGCATCCAGCCGCTCACCCAGTCCCTGGACTCCCTCAAGGCCGAGCTCGCCACGGACACCGTCCTGGTCGCCCGGCTCGGGGAGGAGATCGTCGGAGCCGTGCGCGGCACCGTCGACGAGGAGGGCACCGGCAAGATCGCCAAGCTCTGCGTGCACCCCCGGCTCCAGGGTCACGGCCTCGGCGCCCGGCTGCTGAGCGCGGTCGAGGTGGCGCTGTCGGGGAACGACGCGACCACCCGCTTCCGGCTGCTCACCGGCCACAAGAGCGAGTCGAACCTGCGGCTCTACCGCAAGGCCGGCTACACCCAGGTCGGCGGGCGCACCGCGTCCGACGGCGTCCGCCTGGTGATCCTGGAGAAGGAGGCCAAGGAGGCCACCGACTTCGCGGTCAGCGCCTGAGCACCTCTGAGTACCTGCGCCTGACGCCTGACGCCTAACGTCTAGCGCTTCGCGCGGAGCCAGAGCATCCCGGTGATCGGCAGGATCACCGGGATGAACAGGTAGCCCATCCCGAAGTCCGACCACACGGTCGCGTCGGGGAAGGCCTCGGGCCGCGCCAGGGTCCAGGCGCCCACGACGAGTACGCCGGTCAGCTCGGCGGCGCAGCAGATCAGCGCCGCCTTGCGGGCCGTCTCCCCGCCGCGCACCAGCGAGTACGTGATGAACGCGTAGACCAGCGCGGCCGCGCCCGACAGCGAGTACGCGAGCGGCGCCCGGTCGAACTCGGTGGAGATCTGGTAGATCGAGCGCGAGACCGCGCCGACGGTGATCACTCCGTAGAGCCAGACCAGCAGCACTCCCGGCCCGGTGACCAGGCGCTTTCGCCCGCCGGGCGGGGTGGCGGTGGCCGTGGCGTCCGTGTCGGTATCAGGCACCGGTGTTTCCCCAGATGTCGTAGAGCCGTACTTCGAGCACGGCGAGGACGACCGCTCCCGCGGCCACCGTCACCGAACCCCATTTGGTCCGCTCGCTCAGCGAGAGCAGCCCCGCGGCCGGGATGGTCGCGAAGGCGCCCACCAGATAGGCGAGGAAGAGCACCGTGCCCTGGCCGGGCTTCTCTCCCCGGGCCAGCTGGACCAGGCCGATCACCAGCTGGGCCAGGACCAGGACGGTCACCACGGCCATGCCGATGAAGTGCCAGTCCTTGGTCGGCTGGTCCCGCGAGGCGGCGAATCCGCACCAGGCGGCGAGGGCGAGTGCGGCCACGCCGATGGCGAGCGTCAGGGCGTCGAGCATGCAGCGAGGGTATTACGGGCCGAAAGACCCGATGCGCTCACCCCTGCCCCGGGCTTTCCTTGAAAGCATGAACCTGCTGCACGGGAAGCTCGGTCCGCAATTCGACGCGCTGCTGTTCGACAACGACGGCACGCTCGTCTCCTCGATGGAGTCGGTGCACCGCTGCTGGACCCGCTGGGCCCGGGAGTACGGGATCACCGAGGAGGCCTTCGCCGCGGTGGAACTCCACGGCCGCCCGGCCGTGGAGATCATCGCCGACCTCCTGCCCGAGGACGTACGGGCCGAAGCGCTCGCCCGCATCGAGGTGCTGGAGACCGAGGACGTGGCGGGCGGCGTGGTCCTGCTCCCCGGCACCAAGGAGCTGCTCTCCGCCCTGCCCGCCGGCCGCTGGGCCGTCGTCACCTCCGCGACCCGCCCGCTGGCCGAGGCCCGGCTGCGGGAGGTCGGCATCGCCGCCGGGAAGGAGGGGGGCGCGGAGCTGGTGGCCGCCGACGACATCACCCGCGGCAAGCCCGACCCGGAGCCCTTCTTGCTGGCGGCCGCCCGGCTCGGGGTGGACCCGGCACGCTGCGCGGTCTTCGAGGACGCCCCCGCCGGCCTGGCCGCGGGCCGCGCCGCCGGGATGACCACCGTGGCCTTGACCACAACGCACCCGGCCGCCGAACTCGACGCGGACGTGGTCGTACGGGACCTTTCGGCCGTGTCCGTGCTGGTCGGAGCCGATGGCCTGACGATCGAGACGGACGATCGGCCCTGACCGGTGTTGTCCGGTATGCGGCCGAAATCCGTCCGCTATTCGGACGGCTTTGATCGGTGACGGGGAACGTCTGGTTTACTGGGCCCATGACCACGACGAGCAGCCGCACCCTTGCGACCGAGGCGACGATGACGCCCGGTGCTCGTTGTATGTGTCGAATGCGCGCCTTCTGAGGGCCCCTGCCCCAGGTCTCACGCCCCGAAGCGAGACCGGCCGAGCAGCTCCCGGCACCCCCGTGTGAACCCGGAACGCTCCTGCCCCGCGCATGCGCCGAAGCCGTCGATTTCCGATGGTTCGCCCCGTATCGCGTCCCCAGATGTATGCCCCGTGCCCGGCACCCGCTGCGCCGCGCACTCGACAGCGACGGAAATCCTGTGATCACCACATCGGGCCTCACGAAGGTCTACCAGTCCCGTGGCCGCGAGGTCACCGCCCTGGACGGCGTCGACCTGCACGTCCGCCAGGGCGAGGTCTACGGAGTCATCGGCCAGAGCGGCGCCGGAAAGTCCTCCCTGATCCGCTGCGTGAACCTGCTGGAGCGCCCCACCACCGGCACCGTGTCCGTCGACGGGGTCGACCTCACCGCCCTCGCCGGCCGAGGCCGCCGCGCCGGCAAGGAGCTCCGCGAGGCCCGCAGTCGCATCGGCATGGTCTTCCAGCACTTCAACCTGCTGTCCTCGCGCACCGTGCAGGGCAACGTCGAGCTGCCCCTGGAGATCCTCGGGATATCCGGCCGCGAGCGCTCCCGCAAGGCCGCCGAACTGCTCGACCTCGTCGGCCTCGCCGACAAGGCCAAGTCCTACCCCGGTCAGCTCTCCGGCGGCCAGAAGCAGCGCGTCGGCATCGCCCGCGCCCTGGCCGGCGACCCCAAGGTGCTGCTCTCCGACGAGGCCACCAGCGCTCTGGACCCCGAGACCACCCGCCAGATCCTCCAGCTGCTGCGCGACCTCAACCGCCAGCTGGGCCTGACCGTCCTGCTCATCACGCACGAGATGGACGTGGTCAAGTCCGTCTGCGACTCGGCCGCCCTCATGCGGCAGGGCCGGATCGTCGAGGCCGGCAAGGTCACCGAGCTGCTGGCCACCCCCGGCTCCGAACTCGCCCACGAACTGTTCCCGCTGACCGGTTCCGCGACCACCGCGGAGCACACGGTCATCGACGTCACCTTCCACGGCGAGACCGCGACCCAGCCGGTCATCTCCCAGCTGGCCCGGACCTACAACATCGACATATCGATCCTCGGCGCCGCGATGGACACCGTCGCCGGCCGCCAGATCGGCCGCATGCGCATCGAACTGCCCGGCCGCTACGAGGACAACGTCGTACCCGTCGGCTTCCTGCGCGAGCAGGGCCTGCAGGTGGACGTGGTGGAAGCGGACACGTACCCGGCCCCCTACACGGACGTGGACGTGGACGCAGACGCGGACGCGGGGACGGACGTCGACGGCGAACTGGCCGAGCTGGTCAAGGATGGTGCGAAGTGACCTGGTCCGAAATGCAGCCGCTGCTCACGCAGGGCACCTTCGACACCCTCTACATGGTGCTGTGGTCCGCCCTGGTGACCATCCTGGGCGGGCTGCCCATCGGCATCCTGCTCGTCCTGACCGACAAGGGCGGCCTGCTCCAGAACCGCGCGGTCAACAAGATCCTCGGCGTGATCGTGAACATGGGCCGCTCGCTGCCCTTCATCATCCTGCTGATCTTCCTGATCCCGGTCACCACGGCGATCGTCGGCACCTTCATCGGCCCCACCGCCATGATCGTCCCGCTTGCCATCGGTGCCATCCCCTTCTTCGCCCGGCTCGTCGAGACCGCCGTCCGCGAGGTGGACCACGGCCTGGTCGAAGCCGTCGAGTCCATGGGCGGCGGCATCCCGACCCTGGTCGGCAAGGTGCTCCTCCCGCAGGCGCTGCCCTCGCTGATCGCCGCCGTCACCACCACCGTGATCACCCTGATCGGCTACTCGGCCATGGCCGGCGCGGTCGGCGGCGAGGGCCTCGGCTCCAAGGCCATCACGTACGGCTTCCAGCGCTTCGAGACCGGCTTCATGATCGCCACCGTGGTGGTGCTGATCGTGCTCGTCACGGTGATCCAGCTCATCGGCGACGGCGTGGTACGCCTCCTCGCGCGGCGCGGTCGGACAGCCTGAACCGGCCCGAGCCGGACATCACAGACTTTTTCCCCAGAAAGCCCGCACTTGTCGTGCTTGGGCCGTCATCCATACAGCAAGACGCAAGAAAGGCACTCTTCGTGCGCAAGAACATCAAGCTCACCGCCCTCGCCGCCACCGTCTCGGCGCTCGCCCTCGGCCTCACCGCCTGCGGCAGCTCCTCGGACCCGTCCTCCACCAAGGCCGACGGCGGCAAGACCGACGAGAGCAAGCCCCTGGTCGTCGCGGCGTCCCCGTCCCCGCACGCCGACATCCTGAACTTCGTGAAGGACAAGCTGGCGGCCAAGGAAGGCCTCAAGCTGGAGGTCAAGGAGTTCACGGACTACGTCCTGCCGAACACCGCCACCCAGCAGGGCCAGGTCGACGCCAACTTCTTCCAGCACGTGCCGTACCTCGACGACTTCAACAAGAAGAACGGCACCGACATCGTGCCCGTCGTGAACGTGCACCTGGAGCCCCTGGGCCTCTACTCCAAGAAGTTCAAGGCACTCACGGACATCAAGGCCGGCCAGACCATCGCCGTCCCCAACGACCCCACCAACGAGGGCCGCGCGCTCCAGCTGCTCGCCGCGAACAACCTCATCACCCTCAAGGAGGGTGTCGGCACCGCCGCCAAGCTGTCCGACATCACCGACAAGAAGGGCCTGGAGTTCAAGGAGCTGGAGGCCGCCACGGTCCCGCGCGCCCTGAACGACGTGGACGCCGCCGTCATCAACGGCAACTACGCCATCGAGGCCAAGCTCGTCCCGGCCAAGGACGCGCTCGTCCTGGAGAAGGCCGAGGGCAACCCGTACGCCAACATCCTGGCGGTCAAGAACGGCAACCAGGACGACCCCCGGGTCCAGAAGCTCGCCAAGCTCCTGAACTCCGACGAGGTCAAGAAGTTCATCGACGAGAAGTACCAGGGCTCGGTCATCCCGGCCTTCGGCAAGCCGGCCGCCTGACCCCCGCGAGCGGCACCGGGACGGCCCGATCCGGCCGCCCCGCCCGGCCCCGTCCACCCCGCCGGTGTACGGGGCCGGGCGCTGCCCGCTTCCGGGCAGCCCGGCCCTGCACATCACCAGGCCAATGCTGCATGCTGTGGCCTACGACCCGCGGCCGCGGACCGTATACCCCGTGTATGCCGTCCCGCGCCACGGTCGCCTCGCATCACGGTCGCACCACGGTCTCAGGCTTGGAGCTGCGCATGACTACCACCTTCCCGGACGTCACCATCAGCACGGACCGGCTGGTGCTGCGCCCCTTCGAGGAAGAGGACGTCACCGCGCTCGCCGAGATGATGAACGACGAACAGGTCACCGCCTGGACCTCCGTCCCGCAGCCCTACACCTACGCCGACGCGGTCACCTGGGCCACGCGGACCGCCCACACGGAACGCACCGAGGGCCGCGGCATCGTCTTCGCCGTCACCGAGTTCCTCACCCAGCGGCTCGTCGGCATCGTCCACTTGCAGGACACCGACTGGCGCACCCGCACCACCGAGGTCGGCTACGTCACCGCCCCCTGGGCCCGCGGCGAGGGCTACGCCAGCGAGTCCGTCCGCGCCGTGGCCCGCTGGCTGTTCACCGACCAGGGCTTCGAACGCCTCGAACTGCGCACCGCCGCCGACAACACGGCCTCCCAGCAAGTGGCCCAGAAGACCGGTTGCATCAGTGAAGGCGTCCTGCGCAACGCCTGCATAGTGCGCACCCAGAACCCCGACGGCTCCTGGGCCGACACCCGCAGCGACCTCATCGTCTGGGGCCTGGTTCCCGAGGACGTGGACGAGGACGCCGAGGACTACGGGGACGGTTACGCCGACGGCTACTCCGTGGGCTACGCGGAGCCCCGCGACGACGTACGCGACGGCTACCGGATCCACCCCGCCCGCGCGAACGACGCGAACGGCTACGCCGTCTTCTCCGACCGGAACTGACCGAACCACCGGGTAGTCTCACCAAGCCCGCCCCCCTCGACGAAGCCTCGCCCTGCCCCCGGCCACCGCCGGGAAGGGCCCCCTCCCACATCAGGAGACTGACGACGATGGCCGACCGGGTCACGGTGATCGGCTGGGACGGCTCCCCCCTGACCGCGGCCGCCCGGTCCGCGCTCTCCGCCGCCACCCTGGTGGCCGGCGCCGCCCACCACCTCGCGCTCCCCGAAGTCCCGCCCACCGCCGAACGCGTGCGCCTGGGCAGCCTGTCCATCGCCGCCACGCGGATCGCGGGCCACCGCGGCACCGCCGTCGTCCTCGCCGACGGGGACCCCGGCTTCTTCGGCGTCGTACGGGCCCTGCGCGCCCCGGAACACGGCCTGGAGGTGGAGGTCGTACCGGCCGTCTCCGCCGTCGCCGCCGCCTTCGCCCGCGCCGGGATGCCCTGGGACGACGCCCAGGTCGTCGTCGCCCACCGCCGCACCCTGCGCCGGGCCGTCAACGTCTGCCGCGCCCACTCCAAGGTCGCCGTCATCACCTCGCCCGGCGCCGGCCCCGCCGAACTCGCCCTGCTGCTCGAAGGCGTCCACCGCACCTTCGTCATCTGCGAGGAACTCGGCACCGACAAGGAACAGGTCACCGTCCTCACCTCCGACAAGGCCGCCGACCACAGCTGGCGCGACCCCAACGTGGTCATCGTCATCGGCGGTACGGGACCGGCCTCGACCGCCGCCGAACCGGCCTGGCTGCTCGGCCGGAGCGCGGCCCCGGCCACGGGACGCGGCTGGGCCCGCCCGCAGATCGACGTGGGAGAGGGCGAGGCCACGCAACTGCGCGCGGCCCAGCTCGCCCGGCTCGGCCCGCGCACCGGGGACCTCGTCTGGGACATCGGCTCCGGCTCCGGAGCCCTCGCCGTGGACGCCGCCGCCCTCGGCGCCGCCGTCATCGCCGTCGATGCCGACCGGCACGCTTGCGAACGCACAACCGCCGCCGCCCGCGCCCGGGGTGTGCAGCTCCAGGTCGTCAACGGCCGCGCCCCGCACGTCCTGGAGACCCTGCCCGAGCCGGACGTCGTCCGCGTCGGCGGCGGCGGGGCCGCGGTCGTCGCCGCCGTCGCCGACCGGCGCCCCGAACGGATCGTCAGCCACGCCTCCACGCGCGACGAGGCGGAGGCCATCGGCCGGGTCCTGACCGAGGGCGGGTACGCCGTCGAGTGCGCCCTGCTCCAGTCCGTCGCCCTGGACACCCGTACCTGGACCGAACAACAGCGCACCGTGGCGTTCCTGCTGGCCGCCGAACGCCCCGTTAACCGCCCGGACCGTACCTAGCCACGAGCCCGGGGTAGGCTGGCCGATCGTCGCACCGCCCGGACGATTCGGGCATGCGGCTCCGGCTGGACGCGCGACGTGGCGCAGTCCACAGAGGACCGTGGCGGTTATGGCCGACACGGTGACGAACGGGCAGGACAATACTTACTGGTTGTCGTGCGGCCGTACGTGAGGCCTCGTGGGCGACCGGGCAGTCGAAGAGGCAACACCGATGGGCGAGGGGTACGCATGACTGACACCGGCCAGGTTCCGGGCGAGGGTCTCCCGGACAGCACGGGCATGGTGGATCAGCAGGGCGTCCCCGCCCCGGTTCCCATGTCTTCCCCGGCAACCGGGAACTACGCCTTCCAGGACCTCGTGGACAACCCGGCCGAGCCGGAGGACGAGGAACTGCTGCTGATGCCGAGCAGCCAGGGCGCGTGGAGCGACCCCCAGGTCGTCCCGCCGGTGCCCGCCTTCCCCGACTTCCCCGAGCCCTCCGCGTACGCGGACGCCCCGTACGCCGATTTCGGCGGGGCCCCCGAGTACCAGCAGCCCCACCCGGGCCGGCTCCCGGTCCCCGACGCGCCGCTCGGCTACGAGCCCGCCGGCTACCCGCAGCAGCCCTTCGACGGGCAGCAGTTCGCGGAGCAGTCGTCCTTCGCGGACGCCTCCTTCGCCGACGCCTCGTACGGCGCCGGTGTGCACGAGGCCGGCGGCCGGGATTCCGGCGCCCTGGACCTCGGCGGCCTCATGGCCCCGCAGCCCGTCTCCCAGCCCCAGTCCCCGGCGGCCCCCGTCGCGGCGGCCCCGGTGCGGCGGCCGCTGCACATGGGCCCGCCCGTCCCCGAGGCCACCGGCGGAGTCGTACGGTCCCTCGCGGACCGCGGCCCGGCCGCTGCGCCCGCCGCCGCCCCCGTGCAGGCCCAGGCTCCGCTGACACCGGCCGCGCCCGTTCCCGTCCCGGTCGCCTCGGTGCCCTCCGGCTCCGAGCCCGCCGCCCCTGATCTGAGCACCCCGGCGACGCCCGTCCCGGTGCGCCAGTCCGGGCCGCCGACCACCGGGCCCGAGTACCTGGACTTCACGCAGGCCGAGGCCGAGCACGTGCCGGGCCCGGCGCAGCAGCCGGTCGAGATCCCGGTCCAGGCCGGGACGCCGTGGACCGCGGAGCCGGCTCCGGAAGCCGCGGCGCAGCCCGTCGTGGAGCCGGTGGCCGAGCCCGTCGCGGAGCCTGCCGCCTTCGCCGAGCCCGTCGCGGCTCCCGTCGCCTTCGCCGAGCCCGAGGCGGTCCTCGTGGCCGAGCCGGTGTCCGTGGCCGTGGCGGAGCCGGAGCCGGTGCAGGTGCCGGTCGCCGTGGCCGAGCCGGTCCTGGTGGAGCCCGTCGCCGAACCCGTCGCCTTCGCCGAGCCCGAGGCCGCCGTGGTACCGGCGCCCGAGCCCGTCGCGGTGGCCGAGCCCGAGGCCGAGGCCGTCGCAGTCGTCGCCGTCGCGCCGGAGGCGGAGCCCGTCGTGGAGAGCGTGCCGCAGCCCGCAGAAACGGTGGTTCAGGCCGAGGAGCCGGAGCCCCTGGCCGAGCCCGTGGCCGCCGTGATCGCCGAGATCCCCGAGCCCGAGCCGGTCGCCGTGGCGCAGGCCGACGTACCGCTGGAGGCCGGACAGGCCCCCGAGGCCGGAACCGAGCCGGAAGCCGAGCCCGAGGCCGAGCCCGAGGCCCCCGTCACCGAGGCGGCCCCCGGATACGCCGACGCCGAGCGCGAGGCCGTCCTGCGCGTCATGCGCGAGCGCCGTGACATCCGCAAGGGCTTCCGCCGCGACCCCATCCCGCACGAGGTGCTGCTGCGCGTCCTGGAGGCGGCCCACACCGCGCCCAGCGTCGGCCACTCCCAGCCGTGGGACTTCGTCGTCATCAAGTCCGCCGAGACCCGCCGGACGATGCACGAGCTCGCCGAGCGCCAGCGCGAGGCCTATGCGAAGTCGCTGCCCAAGGGCCGCGCCAAGCAGTTCAAGGAAATCAAGATCGAGGCCATCCTCGACACCCCGGTGAACATCGTGGTCACCGCCGACCCCACGCGTGGCGGCCGCCACACCCTCGGCCGGCACACCCAGCCGCAGATGGCTCCGTACTCCTCGGCCCTCGCCGTGGAGAACCTCTGGCTCGCCGCGCGCGCCGAGGGTCTGGGCGTCGGCTGGGTCAGCTTCTTCGACGAGCGCGAGATGGTCCGCGAGCTCGGCCTGCCGGAGCACCTGGAGGTCGTCGCGTACCTGTGCATCGGGTACGTGGACGAGTTCCCCGACGAACCCGAGCTCGCGCAGGCCGGCTGGTCGCAGCGCCGGCCGCTGGCGTGGGTCGTGCACGAGGAGACGTACGGGCGCCGCGCGCTGCCCGGCGAGGAGCCGCACGACCTGCTCTCCGAGACCGTCGCCAGCATCCGCCCGCTCGACGCGAAGGCGCTCGGCGAGGCGTGGGAGCGGCAGAAGCGCATGACCAAGCCCGCCGGGGCCCTGGGCATGCTCGAAATCATCTCGGCCCAGCTGTCCGGCCTCTCGCGGGTCTGCCCGCCGCCGATCCCGGAGCCCGCCGCGGTGGCGATCTTCGCGGGTGACCACGGCGTGCACGCCCAGGGGGTCACCCCGTGGCCCCAGGAGGTCACCATGCAGATGGTGGCCAACTTCCTGGGCGGCGGAGCGGTGTGCAACGCGTTCGCCAACCAGGTGGGCGCGGAGGTCTGCGTGATCGACGTGGGCGTCGCCGGCGACCTGCCGGCCACGCCGGGCCTGCTGCCGCGCAAGGTCCGCCCGGGTACGGCCGACCTGTCGGTCGGGCCCGCGATGACCCGCGAGGAAGCCGTCGCCGCGATCGAGGTCGGCATCGAAACGGCCCGCGACCTGGTCGCTGCGGGGAACAAGGCCCTCCTGACGGGCGAGATGGGCATCGCCAACACCACGGTGTCGGCGGCGCTGATCTCGGTCTTCACCGGGGTGGACCCGGGTGAGGTCACCGGCCGGGGCACGGGCATCAACGACGAGACGCACGCCCGCAAGGTCGAGGTCGTACGTCGCGCCCTGGAGCTCCACCAGCCGGACCCGGCGGACCCGATCGGCGTCCTCGCTGCCATCGGCGGCCTGGAGCACGCGGCGATCGTGGGCCTCCTCCTCGGCGGAGCCTCCCTGCGGACCCCGGTGATCCTGGACGGCGTCAGCGCCGGCGCGGCCGCGCTGGTGGCTCGCGCGATCGCCCCGGAGTCGCTGTCCGCGTGCATCGCGGGACACCGCAGCGCGGAGCCGGGCCACGTGGCCGCCCTGAACAAGCTCGGGCTGCGCCCGCTCGTCGACCTGGACCTGCGCCTCGGCGAGGGCACGGGGGCGCTGCTGGCGCTGCCGCTGGTGCAGAGCGCTGCGCGGGCCATGCACGAGGTGGCCACGTTCGACTCGGCGGGTGTCACGGAGAAGTAGCCGGGGCTGCGGGGCCGGGGTGGGGTGTCGTCCGGGACTCATGATTTATGGCGCCCTGTGCGCGCTGCGTCATGGTCGGGCTTCCTTTCGCGCCAACACATCACGTTTTACGTCCCGGACGACACCCCACCCCGTCCCCGTCACCGGCGGACCAATCCAGCCCCTCCGGCGTTTGAGGAGCGGGGGTCCGGGGGCGGAGCCCCCGAAGGGGTCCGGGGTGGAGCCCCGGTTTCGAAGGGGCGGGGTGGGGAAAGCCCCGCAGGGCCCCCGATGAGCCCCGTCGGCCCGTCAGCCTCATTCCCGCCTCGGGAGCGAGCCCCGTACGGGCCGGGGATCATGGGGCATGGCCCCTGGCCAGGGGTGGAGCCCGGGGTGGGGCAGGTCACCGCCCGGCCAGGGCAATGGCCCCCGAGGCGACCACCGCGCAGGTGGGTCGTATCGTGGACCCCGGACGGGCCACCGCACGTCACCGCCCGATCAGCCGCTCCAGCGACGCAGCGGCCCGCCGTCACCGCCGCATCAGGAGCCGCAACCGCCATGGGACACCCGGCACACCCCGCCTACCCCGTCGGACTCCGTCTGACGGGCCGCCGCGTCGTCGTGATCGGCGGTGGCCAGGTCGCCCAGCGCCGCCTGCCCGCGCTCATCGCGGCCGGCGCCGACATCGTCCTGATCTCGCCCTCCGCCACCCCCTCCGTGGACGCGATGGCCGAGACCGGTGAGATCCGCTGGGAGCGCCGCCGCTACGAGGACGGCGACCTGGCCGGCGCCTGGTACGCCCTGGTCGCCACCCGGGACCGCGCCGCCAACGACACCGCCTCCGCCGAAGCCGAGCGCGAGCGGATCTGGTGCGTCCGCGCCGACGACGCCGAGGCCGCGAGCGCCTGGACCCCGGCCACCGGCCGGGTGGAGGGCGTCACCGTCGCCGTACTGAGCGGCAACGACCCCCGTCGCTCCGCCGCCGTCCGCGACGCGGTCGTCGAGGGGCTGCGGGACGGCTCCCTGACCGCGGCCCGCCCGCACACCCCCGGCGTGTCCCTGGTCGGCGGAGGCCCCGGCGACCCGGACCTGATCACGGTCCGCGGCCGGCGCCTGCTCGCCGAGGCCGACGTGGTCATCGCCGACCGGCTGGGCCCCCGCGACCTCCTCGACGAGCTCCCGCCGCACGTCGAGGTCATCGACGCCGCGAAGATCCCGTACGGCCGTTTCATGGCGCAGGAAGCCATCAACGACGCCCTCATCACGCACGCCAAGGCCGGCAAGGCCGTGGTCCGGCTCAAGGGCGGGGACCCGTACGTCTTCGGCCGCGGCATGGAGGAGCTCCAGGCCCTCGCCGAGGCGGGCATCCCCTGCACGGTCGTGCCCGGCATCTCCAGCTCCATCTCGGTGCCCGGCGCGGCCGGCATCCCGGTCACCCACCGGGGCGTGGCCCACGAGTTCACCGTGGTCAGCGGTCACGTCGGCCCCGACGACCCGCGTTCCCTGGTGGACTGGGCCTCGCTGGCCAAGCTCACCGGCACCCTCGTCATCCTGATGGGCGTCGACAAGATCGGCCTGATCGCCGAGGCGCTGGTGCGCCACGGCCGCCCCGCCGACACCGCGGTCGCCGTCATCCAGGAGGGCACCACCGCCTCCCAGCGCCGCGTGGACGCCACCCTGGCCACGGTCGGGGAGACCGTGAAGGCCCAGGAGGTGCGGCCGCCCGCCGTCATCGTGATCGGCGACGTGGTGAAGGTCCACCGGCCCGCGGCCGAGTGACACTCCGCAATCCCGCAACCCCGCAGAGCCGTTGGCACCGCACCCAGGACAAGGCAGTATCACCCTGTGGCTGATCTCATCACCGTCGAGGACCCCGACGACCCGCGCCTGCGCGATTACACGGGCCTGACCGACGTAGAACTCCGGCGCAGGCGCGAGCCCGCGGAAGGCCTCTTCATCGCCGAGGGCGAGAAGGTGATCAGACGCGCCAAGGACGCCGGGTACGAGATGCGCTCGATGCTGCTCTCCGCCAAGTGGGTCGACGTCATGCGCGACGTCATCGACGAGCTCCCGGCCCCGGTCTACGCCGTCAGCCCGGAGCTCGCCGAGCGCGTCACCGGCTACCACGTGCACCGCGGCGCCCTCGCCTCCATGCAGCGCAAGCCGCTGCCCACGGCCGAGGAACTGCTCGCCACCACCCGGCGCGTGGTCATCATGGAAGCGGTGAACGACCACACCAACATCGGCGCCATCTTCCGCAGCGCGGCCGCCCTCGGCATGGACGCGGTGCTGCTCTCGCCCGACTGCGCGGACCCGCTGTACCGGCGCTCCGTCAAGGTCTCCATGGGCGCGGTGTTCTCCGTCCCCTACGCCCGGCTGGAGGCCTGGCCCAAGGGCCTCGACTCGGTCCGCGAGGCCGGCTTCAAGCTGCTCGCCCTCACCCCGCACCAGAAGGCCTCGCCGATCGACGTGGCGGCTCCTCAGGACCTGGAGCGGGTCGCGCTGATGCTCGGCGCGGAGGGGGACGGGCTGTCGACGCAGGCACTGGTCGCGGCCGACGAGTGGGTACGGATCCCGATGGCGCACGGGGTGGACTCGCTGAACGTGGGCGCGGCCGCGGCCGTCGCCTTCTACGCGGTGGCCAGCGGCCGCCCGTAGTCCGGGGGGCTCTTCCGGGCTAGAGCTTCTGGGCCAGCGCGATGCCCAGCGCCACGAGCAACGTCACCACGACGAAGACGATCAGGCGCTGGCGCATCAGCTTGGGGTCCGGCCGTGACGGCCGCCGCCCCGTGCCCGTCGTACGGGGAGCCGGACGGCCGCCCGTACGCCCGGCGGTGGAGCCGGGTCCGCGCGAGCCGGTGCCCCGGGCCGAAGAGGGCCGCGAGTCCGGCCCGCCGCGGGGCCCCTGGCCCTTGGCCGGAGCCTTGCCCTGGCCCGCTCCGGTTCCCGTACCCGCTCGTCCCGGCACGGGAGTGCCGGCGCTACGGCGCTCCGTGCGCTGCTCGGCGTACCCCTCGGTGCCCTCGGCGTACCCCTCGGGCAGCCGGCCCGTCGGCCGCTCGGTCCGTGCCCGCTGCGCGGGCGGGCGGCCGTCGCCCATCCCGTGTGCCTCGCGGGCCGCGATCTCCTTGAGCCGCATCGACAGCTGGAGCGTGCTGGGCCGCTCGTCGGGATCCTTCGCCAGGCAGGCCCGTACGAGGGGTGCGAGCGCGTCCGGAACACCCTGGAGGTGGGGCTCCTCGTGCACGACGCGGTAGAGCATGACCTCGGAACTGCCGTGTCCGAAGGGCGAGTCGGCGGTGGCCGCGTAGGCGAGGGTGGCGCCGAGCGAGAAGACGTCGGTGGCGGGGGTGACGGCGGCTCCGCGGACCTGCTCGGGCGCCAGGAAGCCGGGGGAGCCGACGGCCGTTCCCACGTGGGTGAGGGTGCTGGCGCCGGTGGCCCAGGCGATGCCGAAGTCGATGATGCGGGGGCCCTTGGGCGACAGCAGGATGTTCGAGGGCTTGAGGTCGCGGTGGACCACCCCGGCCTCGTGTACGGCGACCAGTCCCTCGGAGAGCGCCGCGCCGATCGCGGCGATGGCCGCGGCCGTCAGGGGGCCTTCCTCGGCCACCTTGTCGTGCAGGGAGGGGCCGGGCACGTACTGCGTGGCGAACCAGGGACGCTCCGCCTCCAGGTCCGCGGCCACCAGGCGCGCGGTGCACCCGCCGCGGATCCGCCGGGCGGCGGAGACCTCGCGCGCGAAGCGCGAACGGAACTCCTGGTCCTCGGCCAGGTCCGGCCGGATCACCTTGAGCGCGACGCGCTGTCCGCGCCGGTCGGAGCCCAGATAGACGACGCCCATGCCGCCGGCGCCGAGGCGCCGGTGCAGCCTGAACGAGCCGACGACACGCGGGTCCTCGCGCCGGAGCCGCATCATCGCCATGTCCACCCCGCTGACCGGTCGTCCTGTTGACGTGGCACAGCTTACGGACCATCCGGCATGCGCGCTCAGAGGCCGCGCCCTCGCCGGGGGATTCGATTGTCAGTACGGGGCAGTCCACTTGGGGAATCGCCGGACCACCGGTAGGACGCATGTACGGAGCGGGGTGCTCCGGTCAAGCCGGGCCGGAGCCAAGGGAATTGGGGTTCGAGGCGGGGTGGCGGGGGAGCGGCGGCCGCAGGGGCGGCCGGGCCCGGCCCGTTGATCTTGGGAGTGCCTGGTCGGCGGCCGGACGTGTGCGGGGAGTGACGGAAGTGAGCGAAGTCACCACGCTCTGGTCATCCCCTCCGGGATGACCCTCAGAGCGGGGGGCCGGTCTCCACCCAGGGGAGTACGCGCGAGGTGGGCTCCTCATCCTCCTGGAGGCCAGGCAATGGGTACGAAGGCATGAGGCCAGGAGCCTTCCCCGCACCTAGTGTTGAAGACAAGCGGCGGGTGGAAAGTACTCGTCCCCCGAGGTCATAAACCCGCCGCTGCCAATCGACAGGGAGAGGACCATGGCGGACATCGCACGGCAAGGACGCAAGGCATTCGCGTTCAACAGCCATGAGTCCGGTCGTCGCCACCCACTGGTGGCCGCGGCCATGGTGCTCCCCCTGGCCGCCGTCCTGCTCTTCCTCTTCGGAGGCTTCGACCAGGTGGTGGCGCAGGCGTCGTCCGTAAGCGTGATGCTGGGGCGCTGAGCGGCGCCCCGGGCCCAGGAGAGCGGCCTGGGCCGGGACTATCACCGGCCGAACCCCGTGGGGACGGGGGAGCGGTCGACGGACGGCAGGTGAAGGGTGCTGCGCGTACGGCTGGGGAGCCGGACGCGCAGCACCCTTTTTCATGCCCGCCCCTTCTTCGCGCGTTCCGCGCACCGATCGGCGCCGGCGCGCTTCCCGGGCGTCGGGCCGCCGAGCCGGATGCTGTCCGGCTGATGTGACGTCCGTCCGGTGGCGTCCGTCCGGCGGTACCGCCACTGCCGCGCGGCCCCGTGCTGCGTACGCTCGTCCCGAGGAGCACCCGCCCGGGGTGCGGAGCGCGGGGAGAGCCGAGGCGTGGTTCCGCTGGAGCGAGTGAGTGCGGCCGAGCTCGCCGCGTACGCGGGCGCGGCGGAGTACGTACTCCTCGCGGACCGCGACGACGGCACGGTGGTCCGCTGCGGGGACGTGGTGGCCAAGGCGCACGCGCGCGACAGCGATCCCGACGCCCTGGCGGTACGGATCCGCGTGGCCGGGGACCCCGCTCTTTCCGGGGTGCTGCTGCCCCCGCTGCGGACCGGGCTCGGCCTGGTCGGATCCCGGCCCGTCTCCCTGTGGCCCTACGGTGCTCCGGTCGCTCCGGACCGCCCCGAGGAGGCCCCCTGGGAGCCGGCCGCCGAGCTCCTGGCCGCCCTCCACCGGACCCCGCTCCACCACCTCCCGTACCCGCTCCCCCCGATGCGCGGCCCGGCGAAACTCGCCCGCGCCCTCCACCGCCTCGACGCGGCGCACCCTCCCGCGGCCCCGGTCGCCGCGCGGCGCGCCGTGCCGGGACGCCCCGGGCCCACGGGCGCGGAAGCCGAAGACTCGGGCGGCGCGACGCGGGGGCGCCCGGCTGGGGAAGGCCCCGCCGGCCACGACCACGACCGCGGCGCCGGGGGCGGGCCGACCCGGACCGAGGCGGTCGCCGCCCTCCCCGTCGCGACGTCCTCGGGCCGGGCCGACCGGGCCCGCCGCGCCGTCCTGTCCATCCCCGCCGGGCAGGCGACCGCGGCCGGGCCGACGGGCGCGGACGCCGACGCCGCGGAGTTGGCGCGGCTCGTCCGGGTCGCCGCGGCCACGCTCCCCGGGTGGGCCCGGGGGGAGGAGCCGGCGCCGTCCGGCGGGGCGCTGTGCCACGGCGACCTGCACCTCGGGCAGCTGGTCCGGGGCCCGGCCGGGGGCTGGCGGCTGATCGACGTGGACGACCTGGGGCTGGGCACGCCCGCCTGGGACCTGGCCCGGCCCGCGGCCTGGTACGCCGCCGGGCTGCTGGACACCGGGACCTGGCTGCGCTTCCTGGACGCCTACCGCGCCGCCGGCGGGCCCGCCGCCGGTGCGGTAGGCAGCGATCCCTGGCCGGAACTCGACCTGGCCGCCCGTGCGCTCACCGTGCAGACGGCCGCGCTGGCCCTCGCCAAGGCCGCCGGAGAACGGCGCCGACTCGACGACGTGGAGCGGCTGATGGTGGAAGCCTGTGCCCGAATTGCCTCCCTCCCGCCCGACTTGGAGCCGAAGGCTCCGTCGTAGGGTGAGGCTCACGCCACCGGGTACGCATCCGGTGTCGAAGCGAACGGCGAGGAGTTGATCCGGTCATGCAGTGTCCGAAGTGTCACGCGATGATGCACACCTACAACCGCAACGGTGTCCAGATAGAGCAGTGCAGCGGCTGCAGGGGCATCTTCCTCGACTACGGCGAGCTCGAAGCGCTGACCCGCCTGGAATCCCAGTAC
The DNA here is from genome assembly GCF_036127095.1 of Streptomyces sp. NBC_00335. Lineage (GTDB taxonomy): Bacteria > Actinomycetota > Actinomycetes > Streptomycetales > Streptomycetaceae > Streptomyces. The sequence goes on from NZ_CP108006.1 coordinate 6,984,278, forward strand.
ACCTCCCAGTACGGCCAGGTCCCGCCCCCGGCCGCCCCGCCGGCCCCGGCCCCTGCGGCGTACCCGCAGCAGCACGCCGCCCCCGCGCCCGCCTGGGGCGCCCCGCAGCACGGCGGCTACGGCCACGGCCACGGCCACGGCCACCGCAAGGGCGGCTTCGGCCGGATGCTCTTCTCCTCCTGAGCCGCAAGGGCGGGACGGGAGGACCGGAACCGACCGGCACCGGCCCGCCCCACCGGCCTGCGGGCCCAGGGTCCCGAGCACGCGAAAGCCCCGACCGTGGGAACGGCCGGGGCTTGTCGACATCTGGTGCGCGATACTGGGATTGAACCAGTGACCTCTTCCGTGTCAGGGAAGCGCTCTCCCGCTGAGCTAATCGCGCGGGACCACACTCACGGTGAGAACACCGCAGGTGGCAAGTGTGAAGCGTACTGCGTGCGCGATACTGGGATTGAACCAGTGACCTCTTCCGTGTCAGGGAAGCGCTCTCCCGCTGAGCTAATCGCGCGGGGATCCTTGCGGATCAGTGGACGATACTGGGATTGAACCAGTGACCTCTTCCGTGTCAGGGAAGCGCTCTCCCGCTGAGCTAATCGTCCTTGGAGGTGGAGACGGGATTTGAACCCGTGTAGACGGCTTTGCAGGCCGTTGCCTCGCCTCTCGGCCACTCCACCATGGAGCAAGCAGGGGGTCCTCGGGAAGATGATCCCCCACCTTAGAGCGGACGACGAGACTCGAACTCGCGACATCCACCTTGGCAAGGTGGTGCTCTACCAACTGAGCTACGTCCGCAGGTCGCCGTGTTCGCTCCGGGGTTTTGCCCCTTCGCTCCCTGGCGACGAGTTGAACTCTAGCGGATTCCCGGGCCAGCTCAAAAACGCGTTTCCGCAGCGTGCTGCCGCCCGATCACCGCCGGTCACCCGGCGGACGCCTCACCGGCGCCCGGGCGTCACCGGTCATAGACTCGCAGCCGTGCACGACCTGCCTCCCCTCGCCCGCTTCGGCGGCCTCCTCGCGACCGATCTCCGAGATGTCACCAGTGATCCTGGTGCCCTCGACTCCACCGGCTTCTGGGCGGTGACGGCCGATTTCGAAGGCCGTCTCGTCTGCGCGCGCTTCGGGGACATACGCCCCGACCCGGTGCCGGCCCCCGTACCCGGGGCCTGGCGCGGCCCCGACGCCGACGCGTGGACCTCCTCCCTCGACCGCGCCGCGTACACCGCGGGCGTACGCCGCATCCGCGAGCACATCGAGGCGGGCGAGGTCTACCAGGCCAACCTCTGCCGCGTGATGTCCGCGCCGCTTCCCGATCCGGCGGGCGCCGATGTGGACGCCCTGACCGCGCTGCTCGCGCGCGGCAACCCGGCCCCGTATGCAGGAACGATTCGGCTTCCGGCCCACGGCGTGGAGATCGCCACCGCGTCCCCCGAGCTCTACCTGCGCCGCAGCGGCCGCCGCGTCGAGTCCGGCCCGATCAAGGGCACCGGCCGCACCGCCGCCGATCTGCTGCCCAAGGACCACGCCGAGAACGTGATGATCGTGGACCTCGTACGCAACGACCTCGGCCGGGTCTGCGCCACCGGCTCCGTGACCGTCCCCGAGCTCTGCGCGCTCGAAGAGCACCCGGGCCTGGTCCACCTCGTGTCCACCGTCGCCGGGGAACTCGCCGACGGCGCCGGCTGGCCCGAGCTGCTCGCGGCCACCTTCCCGCCCGGCTCCGTCACCGGAGCCCCCAAGTCCTCGGCCCTGCGGATCATCGAGGCCCTGGAGACCGCCCCGCGCGGCCCCTACTGCGGCGGCATCGGCTGGGTCGACGCCGACCGGGGCACGGCCGAGCTCGCCGTCGGGATCCGGACCTTCTGGATCGACCGCGCTGCCCCCGGCGGCCCCCGGCTGCTCTTCGGAACCGGCGCCGGGATCACCTGGGGCTCCGACCCCGACCGCGAGTGGGCGGAGACCGAGCTGAAGGCCGCCCGGCTGCTGCGGGTAGCGTCGGGAGCGATCGAAGCGCACACGACCGGTACGACCGGCATGACCGGACCGGTCGATGCACAGACGGACGAAAGCGGGAGGACCGTACGGTGAGGATCTGGCTCGACGGAGCACTGAGGGACGCCGACGAAGCGAAGGTGTCCGTGTTCGACCACGGGCTCACCGTCGGCGACGGGGTCTTCGAGACGCTCAAGGCGGAGCGCGGGACGACCTTCGCACTCACCCGGCACCTGGAGCGGCTGACCCGCTCGGCCCGCGGCCTCGGCCTGCCGGACCCCGACCTGGACGAGGTGCGCCGCGCCTGCGCCGCCGTACTGGACGCCAATGCGCTGCCGCTCGGCCGGCTGCGCGTCACCTACACCGGGGGCGTCTCCCCGCTCGGCTCCGACCGAGGCGAGGCCGGCCCGACGCTGATCGTCGCCCTCGCGGGGGCAACCCGCCGCCCCGACACCACCGCCGTGGTCACCGTGCCGTGGGTGCGCAACGAGCGCTCCGCCGTGGCGGGCCTGAAGACCACCTCGTACGCCGAGAACGTGGTCGCGCTCGCCGCCGCCCACCGGGCGGGCGCCTCCGAGGCACTCTTCGCCAACACCGTCGGGCGGCTCTGCGAGGGCACCGGCTCCAACGTGTTCGTCGTCCTCGACGGGCAGCTGCACACCCCGCCCGTGGCCTCCGGCTGCCTCGCGGGCATCACCCGGGCCCTCGTAGCCGAATGGTGCGGGGCCAAGGAGACCGACCTGCCCTTCGAAGCGCTGGAACAGGCGGAGGAGGTCTTCCTGACCTCCTCCCTGCGTGACGTCCAGGCCGTCGTACGGATCGACGGGCGCGAGCTGGGCTCCGCCCCCGGCCCCGTCACGGCCGAGGCCATGCGGATCTTCGACGCCCGCTCCGCCGAGGACGCCGACCCCCGCTCCTGACCGGTGCCTGACCTATTCGCTGTCCATCGGGCCGCAGGGCGGGTAGAACTCGATTGATGACCACCACCCTGCGGCCGAGCGGGCCGCTTCAGCAGAGCACCGGCGGGGCGCGCTCGCGCCCCTACGAGATCCGCGTCAACAGCAGGCGCGTCGGCGCCCTGCTGCTCGCCGCCGACACCCCCTTCGGGCCGACGGTGGCCGAGATCCGCGAACTCGCCGTCGACGAGCCCGACCGCCGACGCGGCCGTGCCACCGTCGCCGCGCTCGCCGCCGAGGAAGTACTGCGCGGCTGGGGCTGCCGGCGGGTCCGCGTCTCGGCCCCGGCGGACTCGGCGGGCGGCCTGCGCCTGGCCGCCGCCCTCGGGTACGCCGAGTACAGCCGCAACATGGCCAAGGAACTCCCGGCCGAGGCGCCCGCCCTCTCCGAGGGGGTCACGGGCCGCCCGATGACGGAGGCCGAGTTCGAGACCTGGCTCGCGGCGGGGCGGGAGGAGTACGCGCAGAACTGGATCAGCCGCGGCATGTCGGCCGAAGCCGCGCACACGAAGTCGGAGAACGACCACGCGGCCATGCTGCCCCTGGGCCTGGCGACCCCGGGCGTCAGCATCAGCGTGCTGGAGGCGGCCGGCGTCCCCGTGGGCACCGTGTGGGTCTCGCCGAACCAGGGGGACTCCTACGTCTACGACGTCGCGGTCGCCGAGGAGCACCGCGGCCACGGCTACGGCCGGGACCTGATGCTCCTCGCGGAACGCACCGCCCTGGCCGCCGGCCACCGGGTGCTCGGGCTGCACGTCTTCAGCGACAACGTCCCGGCCCTGCGGCTCTACGAGTCCCTCGGCTACCGGACGACCAACTTCAACTACGCCAAGGACCTGATCTGAGGGCCTGATCCGAGGAACCGGAGATTTCCTGCCGGGATGACCTAGGCGTCCTGGGCGAGCAGCCGGTCGGCGATTTCCTCGATGCGCTCGCGCAGGCCCTCCTGGCTCTTGCCGCCGTCGAGGCGCTCTCCGTCGATCACGTAGGTCGGGGTGCCGGTCACGCCGATCGCCTTGCCCTCGGCCTGGTCGGCGTCCACGATCAGCATGTGCCGGCCGTCGATCAGGGCGGTGTCGAACTCCTCGGCGTCCAGGCCCAGTTCGCGCGCGACCTCGACCAGTACCGATTCGCCGGCCTTGCCGAGCTCCGCGGTGCGGGCCAGCACGGCCTCCACGTAGGGCCAGCCCTGACCCTGCTCGACGGCCTCCTCGGCGGCCTGCGCGGCGGCGAAGGCGTGCTTGTGCTTCTCCAGCGGGAAGTGGCGCAGCCGGATGTCCAGCCGGTCGCCGTAGCGGGCCCGCAGGGCGCGCACGTCGTCCAGAGCGCTGTGGCAGTCCGGGCACTGAAGTTCGCACCAGACGTCGAGGATCACGGAATCGGTCATACGGACAGTCTCCCAGCCCGCGGGGATGGGTAAGGACCGGGACCTCGGGAGGAGACGGGACCCGGAGATGTCCCGGATATCCGCCCGCGGGGGGCTCCGGCCGTGGCCGGAGCGGGGGTCGCCGGTGCAGGATGGATGGGGACAGAACGCCCGGCCCGCCGGCCGGGCGCGACCGACCGATCCGCTCCTGGAGGCCCCGCATGCTCGCCGAGACCATTTGCTCCGCGGTGTCCGCGGCGGGCCTGGGCATCGCCGCGCTGACCGCCTACCGCAAGCGATTCCTCGCGGCCACGCGCATCGCCGCGTACTCGCTGGTGCCCGTCGGCCTGGTGATGACGGGCGTCGTGGCCTGGGCGACCGGAATCGTCTTCAAACCGACCGTCTGGGCCGGCTTCGCCGTGCTGGGACTGGCCTGGGTGCTCTTCACGACCACCCGCGCGATCGAGCGGCGCGGACGCGGCGCGGGGGAGGGGGAGCAGGAGAAGCCGAAGGCCGTCAAGGGACGCCCGGCACGGGAGGCCGTCGCCCCGGCCGCTTCCGCGCCCTCGCTGGGTGACGGTGCCCGTCCGCGGCCGACTCCGGCCGCCGCCGCCCCCGCCGAGGACTTCTCCGACATCGAGGCGATCCTCAAGAAGCACGGCATCTGACCGCACGGCCGCCGGGACGCGAACCACCTGATCTGACGGGATCCGGTGAACTCGCGGGTTCAGTCTGGCGTGTTGAGCGGCGCGCGCGGCTGCGCTGGGCCATCATCGCCCCGACATGCTCGACACATCACCGGGTGAGCCGGCCGTTCCCGCGCCGGTCACCGTCCCCGTCGCCGAGGAGCCGAGAGGCTGCCTCTTCGCGCTCTCCCAGCCGCCCCTGATGATCTTCCTAGGCGTGATCGGCTGCCTGCTCCTGCTCGCCGCCGTGCACGATCTGTTCCTGCTCTGAGCCCGGCTCCGTGCCCAGCTCCGATTTGCGCCGGGCCCGGTACGCCGCCACGTGCAGCCGGTTCCCGCAGGTACGGCTGTCGCAGTAGCGCCGGGAGCGGTTGCGGGACAGGTCGACGAAGGCGCGCCGGCAGTCCGGGGCCTCGCAGCGGCGCAGCCGCTCCTGCTCGCCCGAGACCACGATGAAGGCCAGCGCCATGCCGCCGTCGGCCGCCAGGTGGTCGCCCACCGAGGCGCCCGGGGCGAAGTAGTGCACGTGCCAGTCATAGCCGTCGTGGTTGGTCAGCTGCGGGGTGGTCCCGGCCGTCGCGACCAGCTCGTTGATCAGCACGGAGGCCACGCGGGAGTTCGGCGCCGCGAAGACCTGGGCGAACTTGCCGCGCACCGTGCGCACGCCGGCGAGGTCGCGGGCGCTGAGCTCGCCGACGTCGCTGATCGCGTACTCGTGGACGAAGGCGCGCAGCGCGTTCACGTCCGCCAGCGCGTCGGGCTGTTCCGTCTCGGCAGAGGTGTTCACCAGCGCGACGACGACGTCGAGCGCGCGACGGGTGTCGTGGGGGATCTGCACGGGGTCTCCCTGAAGGGCCGGGCCTGCGGTGACGGTCTGCTGCCGCCGCCGCTGGCCGACTCTAGCGGGTCCCCCCCAAAGCGCACCGGCGCCGCCCACGCGGGTGGCTTCCACGTGAACAGCGCCGGCACTTCCGTATGTGGTTGTCCGCCGTGCACCGTCGCCCCGAGTCGGACGGTGTCGTACGGCCCCCGGACTCAGCCGGGGGAGGGTTCCCTCTGTAGGCCTGGCTCAGGATTCGGCCAGGATGTGGGAGAGCTCCTTGTCGAGGTCGAAGTGCCGGTGTTCGGTTCCTGGTGGAACCGCGGCGTCCGTCCGCTTGAGGAACGACTCCAGTGCTCGGGCGGGTGCTTCGAGCAGGGCTTCTCCCTCCGGTGAGCTCAGGGCGATGCAGACGACCCCCTGACCGTGACTGCGGGACGGCCAGACACGGACGTCGCCGGTACCGGTGGGCCGGTGAAGGCCCTCGGCGAGGAGGTCGCGGGCGAATACCCATTCGACCGTCTCCTCGGCGCCGGTGTGGAAGGTGGCGTGCACGGCGTAGGGATCGGCCGTGTCATACCGCAGGCCCGCGGGAACAGGCAGTGAGGACTCGCTCGACACAACGAGGCGCAGGTGCAGCTCGCAGCTGACCGTGGTGTTCATAAGCGCCAGGGCCTTTCGCTCAGTGTGCGCTCGGGGATTCGCACGTCGGCGAAATCGACATGCCACCTACGGTGCCGTTGTAAACCCCTCTGACCGTTTTGCGGACCTCTGGGTCCCTCGGACGGCGGATCCAAACGACCATTCACGTGTGCTGGGACCTCGGGTAGATTCGACCTCATGAACACGGGGAGTGACCGCGAGACCAACGAGTCCGCAGCCGAATCCGCAGCCGAATCCACCGAGCAGTCAGCGGGGCAGTCGACGGAGGGGGGCGCCGCCGAGCAGGCGCCGCACGTCTCCAAGGCGCCGGCCTTCATCAAGGCCCGCCGGGGTCTGCACCTGAGCTGGCAGGTCGGCGTCTTCGTCGTCGGTCTCGCCGTCGTCGGCGCCGGCGTCGCCATGCTGGTGCTGCCCGGACCGGGCTGGGTGGCGATCTTCGCGGGCCTCGCGATCTGGGCCACCGAATTCGCCTGGGCCCACCTCGCCCTGCGCTGGACCAAGCGCAAGGTCAGCGAAGCCGCGCAGAAGGCCCTGGACCCGAAGGTCCGCCGCCGCAACATCATCCTGACCAGCGTCGGGCTCGTGATCGCGGGCGTCGCGATCGGCGCCTACCTGTACATCAACGGGTTCGTGCTGCCCTGGAACCGCGAGGTGGAGTGAGCCCGCACAGGCATGGCGGAGAGCACCGCTGACATGCGGTAATGTTTGCGGTGCGTCCGGGCGATTAGCTCAGTGGGAGAGCACTTCGTTCACACCGAAGGGGTCACTGGTTCGAACCCAGTATCGCCCACCCGGACCAGAGGCCCGGAGACTTATCAAGTCTCCGGGCCTCTGGCGTTTTCACCCGTCCGGCCCCGGCTCCGGCCCCGCCGGAGCCCCGCCGGACTACCTCAGTCGGCCGATGGCATCCCGCAGCCGGCGGGCGTCGCGCAGCCGCTTCTCGTAGGTGGCCCCCACCGCCAGCAGCAGCACCCCCGCCAGGGCCGGCGGCAGCCAGCGCGGCAGCGCGTCCACCACCTGGACCACGTACGGGGTCAGCTCGTGCAGGGCCACCGCCGCCAGCGTCGCCCCGCCCAGCAGCAGCGGCGCCCGGAGCCGGCCCCGGGCACCGGCCAGGGTCACCCCGAGCGCGGCCGTGCCCAGCAGCAGCGGCCGCAGCCAGTGCGGATCGCCCCACACCGCGAGGGTGCTCGGCAGCAGGGTCGCCGCCAGACCCGGCCCGTACGCCGTCCAGGACCCGGCCAGCGGATCGCGGCGCCGCCGCAGGAATCCCACGGCCAGCGCCGCCGCCGTCACCGGCAGGGTGTAGGCCTCGGGCACCGTCACCTCCGAAGCCGCGAGCCGTACCCAGGTCGCCGCCAGGAACAGCGCCCCGGCCGGCCAGCCCGCCGCCGACCGGCGCTCGGGCCGCACCGCCGCCGCCGCGCACACCACCCCGGCCAGCGCCAGGACCAGCGCGAGCACCGGAGCGTCCCCGGTGGCCAGGGCCACCGCGAGGAGGCCCGCCGCGGCCGCCGCGGCCTCCGCCGGGACCCGTACGGAGCCCAGCCGCGGCCCGAGCGCCGCCACCGCCGCCGGGATCACCAGCACCGGCGGCGCCCACCAGGCCACCGGCCGCTCCAGCAGTGCGCCCAGCGCCACCGCGAGCAGCGCCGCGTACCCGACGGCGAGCGCGGCCGCCCCCGAGCGGGCCCACGCCGGAGCGGGCCGGTACGCCGCCCCCGCCGCGCAGGCGGCCCCCAGCAGGCCGAGCACCCCGAAGGTGGCCAGTCGGCCGTCCAGGGCCGCCACGGACACGCTCCCGGCCCCCGCCAGCGCACAGGCGCCCGCGGCGAACCCGGCGCCCGCGGGAATGCCGCCCGCCGCCCCGGACCGCAGCGCGAGCGCCCCCGCCGCCAGCGTCACCGCGACCTGGGCCGCGAAGACCGCGCCCGGGGCCGGGTCCAGCACCACGGGTGCCGCGAACAGCGCCGCCCAGCCCAGGACCACCGCCGCCACCCCCGGCTCCCGGCGCCCCGGGAACACCCGGACCAGCCACCACGCCGCCCCGGCCGTCAGCAGCAGCGCCACCAGCGGAGCCAGCCCCGGGCCGTTCACGGCCGCCGCGGGGGGCGTCGTCACCGACCAGACCTCCTCCAGCACCCGCAGCCGGCCCAGCAGCACCGTCGCCACCCAGGCCGCGGCGGTGACCGCCTCCAGGACGGCCACCCCCGCACCGGCCAGGGCGAGGCCGCGCCGGACCGGCTCCGGGAGCGCGGAGACCCGTAGGGCTCCCAGCAGGGGCAGGGCCACCACCAGGTAGCCGACCGCAGCCCAGGGCGGGCGCAGCTCCGGCGCCGCCAGACCGCCCAGGGCGGCCACCGCCGCGAGGCCGCCCGCCGTCGCGAACGCCACCGGCATCCGGGCGCTGCGCCAGGCCACCGCCACCGCCAGTGCGGCGCCCGCCGCCAGCAGCGCCGACGGGCCCAGGGCCGCGCCCGCCGACCGTGCAGCCACCGAATCCGCCAGACCCGTCAGCAGCGCCGCCCCGGCCGCCACCGAGCCCGCCGTCCCCGCCCAGGAGGACCAGCGCCCCGGCCGGAGCAGTGCGAGACCCGCGTCCAGGGCCGCCGTCGCCAGCAGCGCCCAGCCCAGCTCCGCCCCCGACGCCCCGCCGGCCAGCGCCGCCAGTGGCAGGGGGAGCTGGGCCGTCAGCAGCGCCGCGGGCAAGGGGGCCCGCAGTTCCTGTACGGCCGGGGTCCGGCCGTACGCCGCCCAGCCCGCCGCCAGTACCGCGCTCGCGCCCGCCGCGTACGCCGTGCCGTCCACCTCCGGCATGCCGACGGCGTACAGCGCGTACGCGTCCAGCACCGTCAGCAGCAGGCCGACGGCGGCCACCGCCTCGGCGGTCGAGCGCAGCCCCCTGCGCAGCAGCGCCAGCGGGGCGCCCAGCGCCGCCGCCGTCACCACGGCGAGCACGGCGCTGCGCCCGGCGATCCCGAGCGAGCCCCAGCTGACCAGCGTGAACGCCAGCGCCGCGACGGCCAGCAGCACCGCGCCCAGGACCAGCAGCACGTTCTGCGCACTCGGGGCCGAGGCCTCCGTCGCCCGTACGGGCACCTTCGGCACGGCCGGCGCACCCCACGCGTGGGGGGCCTGAGCGCCCAGCAGCCACGCGCGGCGACTCAGCAGGAAGTGGCGCCGGGCGTCGAGTTGGATCAGTTCGCGGTCGATGAGCACGAGCTCCTCGGCCGGCGGCAGGGGGTTGTTCATGGTTCGGAGTGTGGTGCCCGTCACCCCGTCAGCACATGGGTGCGCGTACTCATCTCCGGACGGGTTCCCGCTGAGTACCGGGTGCGCGCCCCCGCCGCGCGCAAGACTGGAGGCATGGACCGAAGCAGCGGCGGCCCCGACGGCACCCACGGCGGCGCGGACGGCAGGAGCCGCGGCGCCCCCGCCAACCCCGGTGGCCGGTGGACCCGTTACCGCTTCCGCAGCGTGTGGGACCTCGACGCTGCGCCCGCCCGCGTCTACGCCGCCCTGGAACGCCCCGAGTCCTACCCCCTGTGGTGGCCCCAGATCCGTGCCGTCGCCCCCGACGGCGACGGGAGCGGCGGCACCGCCCTCATCCGCTCCGCCCTCCCGTACACCCTGCGCGTGAGCGCGGCCGAACTCCTGCGGGACCCCGTGCGCGGAATCCTGGAGGTCGCCCTGCTCGGCGATCTGGAGGGCTGGGCGCGCTGGACCGTGGAACCGCGGTCCGGCGGGACGCGGGCCCTGTACGAGCAGGAGGTCGAGGTGCGCCGCCCCCTCATGCGGTTGCTCGCGTTCCCCGGGCGGCCGGTGTTCCGGCTCAACCACACCCTGATGATGCGGGCCGGACGGCGCGGACTCGCCGCACATCTGGCGGCCCCGCCGGAAGCGGTTTGAACCAGCCCCGAGCCTTCTGTATTGTTCAACCCGTTCCGGGCGATTAGCTCAGCGGGAGAGCACTTCGTTCACACCGAAGGGGTCACTGGTTCGATCCCAGTATCGCCCACCGGGACAGGCCGGTCCGTCTCATGACGGACCGGCCTTCCGCATGTACGGCCCCTTTGCCGCACGGCCCCTCACGCCGCCGCGGGCAGCTCCGGCCGCAGCGGCCAGTTCGGATCCACCGACTCGGGCGTGCCCTGCCGCGCGAACCACGCCTGCAGGCCGCGCGCCTGCGCCGCGTGCCACACCTGCTGGAGCGTGTGCAGCTCCGCCGGCGTCAGCCGCTCCAGCCGGCCCGCGAACCGGCGCCCCACGGCCCGTACGAGCTCCAGCGATGCCAGCGCGTCCGCGCCCGCGTCATGGGCCCCCTCCAGCTCTATCCCGTAGTGCGCGCACAGGTCCGTCAGCGTCCGGCGCCCCTTGCGGTAGCGGTCCAGATGCTTGTCCAGCACCCGCGGATCCAGCACCGTCAGCGGCCGGTTGTCCAGGTACCGGGACAGTGAGGACGCCCGGTGCCGCCGCAACTCCCGGTCCAGCAGCGTCAGATCGAACGGCGCGTTCATCACCACCACCGGCCTCCCCGCCAGCTGCTGCTCACCGAGCGCGCGGGCTATCTCCTCCACCACCGGCGCGGGCCACCGCCCGTTGCGCTGGAGGTGCTCATCGGTCAGACCGTGCACTTCCGTGGCCCCCGGGGGTACCGGGATGCCGGGATTGACCAGCCAGCGCGTCGAGCGGATCCGGCCGCCCGCGCACTCCTGCACGATGAGCGCGGCGGACACGATCCGGTCCTGTTCCACGTCCACCCCGGTCGTCTCCGTGTCGAATGCGGCCAGCGGGCCCTCATACCAGCGTGTCATGGCGAACTCCTCGTCACCCGTCGGCAGATGGCCCCACCCGGGCACCGCGCCCCAGGCCCCGCCACCCTTGCCCGAAACGGTGATACCCGGGCTCTTTGCCCCGTACGCCGTTTGCGGGACGCCGACTGCGGAGACAACTCAACTGGGGGACCGCACACATGACCGGTCGTCAACCCCGACACCCTGACTCGGACCTGACGCGGCCCGACACGGCCGCTCGGAACAGCACAGCCCGGAAGGCATGGGGAGCCGGCCATGGCGCTCGCGCAGCCCGAACCGGGCGGGGTGCTCGCGGGGCAGATCGATTCGCGGACCGACCCGCGGAGCCGACCGCTGCGCGGCACGCTCGCCACCACCGCCTGCATGGAAACCCTTCAAGTGGGATACCTGCACGCCGTCGTCGCCGCGGCCGGCTGCTCGCTGTCCCAGCCCTTTCCCGACAACGGCATCGACTGGCACGTCAGCCACGGCGCCCCCGAGCACGTCGTCGACGACGAGGTGACCATCAAGGTCCAGCTCAAGGCGACCTACCAGATACCGGCCCGACCGGCCGGGCCCACCTTCGGCTTCACCCTCGACAACGAGCACCTCGTGAAGCTGGCCCGCAGCCCGGTCGCCGTCCACAAGATCCTCGTCGTGATGCTCGTCCCGCGGGAACGCGACCAATGGCTGAGCGCCGGACACGACCGGCTCGACCTGCGGCACTGCTGCTACTGGACCAATCTCGCCGGACACCCGGTGACCGGCCGGCGCCGGACCACCGTACGGATCCCGACCACGCGGATCTTCGACGACCGGGCGCTCTGCGAGATCATGACCCGGGTCGGGTCGGGAGGGACACCTTGATGAACTGGCAGTCACCGCACCTGGAGCCGCTCTCCCCACAGGAGTTCGCCGCGGGCGCCCCCGATCCCGCGCAGATCGATCCGCTCGTGCTCGGCGCCCTGCTGCACCGGCACGGCTGGCTGCGCCGCGGCGGCGCCGCCGGACGGTACGGGCGCTGGACGCCGCCCGCCCCGTACGCCACGGGCAGCGGCGGCACCAGTCTCCTCGTCCCCGAGAGCCGGACCTTCCCCGACTGCGCCGACCTGATCGAAGAGGCGCTCACCGCGCTCTCGCGCAGCGCGCTGCCGTCGGCGCGCGAGGTGCTGTACGGCCTCAGCGTGCCCAGCGACGAGATCCGCTGGGACCGCGAGATCCCGCGAGGGGCGTACGGACTCCAGGGCGAGGCCGACTGGACGATCCAGGAACAGCTCCGCTCGGCCGCCCGCCAGCTGCTCCTCGCCGGGGCCCTGGCCGACCGGGCGCGGGCCGGATACTACGGAGCCCGGCACCGGGGCAGGGCGGAGCGGGCGCTGGACGGGGTCCTGGTCGGGCCGGCTCCGGGCGGCCGGCGGCTGACCGCGTACGTCCCCGTCGACGGGGGCCGGGGCACCGTGATCCGGCTGCACCACGCGCTGCACGCCGCCCGCGAGGCCGTGGACTACCGGCGGGCCACCGGCGGCATGGAGGCCTTCGACGCGGCGATCGAGGCCGGGGTCAGCCGGGAGCTCGCCGAGGCGCTCATCTCGCTGGTCCGCGGCTCCGAAGGGGCCCGGGTGGCCCTCGCGTGGGCCCCGGCGGCGGGAGTCCCGGCCGGGTGCGCCGCCCGGCCGGAGCCGGTGGAGTTCTCGCCCGGCGACCTCCCGGTGCTCCGGGAGGCGGCCGCGCGCTACACGCGGGACGAGCCGGCGGTCCCGGTGCGGGTGGCGGGCGCGGTGGTCCGGATGCGGCGCTCGGCCCCGGGAGGCGGGGGCACGGTCCGGCTGCGGGTCCTCGCCGGGGCGGAGGTCCCGTATGTCCGGGTGGTGCTCGACGAGGAGTCGTACCGCGTGGCGGGCCACGCGCACCTGGTCGGACTGCCGATCCGGGTCAGCGGCCGCTTGCAGCGCCGGGGCGGCTTCCGCCGCCTGACCGACGCCGCGGATGTCCGCCCGGTCCCGCTGGACGAGGTCGAGCGGGACCGGCTGATGAAGTCCCTGGACGAATCCCTCGACGCCGGGGACGTGCTGCCGTCGGACGAATAGGACGGCCGGCCCCGGCGCTAGACGTGCAGCTCCGGCGGGAAGCCGGTCCAGCGCAGCTCGGCGGGCAGGTGTCGCATGTCGTTGGAGACGAGGACGGAGGCCGGGCGGCCGGGCGCGTACCGGATGACCGTGAGGGCGGCGTTGGCGTGGTTGAGACCGAGCCAGCGCCAATGCGGTGCGTCCATGGCTTCCCGGACGAGCCAGGCGATCAGGAAGTTGTGGGTGACGACCAGTTCGTGCCGGTCCTTCCCGCCGTCCACCGGCCCGGTGAACAGGTCGAGCGCCCGCCGGGCCAGCCCGGGTCCGTGCTCCCGCTCCTCCTCCGTGGCACTGGCGAGGAAGCGGAGGAAGAGGTCCGCGGATTCCGCCGGAAGCTCCTCCTTCTCCGGCACGTAGGGGAGGTAGTCGCCGGCCACGTCCGAGACGTGCAGGGGGACGTTCTCCAGCTGGTCGCCGATCAGACGCGCGGTCTGCTCCGCCCGGGGCAGCGGGCCGTGGTGAACGGCCGCGAGAGGGACGCCGCGCAGGCGTCGGCCGAGGAGCACGGCCTGCCGGCGGCCGTCTTCCGTCAGCCCGCTCTCCTCCGACGCCGCCTCGCCGTGCCGCGCCAGATAGAGGTAACGGGTGGCCGTGCCGGTCATAAGGATCTCCTCTGTGCCCACTGATGATCTTCTGCGTCGGGGGACGCCGCTTCCTCCTGCGCCGGTTCCACCCCCCGCCGGGGAGAGGCCCCCCCGGCGGTGCGTGCGGCGCCGTTTTCCGGGGCGCCGGCCCGGACCCCGCGCCCCGAAGGCGGGCGGGGACGGGTGTGGCCCGCCGGCCCGGCGGTAACCGTTTAGCGGCTCAGCCCATCCGCTCGGTACGATTCAGGCGCGCAGTGTTCTCTTGCGCACCCCCTGAGTCAGGAGAGACCGGTGTCAGACGTCCGTGTGTTCATCCAACGCGATTCCGAGCGGGACGAGCGCGTGGTGGCCACGGGCACTACGGCGGCAGAGCTCTTCGCCGGCGAGCGCACCATCGTCGCCGCGCGCATCGCAGGTGAGCTGAAGGACCTCGCGTACGAGGTGCAGGACGGCGAGACCGTCGAGCCCGTGGAGATCTCCTCCCCGGACGGCCTGGACATCCTGCGCCACTCCACCGCGCACGTCATGGCGCAGGCCGTGCAGGAGCTGTTCCCCGAGGCCAAGCTGGGCATCGGCCCGCCGGTCCGGGACGGCTTCTACTACGACTTCGACGTCGCCAGGCCCTTCACCCCCGATGACCTCAAGGCCATCGAGAAGAAGATGCAGGAGATCCAGAAGCGCGGCCAGCGCTTCGCCCGCCGCGTCGTCACCGACGAGGCGGCCCGCGAGGAGCTGGCGAACGAGCCCTACAAGCTCGAACTCATCGGCATCAAGGGTTCGGCCTCGACCGACGACGGCGCGAACGTCGAGGTGGGCGGCGGCGAGCTGACCATCTACGACAACTTCGACGCCAAGACCGGCGACCTGTGCTGGAAGGACCTCTGCCGGGGCCCCCACCTGCCCACCACCCGCAACATCCCCGCGTTCAAGCTGATGCGCAACGCCGCCGCCTACTGGCGCGGCAGCGAGAAGAACCCGATGCTCCAGCGCATCTACGGCACCGCGTGGCCGTCGAAGGACGAGCTGAAGGCCCACCTCGACTTCCTCGCCGAGGCCGAGAAGCGCGACCACCGCAAGCTCGGCGTCGAGCTCGACCTGTTCTCCGTACAGGACGAGATCGGCTCCGGCCTGGCCGTCTTCCACCCGCGCGGCGGCGTCATCCGCCGCACCATGGAGGACTACTCGCGCAAGCGGCACGAGGAAGAGGGCTACGAGTTCGTCTACACCCCGCACGCCACCAAGGGCACCCTCTTCGAGAAGAGCGGCCACCTGGACTGGTACGCGGAGGGCATGTACCCCCCCATGCAGCTCGACGGTGGTACCGACTACTACCTCAAGCCCATGAACTGCCCGATGCACAACCTGATCTTCGATGCGCGCGGTCGCTCCTACCGCGAACTGCCCCTGCGCCTCTTCGAGTTCGGCACCGTGTACCGGTACGAGAAGTCCGGCGTCGTGCACGGCCTGACCCGCTCGCGCGGTTTCACCCAGGACGACGCGCACATCTACTGCACCAAGGAGCAGATGGCGGAGGAGCTCGACCGCACGCTGACCTTCGTGCTGAACCTGCTTCGCGACTACGGTCTGACCGACTTCTACCTGGAGCTGTCGACCAAGGACCCGGAGAAGTTCGTCGGCTCGGACGAGATCTGGGAGGAGGCCACCGCCACCCTCCAGCAGGTCGCCGAGAAGCAGGGCCTGCCCCTGGTCCCGGACCCGGGCGGCGCCGCGTTCTACGGCCCGAAGATCTCCGTCCAGTGCCGTGACGCGATCGGCCGCACCTGGCAGATGTCGACCGTGCAGCTCGACTTCAACCTGCCGGAGCGCTTCAACCTGGAGTACACCGGCCCCGACGGCACCAAGCAGCGGCCGGTCATGATCCACCGTGCGCTGTTCGGTTCCATCGAGCGGTTCTTCGCCGTCCTGCTGGAGCACTACGCGGGCGTCATGCCGCCGTGGCTCGCCCCGGTCCAGGCGGTCGGCATCCCGATCGGCGACTCGCACATCGAGTACCTGCAGGAGTTCGCCGCCGAGGCGAAGAAGAAGGGCCTGCGCGTCGAGGTGGACGCCTCCTCCGACCGCATGCAGAAGAAGATCCGCAACCAGCAGAAGCTGAAGGTCCCCTTCATGATCATCGTCGGTGACGAGGACATGGCCGCGGGCACCGTCTCCTTCCGCTACCGCGACGGTTCGCAGGAGAACGGCGTCCCGCGCGACCAGGCGCTGGCGAAGCTCGTGGACGTCGTGGAGCGCCGCGTCCAGGTGTGATCGTGATCCCCGCGCAAGCGGGGGAGGAGCCCCCGGGAAGTCTCACTTCCCGGGGGCTTCCTCGTCCTCCCGCCGGAAGGCCTGCAGCATCCAGGACGAGAACGAACCCGTCACCGCGCCCAGCAGCGCCAGCCCGCCGGCCATCATGAACCCCGCGATGATCCGGCCCCCCGGGGTCACCGGGGCCATGTCCCCGTAGCCCACCGTCGTCAGCGTCTCGCACACCCACCACACCGCGTCCCCGAGCGTGAGGATCGAGGCTCCCGGGGCCTGGCGCTCGAAGTGGTGGACCCCGAGGGCGCCCGCGAAACCGAGCAGCCCGGCCGACAGGCCCGCGTACGACATCACGCGTGCGTACAGGTTCCGGCGCGGGCGGTTGTAGCGGGCCTGGATCGCGTCGTGGACCTTGACCATGCGCAGCGGCCGCAGCAGCGGCAGCATCACGATCAGGGTGTCCAGCCAGTGCACGCGGACGAAGCGCAGCGGCCGCATGCGGCTCAGGATCAGCCGGGCCAGGTAGTCCACGATGAAGCAGGCCCAGGTCACCGCGACCAGGCCGAGGCCGATGTCCCGCCACACGGGGTGGGCCCGGTAGGCCAGTACGGAGAGCGTGTAGCCGGCGAGGAAGAGCAGGGAGGCGTAGAACAGGGGCAGCTCGGTCCGGCGCTCCCAGGGCTGGTCACCGGTCTCGGGTGCATCGTTCATGGGCTCAGCATCGCGTCCCGCACACCGGTGTTCGCCCCGGCGACACGCCGCCCGGGGGCAAGGTCATATGCTGCATCCCATGACGATTGAGCCGGAGCAGCAGATCGGTGTGGGCACGCAGGACGCGTTCCAGCGTCTGTGGACGCCCCACCGGATGGCCTACATCCAGGGGGAGAACAAGCCGACCGGGCCGGAGGCCGGAGACGGCTGTCCCTTCTGCGGGATTCCGGACATGTCGGACCAGGACGGACTGGTCGTGGCCCGGGGCAAGCACGTCTACGCCGTGCTGAACCTCTACCCGTACAACGGCGGCCACCTGATGGTCGTGCCGTACCGGCACGTCGCCGATTACACGGACCTGGACGCCGCCGAGACCCTCGAACTGGCCGACCTCACGAAGCGGGCGATGGTCGCGCTGCGCAAGGCCTCCGGTGCGCACGGGTTCAACATCGGCATGAACCAGGGCCAGGCCGCCGGCGCGGGCATCGCCGCGCACCTGCACCAGCACATCGTGCCCCGCTGGGGCGGGGACACGAACTTCATGCCGGTCGTGGGCCACACCAAGGTGCTGCCCCAACTCCTCGCGGACACCCGCCAGATGCTCGCCGACGCCTGGCCCACCGACTAGGGCGTGCCCGTGGGCGTCCGCGCGGGCTCACGCGTCGTAGACGTCCGCCTTGCGCGGTGCGGCGTCCTGGATCAGACCGCTGACGATGCTCGACCGGTTGGTGAAGCGGTCGGTGTCGACCCCGTTCTCCTCCAGGACGCGCATTGCGGCGGTGTGCACCGCCCGCAGGACCGGGGTCGCGGTGCGCATGGCGTCGTCCGCCATGAAGCGGTGCTCCCACGGCTGGTCCGCCCAGACATGGCGGACGCCGAAGGGCTCCGGGAGGACGAGCTTGCCGCCGAGGTGGTCCAGCAGCGGCGGGTACCAGGTGAAGGGGGCGCGCACGGTGAGACGGATGACCTCGTCCGTCTCGACCACCGGCCGCAGGAGCTCCATGGTCTCCCAGAACCGTACCGACTTGTGGACCTCGTCGGTCGGTGCCTTCGACTTGGTGGTGAACAGACCGTGCACGGGGCCGAGGGCGTGGCCGGTGACCTCCACGCGGAGGGTCTTGTAGAGCACGGTGACGGTGACCAGCATGGTGATGACGAGCTGGCCGTCCCAGACCGGGTACTGGATGCCGAGGTAGTGCCGGGTGCCCTTGTTGAACTGCTGCTCGTTGCAGATCCGTGTGATCTCGTGCGGCTTGACGAGGAAGGTGTCGACGTCCGCTCCGGTGGGGCGGGCGACCTCCTTGGCTCCCTTTCCGACGTGGGTGACGATCCAGTGCTGGATCGAGGCGGGTGGGAGACCGCCCGTGTGCAGGGGCCCCCGCTCCAGCTTGCGGAGCTCGGCGTCGATGGCCCGGACGACGTCCCAGCTGCGGAAGGGGTGGATCTCGGCGCCCTCGTTCTTGGGGGCGAGTTCCTCGGCCATCTGCCAGCTGCCCCAGCGGGTACCCATGCCGAGGATTCCCTTGGGCCCGGCGTAGAAGGCGGCGTTGCTGCGGTCTTCGGCCGTGAGCTTGGCGAGGGAGTGGCGCAGATCCTCCCGGGCCTTCTCGTCGGGGTTGCCCGGGACGGCTTCGGGGATCTTGGCGGCCACCCCTCCGCCGCCGTCGATGAGGCCGTCCCAGCGCGAGCGCAGGTCGGTGGCGGTGGCCTGGCAGAGCCGCCTGGCGAGGAACCAGCCGAGGACGGGGGCGATGACCATCGCGCGGACGTAGATGCCCAGGAACCCGGTCACCGGGAGCCGGAACATCAGCACGGCGACCACCATGCCCACGCCGACCAGCAGCGCCGTGCCGAGCCACGAGGCACGCTTGGCGTCGGAGGAGGACAGGGCCTTGCGGCCCCAGAAGAGCCCGAGCCACAGGAGCAGGCCCGGGAGGAAGGCCACGCCGCAGGCCAGCATGATCAGGCGGAGCTTACGGTCGCGCTCCTTGCGGATCCGCGAAGCGGCCAGACAGTGCTCGACGACCGTCTGCGGGTCGGCGCCGAAGGACTGGATGAGGGGCTTGCGGGCGGGCGGGATGGTGCGCGTTTCGACGGCGCGGCAGAAGGCCTCGCCGAGGTTGGGGGCGAGCTGGGGGATTTTGCCGGGCTTGATGACCGACTCGTAGTGCTCGTTGTTGGCCTTGAGTATCTCTTCCAGCTTGGTGTCGCGCCCGCCGTCCCGGTAGGCGGCGGAAGCGAGGGCGTTCGTCGCGGCGGTCTGGCCGCCGCCGCCCTGGAGCGGGATCTGTGCCCCGGGCCTGAAGTCGAATCCGTCGTCCGCCACCGCTGCCCCCATCGCTGTGCGTCGTACTCGTGTGCGGGCCTGCCCGCGATGCCGCCCGCTCCGGAGGTGTTCCCGGTGCGGCGTTCCCGCCCTGTGCGTTCGGCCTGTCCGCTTGGTCTACCCGTTCGGCCTGCCCGCCTCACCCGCGGACGAGCCTATCGGCCGATTCCTCCCCGTGGTCATGGGACAGCCAAATGCCGCCCACCGCAAGCGGGTTGGGTGGGCGGCCCGGGTGACGCTATGTCAGCTGGCTTCCCTTCCCTGCCTGTTCGCGCAGCTTGTCCGCTATCTGCGGTGGCATCGGCTCGTGGCGCGCGTACGTACGGCTGAACAGCCCCGTGCCGTGCGATACGGAGCGCAGCTCGACGGCGTACCGGCCGATCTCGATCTCCGGGATCTCGGCGAGGACCCGGGTGCGGCCGGTGCCCGCCGCGTCGGTGCCGACGACGCGGCCCCGGCGGCCGGCGAGGTCGCTCATGACGGGGCCGACGTACTCGTCGGGGACGAGCACGGCGAGCTCGGCGACCGGTTCGAGGAGCCGGACCGAGGCCCCGGCGGCGGCTTCGCGCAGGGCGAGGGCGCCCGCGGTCTGGAAGGCGGCGTCGGAGGAGTCCACCGAGTGGGCCTTGCCGTCGAGCAGGGTGATGCGTACGTCGACCAGCGGATATCCGGCCGCGAGCCCCCGGGCGGCCTGCGCGCGGACCCCCTTCTCCACGGACGGGATGAACTGGCGGGGCACGGCTCCGCCGACGACCTTGTCGACGAACTCGATGCCGCTGCCCGGCGGAAGCGGCTCGACCTCGATCTCGCAGATGGCGAACTGGCCGTGCCCGCCGGACTGTTTGACGTGCCGTCCGCGGCCGCCGGCCTTGGCGCCGAAGGTCTCGCGGAGGCTGACCTTGTGCGGGACCGGGTCGACCTGGACCCCGTACCGGGTGCGCAGTCGTTCGAGGGCGAGGTCCTGATGGGCTTCGCCGAGGCACCACAGGACGAGCTGGCGGGTGTGCGGGTTCTGTTCGAGCCGCATGGTCGGGTCCTCGGCGACCAGCCGGGCCAGGCCCTGGGAGAGCTTGTCCTCGTCGGCCTTGCTGTGGGCCTCGATGGCGAGGGGGAGCAGCGGGTCGGGCATGGACCAGGCCTCCATCAGGAGGGGGTGGTCCTTGGCCGAGAGGGTGTCGCCGGTCTCGGCGCGGGTGAGTTTGGCCACGCAGGCCAGATCGCCGGCGATGCAGTGGGCGAGGGTGCGCTGCTGTTTGCCGAAGGGTGAGGTCAGGGCGCCGACGCGTTCGTCGACGTCGTGGTCCTCGTGCCCGCGGTCGGTCAGTCCGTGACCGCTCACGTGGACCGTCTCGTCGGGGCGCAGGGTGCCGGAGAAGACGCGGACGAGCGAGACGCGGCCGACGTAGGGGTCCGAGGAGGTCTTCACCACCTCGGCGACCAGCGGCCCGTCCGGATCGCAGGTGACCGCGGGGCGGGCCGCGCCCTCGGGGGTGGTGACGCCGACGGGCGCGCGCTCCAGCGGGGTGGGGAAGCCGCCGGTGATCAGTTCGAGGAGCTCTACGGTGCCCAGGCCCTTGCGGGCGCCGTCGGCGGCGGGGGCGGCCATCAGGACGGGGTGGAAGGTGCCGCGGGCCACGGCCCGCTCCAGATCGTCGACCAGGGTCTTGAGGTCGATGTCCTCGCCGCCGAGGTAGCGGTCCATGAGGGTCTCGTCCTCGCTCTCGGCGATGATCCCCTCGATCAGCCGGGCGCGGGCGTCGGTGATCAGGGCGAGCTCGCCGGGATCCGGGTCGCGTTCGACGCGGTCGCCGGAGGTGTAGTCGTAGACGCGCTGGGAGAGCAGTCCGAGCAGTCCGGCCACCGGGGCGTGGCCGTCGGGGGCGGCGGGGCCGTGCAGGGGCAGGTAGAGCGGGCGCACGGCATCGGGGTCGTCCGCTCCGAAGGCGTCGCCGCACACCGTGGTCATCTGCGCGTAGTCGGCGCGGGCGGCTTCCAGGTGGGTCACGACGATGGCGCGCGGCATGCCGACGGCGGCGCACTCGTCCCAGACCATCCGGGTGGCACCGGAGAGCCCGTCGCCGTCCTCGGCGGCCGAGACCACGAAGAGGGCGGCGTCGGCGGCGCGCAGTCCGGCCCGGAGCTCTCCGACGAAGTCGGCGTAACCGGGGGTGTCCAAGATGTTGATCTTGATTCCGGCCCACTCCACGGGGACCAGGGAGAGCTGGATCGAGCGCTGGCGGCGGTGCTCGATCTCGTCGTAGTCGGAGACGGTGGCGCCGTCCTCGACGCGGCCGGCCCGGTTCACGGCGCCGGCGGTCAGGGCCAGGGCTTCGACCAGTGTGGTCTTGCCGGATCCGCTGTGGCCGACCAGCACGACGTTCCGTACGGAGGCCGGGCGGTCGGCCGTCGGTGCTCTGCCGGCGGCTCCGGATTGGTGTGATGCGGCTCCCACGATGCTCTTGCCTCCCGATTGGAGGGGATGGAGGGGAAAAGGCCTTCTTCGAGCTTTGCACTGCCGTCACACGCCGTCCATACGTCGTACCGGAACCGCGGAAACCGCCGGAGCCCCTGGACCTGGGTGGGGACCCCGGCGGGGCCCGGCAGGAGCCGCCGGGAGCCACCGGAAGGGCATCCGGAACGTGGCGAACGGCCCGAGAAAGGCCCGCCTCGTGTGAACCGGTGGGTGCGCGGCGCCGATGGCCCGGGGCCCTGGCTACGATGGGCCAGCCGGTGGCCGTGGTGGCCGTGCGGCCCAGCGACCCTCCGGGAAGGCCATGCTGAACAAGTACGCGCGTGCATTCTTCACGCGTGTTCTCACGCCATTCGCCGCTTTTCTGCTCCGGATGGGAGTGAGTCCCGACGCGGTCACCCTCATCGGCACGGCCGGAGTGGTGGCCGGAGCCCTGGTCTTCTTCCCCATGGGCGAGCTCTTCTGGGGCACGATCACCATCACGCTCTTCGTGTTCTCCGACCTGGTGGACGGGAACATGGCCCGTCAGGCCGGCGTCTCCAGCCGGTGGGGCGCGTTCCTCGACTCCACCCTCGACCGGGTGGCGGACGCGGCGATCTTCGGCGGACTCGCACTCTGGTACGCGGGTTCCGGGAACAACAACGCGCTCTGCGCGGTCGCCATCTTCTGCCTGGCCAGCGGCCAGGTGGTCTCGTACACCAAGGCCCGCGGCGAGTCGATCGGACTGCCGGTGGCCGTCAACGGGCTCATCGAGCGCGCCGAACGCCTCGTGATCACACTGGTCGCGGCCGGTCTGTCCGGTCTGGAAACCTTCGGCGCCCCCTCGTGGATCGGCCTGCTGCTGCCGATCGCGCTGTGGGTGGTCGCGGCGGGCTCGCTCGTGACCCTGATCCAGCGCGTGGTCACCGTACGGCGCGAATCGGCCGAGGCCGATGCCGCCGCCGCTGCCGCGGGTGCTCCCTCCGAAGGCGGTACGCCCTGATGGGCAAGGCACAGGACAAGCTGGTCGACGGGCTCTACGGGCTCGGCTGGGCCGGAGTGAAGAAGCTGCCCGAACCGGCCGCGGCGGCCCTCGGCCGGCGGATCGCGGACTTCGTCTGGAAGCGGCGCGGCAAGAGCGTGCTGCGCCTGGAGTCGAATCTGGCCCGGGTGGTGCCGGACGCCACGCCCGAGCGGCTGCGCGAGCTGTCGCACGCGGGCATGCGCTCCTACATGCGGTACTGGATGGAGTCCTTCCGCCTGCCGACCATGGCCAAGGAACGATTCAGCACCGACGTGGAGATGAAGGACGACCACATCCTGCGCGAGGCCCTGGCCTCCGGACGCGGAGTGATCGTCGCCCTCCCGCACCTGGCCAACTGGGACCTCGCCGGCGCCTGGGCCGTCACCCACATCGGAGTCCCGTTCACCACCGTCGCCGAGCGGCTCAAGCCGGAAACCCTCTACGACCGCTTCGTCGCCTACCGCGAGAGCCTGGGCATGGAGGTGCTTCCGCACAACGGCGGCGCCGCCTTCGGCACGCTCGCGCGGCGGCTGCGCTCCGGCGGACTGGTCTGCCTCGTCGCGGACCGGGACCTGTCGGCCTCCGGGGTGGAAGTGGACTTCTTCGGATCGGCCGCACGGATGCCCGCCGGGCCCGCCCTGCTGGCCCAGCAGACCGGCGCGGTCCTGCTCCCGGCCACCCTGTACTACGGGGACGCGCCGAAGATGTACGGCCGGATCCACGGCCCGGTGGAGGTGCCCGGGACGGGCACCCGGCAGGAGAAGACCGCAGCCATGACGCAGGCGCTGGCCGACGCCTTCGCGCAGGGCATCGCCGAACACCCGCAGGACTGGCACATGCTCCAGCGGCTGTGGCTCGACGATCTGGACAGCGCCGGCCGGCCCGAGGAGCACTCCGCGTGAAGATCGGCATCGTCTGTCCGTACTCCTGGGACGTGCCCGGCGGGGTCCAGTTCCACATCCGGGACCTTGCGGAACACCTGATCGGCCTCGGCCACGAGGTGTCGGTCCTGGCCCCCTCGGACGACGAGACCGGCCTGCCCCCCTACGTGGTGTCGGCGGGCCGGGCGGTGCCGGTGCCGTACAACGGCTCGGTGGCCCGGCTCAACTTCGGCTTCCTGTCGGCGGCCCGCGTACGGCGCTGGCTGCACGACGGGGTCTTCGACGTGGTCCACATCCACGAGCCGATGGCCCCCTCGCTCGGGCTGCTGACCTGCTGGGCGGCGCAGGGCCCGATCGTGGCCACCTTCCACACCTCGAACCCGCGCTCCCGGGCGATGCTCGCGGCGTACCCGATCCTGCAGCCGGCGCTGGAGAAGATCAGCGCCCGGATCGCGGTGAGCGAGTACGCGCGGCGCACGCTGGTCGAGCACCTCGGCGGGGACGCGGTGGTCATCCCCAACGGCGTGGACGTGGACTTCTTCGCCAAGGCCGACGCGAACCCGGCCTGGTCGGGCCAGACCCTCGGCTTCATCGGCCGGATCGACGAACCCCGCAAGGGCCTGCCGGTCCTCATGGCGGCCTTCCCCCGCATCGTGGAGAAGTGCCCGGACGTACGCCTCCTGGTGGCGGGCCGCGGCGACGAGGAGGAGGCGGTCTCCTCCCTGCCGCCCGAACTCCGCTCCCGGGTCGAGTTCCTCGGCATGGTCTCGGACGAGGACAAGGCGCGACTGCTGCGCAGCGTCGACGTGTACGTGGCCCCGAACACGGGCGGCGAGAGCTTCGGCATCATCCTGGTCGAGGCCCTCTCGGCCGGGGCGGCGGTCCTGGCGGCCGACCTCGACGCCTTCGCGCAGGTCCTTGACCAGGGGGCGGCCGGTGAGCTGTTCGCGAACGAGGACCCCGACTCCCTGGCGGCCTCGGCGATCGCCCTCCTGCGCGACCCCGCCCGCCGTGCGGAACTGAGCACCCGCGGCTCGGCCCACGTGCGCCGCTTCGACTGGTCGACGGTGGCGGCGGACATCCTGGCCGTCTACGAAACGGTGACCGACGGCGCGACGGCGGTGGCAGAGGACGAGCGCGTCCCGCTCCGCACCCGCCTGGGCCTCTCCCGAGACGCGTAGCCGCCCGGGGCCCTGCCCCCGCCCCGGGCTCCGGCCAGGGGCCGGCTCCGGTCCCGTCCGTACTCCGGTCCCGTCCGTACTCCGGCCCCGTCTGAGCTCAGGCCCGGCCTGGGCTCAGGTCCGTTCGGTTTCGGCTGCGCCGGCCCGTCCGCGGTGGACCCCGGCTGCGGGTGTGCCGCTGCGCGGGGCGGAGTCCCCTACCCGCCCTTCGCCCGTTCCCCGGGGCTCCGCCCCGGACCCGTTGCCGCGTGCGGCGCCGTTCCCGGGAGCCGGCCCCCGGACCCCCGCTCCTCAAACGCCGGAGGGGCTGGATTGGGCCGGTGTCGGCTTTGACCGTGCGGGCCGGTGGGGCGCTGGACTGCCCGCAGGGCAATTTCAGCCTCGCCGGCGATTGAGGCGCGGGGGTCCGGGGCGGAGCCCCAGGGGGTCAGGGCGCAGCCCGGTACCCCCTCCTCAGCCTGTCCGGCGTGTGAGGACCGGGGTCCGGGCAGCGCCCGGGGAACGGTGGAAGGGCGGGTAGGGGACTTCGCCCCGCAGGGGAGCCCACCCGCACCCGCTCACCGGGACCTGGCGACAGGCGGCCGTGGCCGTACCCTCGACCGGCCACCGCCGGACGGAGTCCGGCGCAGCGCGGCGAAGCCGGGGAGCCCCGCTTGGGCCGCGCCGTGCGAGGGGCGCGTCGAAAGGTAGAGTCGCGGCCCGTGATCGAAACCCTTGTCTGGATTGCCCTCGGCCTCGGCCTCGTCGGGGTGTACCTCAGTTGGACCGCCGGGCGTCTCGACCGGCTGCACTCCCGGATGGACGCCGCCCGCGCCGGCCTCGACGCGCAGCTCGTCCGGCGGGCCTCCGTGGTGCTGGAGGTCGCGACCTCCGGGGTGCTGGACCCCGCCTCCTCCCTCGTCCTGTACGAGGCCGCGCACGCCGCCCGCCAAGCGGAGGAGGAGCACCGCGAGGTCGCAGAGAGCGAGCTCAGCCAGGCACTGCGCGCGGTGTTCGCCGACGTCGGGCAGGTCGACGCGCTCAAGGCGGCCCCGGGCGGGGCGGAGGCCACCGAGGAGCTCGCGGCGGCGGTCCGCCGGGTGCCGATGGCGCGGCGATTCCTCAATGACGCCGTCCGCGCGGCCCGGGCCCTGCGCCGGCACCGCAAGGTCCGCTGGTTCCGGCTGGCGGGCCACGCACCCTTCCCGCTGGCCTTCGAGATGGACGACGAGCCTCCGGTGGATCTGGCCGAGCGGCCGTAACTTGTACCCAATGGCCAAATCGCAAGGAGCCACCGGCTGCACATTGGCCCTTGCCGTGGACTGGTCGAGAAGGTTTCCTCGGTCCAGTACCACCAGGTCGCCCTAGCGATCGCCAGTAGCGCCTGAATCTTCCTTTCGAGTGAGGTCAATCCGTGAGCACGCTTCCCTCCACCCCGCAGTCCGCCGAGTCGGCGATCGGCACCTCCCGCGTCAAGCGCGGCATGGCCGAGCAGCTCAAGGGCGGCGTGATCATGGATGTGGTCAACGCCGAGCAGGCGAAGATCGCCGAGGACGCCGGCGCCGTGGCCGTCATGGCCCTGGAGCGGGTTCCCGCCGACATCCGCAAGGACGGCGGCGTCGCCCGGATGTCCGACCCGAACATGATCGAAGAGATCATCGAGGCCGTCTCCATCCCGGTCATGGCGAAGTCCCGCATCGGCCACTTCGTCGAGGCCCAGGTCCTCCAGTCCCTCGGCGTCGACTACATCGACGAGTCCGAGGTCCTGACCCCGGCCGACGAGGTCAACCACTCCGACAAGTGGGCGTACACCACCCCCTTCGTCTGTGGCGCCACCAACCTGGGCGAGGCCCTGCGCCGCATCGCCGAGGGCGCGGCCATGATCCGCTCGAAGGGCGAGGCCGGCACCGGCAACGTGGTCGAGGCCGTCCGCCACCTGCGCCAGATCAAGAACGAGATCGCCCGCCTGCGCGGCTACGACAACAACGAGCTGTTCGCCGCCGCCAAGGAGCTGCGCGCCCCGTACGAGCTGGTCAAGGAAGTTGCCGAGCTCGGCAAGCTCCCCGTCGTGCTGTTCTCCGCCGGTGGCGTCGCCACCCCCGCCGACGCCGCGCTGATGCGCCAGCTCGGTGCCGAGGGCGTCTTCGTCGGCTCCGGCATCTTCAAGTCGGGCGACCCGGCCAAGCGCGCCGCCGCCATCGTGAAGGCCACCACCTTCTACGACGACCCGAAGATCATCGCGGACGCCTCCCGCAACCTGGGCGAGGCCATGGTCGGCATCAACTGCGACACCCTCCCCGAGTCCGAGCGCTACGCCAACCGCGGCTGGTAGTCATCACCATGACGAACACCCCCGTCATCGGTGTCCTGGCGCTCCAGGGCGACGTACGGGAGCACCTGATCGCCCTGGCCTCGGCTGACGCCGTGGCCAGGCCGGTCCGGCGTCCCGAGGAGCTCGCCGAGGTCGACGCCCTGGTGATCCCCGGCGGCGAGTCCACGACCATGTCGAAGCTCGCCGTGCTGTTCGGCATGCTGGAGCCGCTGCGCGAGCGCGTACGGGCCGGGATGCCGGTCTACGGCACCTGCGCAGGCATGATCATGCTCGCCGACAAGCTGCTGGACGGCCGTGAGGACCAGGAGACCCTGGGCGGCATCGACATGATCGTGCGCCGCAACGCCTTCGGCCGGCAGAACGAGTCCTTCGAGGCGCAGGTCGACTTCGCGGGCATCGAGGGAGGCCCCGTCGAGGGCGTCTTCATCCGCGCCCCCTGGGTCGAGTCCGTCGGCGGAGCCGCCGAGGTGCTCGCCACGTACGACGGCCACACCGTCGCCGTCCGCCAGGGCAATGTCCTCGCCACCTCGTTCCACCCGGAGCTCACGGGTGACGACCGGGTCCACGCGTACTTCGTCGACATGGTGCGCGCGGGGCTGTAACGGCGTCCCGGTAGGATCTGAGGCGAACATTGTTGGTGACGCGAAGGAGACAGGCAGATGTCCGGCCACTCTAAATGGGCTACGACGAAGCACAAGAAGGCCGTGGTTGACGCCAAGCGCGGCAAGCTCTTCGCGAAGCTGATCAAGAACATCGAGGTCGCGGCCCGTATGGGCGGCGCCGACATCGATGGCAACCCGACCCTCTTCGACGCCATCCAGAAGGCGAAGAAGAGCTCGGTCCCGAACAAGAACATCGACTCCGCGGTCAAGCGCGGCGGCGGCCTCGAGGCCGGCGGCGCCGACTACGAGACGATCATGTACGAAGGCTACGGCCCGAACGGTGTCGCGGTGCTCATCGAGTGCCTCACCGACAACCGCAACCGTGCCGCGTCCGACGTACGTGTCGCCATGACCCGCAACGGCGGTTCGATGGCCGACCCGGGCTCGGTCTCGTACCTGTTCAACCGCAAGGGCGTCGTCCTGCTCCCCAAGGGCGAGCTGTCCGAGGACGACGTGCTGGAGACGGTGCTGGAAGCGGGCGCCGAAGAGGTCAACGACCTCGGCGAGCAGTTCGAGATCGTCAGCGAGGCCACCGACATGGTCGCGGTCCGTACGGCGCTCCAGCAGGCCGGCATCGACTACGACTCGGCCGACTCCAACTTCCTGCCGACCATGCAGGTCGAGCTGGACGAAGAGGGCGCGCGCAAGATCTTCAAGCTGATCGACGCGCTGGAGGACAGCGACGACGTGCAGAACGTCTTCGCCAACTTCGACGTCTCGGACGAGGTCATGGAGAAGGTCGACGCCTGATTCGGGCGCCGACCGCTCAGAGCGTCGCAGCGGGCCGACGGGGACACACCCCGTCGGCCCGCTGCTTTGTCAGTGCCGCCCGATAACCTGCGAAGCTGCACGTACAGGAGATCGAAGAAGGGGGCGGGGGTGCGCGTACTCGGCGTTGACCCGGGCCTGACCCGGTGCGGTGTCGGTGTGGTCGAGGGGGTGGCGGGCCGCCCCCTGACGATGCTGGGCGTGGGAGTCGTACGGACGCCCGCGGACGCCGAGTTGGGCAACCGGCTCGTCGCGATCGAGCTGGGCATCGAGGAATGGCTCGACGAGTACCGGCCCGAAGTCGTCGCCGTGGAGCGGGTGTTCAGCCAGCACAACGTCAGCACGGTGATGGGCACCGCCCAGGCCAGTGCCGTTGCCATGCTGTGTGCCGCGCGCCGCGGCATACCGGTCGCCCTGCACACCCCGAGCGAGGTCAAGGCCGCCGTCACCGGCAGCGGTCGCGCCGACAAGGCGCAGGTCGGAGCCATGGTCACCCGGCTGCTGCGGCTGTCCGCCCCGCCCAAGCCCGCCGACGCCGCGGACGCCCTCGCCCTCGCCATCTGCCACATCTGGCGCGCCCCCGCGCAGAACCGCCTCCAGCAGGCCGTCAACCGGCATGCCAGCGCCCTGAAAGGCCGCACCACATGATCGCCTTCGTCAGCGGCCCGGTCGCCGCGCTCGCCCCCACCCTGGCCGTCATCGAGGTCGGGGGAGTGGGCATGGCCGTGCACTGCACGCCGAACACCATCGCGGGCCTGCGGACCGGCGAGCCGGCCCGGCTGGCGACCTCCCTGGTCGTACGGGAGGACTCGCTGACGCTGTACGGCTTCGCCGACGACGACGAGCGCCAGGTGTTCGAGCTCCTGCAGACCGCGAGCGGAGTCGGCCCGAAGCTCGCGCAGGCCATGCTCGGGGTGCACAGCCCGGACGCGCTGCGCGTCGCCGTCTCCGTCGGGGACGAGAAGGCGCTGATGGCGGTCTCCGGCATCGGCAAGAAGGGCGCGCAGAAGCTGCTGCTGGACCTGAAGGACAAGCTGGGTGCTCCGCTGGGGTCGAGCGGGATGGTCGGCGCGCAGCGTGCGGTGGCCTCCGGGCCGGCGCCGTGGTCGGAGCAGCTGTCCGCCGCGCTGATCGGCCTGGGCTACGCACCCCGCGACGCGGACGAGGCGGTCTCGGCCGTGACCCCCCAGGCGGAGGCCGCGATCGCCTCCGGCGGTTCGGCCCCCGTTCCGCAGCTGCTGCGCGCGGCGCTTCAGTCCCTGAACCGAGCCCGGTAAACGGGTGCGGCGCCGTCGCCGGGGGCCGGCCCCCGGACCCCCGCTCCTCAAACGCCGGAGGGGCTGAATATGGCCGGCGTCGGCCCGTCCGGCTGATGGTAGTCATCACCCAGCCCCGCCGGCGTTGAGGCGCGGGGGGTCCGGGGCGGAGCCCCGGGATACGGCCCGCGCACAGACCACCGCACCACCCCGAGAAGGCAGACAGACACCGTGAACTGGGATGACGAGAGCGACGACCGGATCGTCGCAGCCGCGGCGGACGGCGAGGACACGGCCGTCGAGGCGGCCCTGAGGCCCAAGGACCTCGGTGAGTTCGTCGGGCAGGAGAAGGTCCGCCAGCAGTTGGACCTCGTCCTGAAGGCGGCCCGCCAGCGCGGCGCCACCGCCGATCACGTGCTGCTGTCGGGCGCCCCGGGCCTGGGGAAGACCACCCTGTCCATGATCATCGCGGCCGAGATGGGCGCGCCCATCCGGATCACCTCCGGCCCGGCCATCCAGCACGCGGGCGATCTCGCCGCGATCCTCTCCTCCCTCCAGGAGGGAGAGGTCCTCTTCCTGGACGAGATCCACCGCATGTCCCGGCCCGCCGAGGAAATGCTCTACATGGCCATGGAGGACTTCCGCGTCGACGTGATCGTGGGCAAGGGCCCGGGAGCCACCGCCATCCCGCTGGAGCTGCCCCCGTTCACCCTCGTCGGGGCCACGACCCGGGCCGGTCTGCTCCCGCCCCCGCTGCGCGACCGCTTCGGCTTCACCGGCCACATGGAGTTCTACGCCCCCGAGGAGCTGGAGCGCGTCATCCACCGCTCCGCCCGGCTCCTCGACGTGGAGATCGACACCGCCGGCGCCGCCGAGATCGCCGGCCGCTCGCGCGGAACCCCCCGTATCGCCAACCGGCTGCTGCGCCGCGTCCGCGACTACGCCCAGGTCAGGGCCGACGGCGTGATCAACCGCGCGGTCGCCGGCACCGCCCTGAAGGTCTACGAGGTCGACGAGCGCGGGCTCGACCGGCTGGACCGGGCCGTCCTGGAGGCGCTCCTGAAGCTCTTCGGCGGGGGGCCCGTAGGCCTCTCCACGCTCGCCGTCGCCGTCGGTGAGGAGCGGGAGACCGTGGAGGAAGTGGCCGAACCGTTCCTCGTCAGGGAAGGGCTCCTGGCCAGGACTCCGCGGGGGCGGGTCGCGACCCCGGCCGCATGGGCTCACCTGGGACTTGTTCCGCCACAGCAGGGCGGGAACGGATCAAGCGGACAACAGGGCCTCTTCGGGACCTGACGGCGCGGACGTTCGTCCCCTCAGGAACTGCGGTGACATGCTGGGCGTTGTTCCATCGGTGCGGACTCGCCTAGACTCCGCCGATGCCGACCCTTACGGTCGGCGTACCCACCCCCCGTACAAAGGCCGTGCGCTTGTGCGGTCGATGCGAAGGACCTGCGTCCCTTGAATATCATGTCCCTCCTTCCGTTCGTGCTGATCATCGGGGCGATGTTCCTGCTGACCCGCAGCCAGAAGAAGAAGCAGCAGGCGGCCGTGCAGATGCGCGACCAGCTGACCGCCGGCACCGGCGTCCGCACCATCGGCGGCATGTACGCCACGGTGAAGGAGATCGGCGAGGACACCGTCACGCTCGAGGTGGCCCCCGGCGTTCACGCGATCTACGCGAAGAACTCCATCGGCGCCGTGCTGGAGGACGAGGAGTACAACCGCATCGTCCACGGCATCACCGATGATCTGACGATCGACACGCCGGTCGTCCCGGACGACGCTTCCTCCCTGACCGGGGACGACGCACCCAAGCTCGACCTGGGCAAGAAGGACGAGCCCAAGGCCGACGAGCCCGCGGCGGAGGAGCCCAAGGGCGACGAGCCCAAGGACGGCAAGACCGACGGCGAGGCCGGCGCGAAGTAGCGCTGGGCCGGGGACCGTGCGGGGCGCCTGACCGGCAGCCCCGACGGTCCTGGCCAGTGACCCTTCTGCGGGGGGCAGGGGTCCCCACACACATTTCGGTGGCCGTCCACGCGCTGACCCGGCGCGGGACGGTTGGACAGGGAGATACGACAAGGTGGCAGCACCGAAGAAGGGCCGGCGGCCCACGGGGGCTCAGGGGAGGCCGGGGCGTTCCCTGGCCATCATCCTGATCGCGATGGTGGCGCTCACCGCGGGGATGTTCCTCACGAAGCAGACGACGCCGCGACTCGGCATCGACCTCGCCGGCGGTACGAGCATCACGCTCAAGGCCAAGAGCGAGCCCGGCAAGCCGGACGCGATCAACGAGACCAACATGAACACGGCGGTCGGCATCATCGAGCGCCGCGTCAACGGTCTCGGTGTGTCGGAGGCCGAGGTTCAGACCCAGGGCCGCGACCACATCATCGTGAACATCCCCAAGGGGACGAACGATCAGCAGGCGCGCGACCAGGTCGGTACCACCGCCCAGCTGTACTTCCGCCCCGTGCTCGCCACGGCGGAGGGTGCGCCGGTCGCGCCCGAGGCCAACCCGAGCGGCTCCCCGAGCGCCGCCCCGAGCGGTTCCGGCAGCCCGTCCGCCAGCGCGGCCACCCCGTCGTCCAGCGCCACTTCCCAGGGCCGTGCGGTCAGTGAGGCCCTCAAGGCCCCGAACGCCCCCTCTCCCTCGCCCTCGGCGAGCGTGTCGAAGAAGGCAGACGACAAGGCCACCCCGTCCACGTCGCCGTCCGCGCCGACCGCCGACCAGGCCGCCGCCGCGGACCTGCAGGCGAAGTTCGCCGCGCTGGACTGCAGCAACGAGGCGCAGCGCACCGCCGTCAAGCAGAACGTCAAGCCCGAGGACCCGACGCTCGCCTGCGGCAAGCGCGACGGCGTCTGGTTCAAGTGGGTCCTCGGCCCGGCGCAGGTCAACGGCCAGGACGTCAAGGACGCCAAGGGCATCATCGACCCGCAGCGCGGCATGTGGATCGTCACGATGCAGTTCACCGACAGCGGCGCCGACAAGTTCGCCAAGATCACCGGTGAGCTCGCGGCCAAGCAGTCCCCGCAGAACCAGTTCGCCATCGTGCTCGACGGCGAGGTCATCTCCGACCCGTCCGTCAGCCAGGCGCTGACCGGCGGCAACGCCGAGATCTCCGGCGGCTTCAACCAGCAGTCCGCGCAGGACCTGGGCAACATGCTCTCGTACGGCGCCCTGCCGCTGTCCTTCCAGGAGGACAGCGTCACCACCGTCACCGCCGCGCTCGGCGGCGAGCAGCTGAAGGCCGGCCTCATCGCCGGTGCCATCGGCCTCGCCCTCGTGGTGATCTACCTGCTGGCGTACTACCGGGGCCTGGCGTTCGTCGCCATCATCAGCCTCATCGTCTCCGGCATCCTCACCTACACGATCATGGTGCTGCTCGGTAAGGGCATCGGCTTCGCGCTGAACCTGCCGGCCGTCTGCGGTGCCATCGTCGCGATCGGCATCACCGCCGACTCCTTCATCGTGTACTTCGAACGCATCCGGGACGAGATCCGCGAGGGCCGCACCCTGCGTCCGGCCGTCGAGCGCGCCTGGCCGCGCGCCCGTCGCACCATCCTGGTCTCCGACTTCGTGTCGTTCCTGGCCGCCGCGGTGCTGTTCATCGTCACCGTCGGCAAGGTGCAGGGCTTCGCCTTCACCCTGGGTCTGACGACCCTGCTCGACGTGGTCGTGGTGTTCCTCTTCACGAAGCCCGTCATGACGCTGCTGGCCCGTACGAACTTCTTCGCCAGCGGTCACCCGTGGTCCGGGCTGGACCCGAAGCGACTGGGCGCGAAGCCGCCGCTGCGACGCTCGCGTCGTACCGGCTCCGACGCGGCCGCCGCGACCGTCTCCGTTCCCGTCGACGCAAAGGAGGCGTGAGAGATGTCGAAGCTCGGAGATCTCGGCGCCAAGCTGTACCGAGGTGAGGTCGGCTACGACTTCGTCGGCAAGCGCTTCGTCTGGTACGGCGTTTCCATCCTGATCACCATCACGGCGATCGTGGCCGTGGCCGTCTCGGGCCTGAACATGGGCATCGAGTTCAAGGGCGGTGCCGTCTTCACCACCCCGAAGACCTCCGTCTCGGAGGCCCAGGCCCGCGAGGACGCGGAAGAGGCCTCCGGCCACCCCGCGATCGTCCAGAAGCTCGGCACCGGCGGCCTGCGCATCCAGATCTCGGAACTGGGCACCGATGCCGCGGCCGACGTGAAGGCCAAGCTCGCCACCGACCTCAAGGTCGACGCGGCCGACATCAACGCGGACCTGGTCGGCCCCAGCTGGGGCGAGCAGATCGCCAACAAGGCCTGGACGGGCCTCGGCGTCTTCATGGTCCTCGTGGTGATCTACCTGGCCATCGCCTTCGAGTGGCGGATGGCCGTCGCGGCACTGATCGCGCTGATCCACGACCTCACCATCACCGTCGGCGTGTACGCGCTGGTCGGCTTCGAGGTCACCCCGGGTACGGTCATCGGTCTGCTGACCATCCTCGGTTACTCCCTCTACGACACCGTCGTCGTCTTCGACGGTCTCAAGGAGGGCTCGAAGGACATCACCAAGCAGACCCGCTGGACGTACAGCGAGATCGCCAACCGCAGCATCAACGGCACCCTGGTCCGCTCGATCAACACCACCGTCGTGGCGCTGCTCCCCGTCGGCGCGCTGCTCTTCATCGGTGGCGGCATCCTCGACGCCGGCATGCTGAACGACATCTCGCTGTCGCTGTTCGTCGGCCTCGCGGCCGGCGCCTACTCGTCGATCTTCATCGCGACCCCGCTGGTCGTGGACCTGAAGGAGCGCGAGCCGGCGATGAAGGCCCTGAAGAAGCGGGTGCTCGCGAAGCGGGCGTCGGCGGAGGCCAGGGGCGAGTCGCCCGAGGACGCCGGGACCGAAGGCACGCCCGAGGTAGTGGCCCAGGGCCGGTCGGGACGCCGCCGGTGACCGCGGAGCTGCCCTCCGGCGTACGGGACCTGCTGCTCAGCCGGATCACCGACGTGGCGGACTACCCGAAGCCGGGCGTGATGTTCAAGGACATCACCCCGCTGCTGGCCGACCCGAAGGCGTTCGGCGCCCTCACGGACGCGCTGGTGGCCCTGGCCGGGCAGTACGGAGCGACGAAGATCGTCGGTCTGGAGGCGCGGGGATTCATCCTGGCGGCTCCGGTGGCCGTCCAGGCGGGCATCGGCTTCGTGCCGGTCCGCAAGGCCGGGAAGCTGCCCGGGGCGACGCTCCTGCAGTCCTACGACCTGGAGTACGGGTCGGCGGAGATCGAGATCCACGCGGAGGCGCTGTGCGCCGACGACCGGGTCATGGTCATCGACGACGTGCTGGCCACCGGCGGCACCGCTGCCGCCTCGCTGGAGCTGATCCGCCGGGCCGGGGCGGCGGTTGCCGGGGTTGCGGTCCTGATGGAGCTTTCGTTCCTCCCGGGTCGTGAGCGGCTGGCCGGGGCCCTTGGCGGGGCTCCGCTGGATGCGCTGATCGTCGTCTGACGACGCTGTTCCCGCCGAAGCGGGCGTGCACCGGGATTTCCCGGAGCGCGCCCGCTTCGGCGTGTGCGGGCCGCTGCGCGGGGCTGAGTCCCCTACCCGCCCTTCGCCCGTTCCCCGGGGCTCCGCCCCGGACCCCGGTCCTCAAACGCCGGACGGGCTGGATGTGCACTGGTCGGGGTGGACTCGGGGAACGGGGTGGCGGAACCCTCGCTACGATGGGTTATCCGGACCGGACACGGGCACCGGATCCTCCCCCACACTCCGTGCGGGGGGACCCCCTGAGGAGCGCTCTTGCCAGACGAGGTCCAGCCAATCTCCGCCGCGCAGCCCGATCCGCAGGCCGAGCCGGCCGCGGCGGGCCCCGCCGCGCCGCCGGCCGCCCCGGTTCCGCCGACCCCGGCGCCCGCGCCTCCGGTCAAGCCCGCGTCCGCGAAGTCGGCCGGGTCCTCCAATCGGGTGCGCGCCCGGCTGGCCCGTCTCGGCGGGCAGCGTTCCAACCCGTACAACCCGGTCCTGGAACCGCTGCTCCGCATAGTCCGCAGCAACGACCCGAAGATCGAGACGGCCACGCTGCGGCAGATCGAGCAGGCCTACCAGGTCGCCGAGCGCTGGCACCGCGGTCAGAAGCGCAAGAGCGGCGACCCGTACATCACCCACCCGCTCGCGGTGACCACGATCCTCGCCGAGCTGGGCATGGACCCGGCCACGCTGATGGCGGGGCTCCTCCACGACACCGTGGAGGACACCGAGTACGGGCTGGAGGACCTGCGGCGCGACTTCGGCGACGCGGTGACCCTGCTCGTCGACGGGGTCACCAAGCTCGACCGGGTCAAGTTCGGCGAGGCCGCCCAGGCCGAGACCGTCCGCAAGATGGTCGTCGCCATGGCCAAGGACCCCCGGGTCCTGGTCATCAAGCTCGCCGACCGCCTGCACAACATGCGCACCATGCGGTACCTCAAGCGGGAGAAGCAGGAGAAGAAGGCCCGCGAGACCCTTGAGATCTACGCCCCGCTGGCGCACCGGCTGGGCATGAACACCATCAAGTGGGAGCTGGAGGACCTCGCCTTCGCGATCCTCTACCCCAAGATGTACGACGAGATCGTGCGGCTGGTGGCCGAAAGGGCACCCAAGCGGGACGAGTACCTCACGGTCGTCACCGACGAGGTGATGGCCGACCTCCGGGCCGCCCGCATCAAGGCCACCGTCACAGGTCGCCCCAAGCACTACTACAGCGTCTACCAGAAGATGATCGTCCGCGGCCGCGACTTCGCCGAGATCTACGACCTGGTCGGCATCCGGGTCCTCGTCGACACCGTCCGGGACTGCTACGCCGCCCTCGGCACCGTGCACGCGCGATGGAACCCGGTCCCCGGCCGGTTCAAGGACTACATCGCGATGCCGAAGTTCAACATGTACCAGTCGCTCCACACGACGGTCATCGGACCCAGCGGCAAGCCCGTCGAGCTGCAGATCCGCACTTTCGACATGCACCGCCGCGCCGAGTACGGCATCGCCGCGCACTGGAAGTACAAGCAGCAGACGGTCGCCGGCACCTCGAAGGTACGGACGGACGTGCCGCAGGCGGCCAAGGGCAGCGCGGGCCACGACACCGTCAACGACATGGCCTGGCTGCGCCAGCTGCTGGACTGGCAGAAGGAGACCGAGGACCCGAGCGAGTTCCTCGACTCCCTGCGCTTCGACCTCTCGCGCAACGAGGTCTTCGTCTTCACGCCCAAGGGCGATGTCATCGCCCTGCCGGCCGGCGCCACCCCCGTCGACTTCGCGTACGCCGTCCACACCGAGGTCGGCCACCGGACCATAGGGGCGCGGGTCAACGGGCGGCTCGTACCGCTCGAATCGACCCTCGACAACGGCGACCTGGTCGAGGTCTTCACCTCCAAGGCCGAGGGCGCCGGCCCGTCCCGCGACTGGCTGGGCTTCGTCAAGTCCCCCCGGGCCCGCAACAAGATCCGCGCCTGGTTCTCCAAGGAGCGCCGCGACGAGGCGATCGAACACGGCAAGGACGCCATCGCGCGGGCCATGCGCAAGCAGAACCTGCCGATCCAGCGCATCCTGACCGGGGACTCCCTCGTCACCCTCGCGCACGAGATGCGCTACCCCGACATCTCCTCGCTCTACGCGGCGATCGGCGAGGGCCACGTCACCGCGCAGAACGTCGTCCAGAAGCTGGTCCAGGCCCTCGGCGGCGAGGACGCGGCCAACGAGGACATCGAGGACAGCATCCCGCCGGCCCGCGGCCGCAGCACCCGCCGCGGCAACGCCGACCCCGGCGTGGTGGTCAAGGGCGTCGAGGACGTGTGGGTCAAGCTGGCCCGCTGCTGCACCCCGGTGCCGGGCGACCCGATCGTCGGCTTCGTCACGCGCGGCAGCGGCGTATCGGTCCACCGCGCGGACTGCGTCAACGTGGACTCCCTCTCCCAGGAGCCCGAGCGGATGCTGGAGGTCGAGTGGGCGCCCACCCAGTCCTCCGTCTTCCTGGTCGCCATCCAGGTCGAGGCGCTGGACCGGTCCCGGCTGCTCTCCGACGTCACCCGGGTGCTGTCGGACCAGCACGTGAACATCCTGTCGGCGGCCGTACAGACGTCCCGCGACCGGGTGGCCACCTCCCGGTTCACCTTCGAGATGGGCGACCCGAAGCACCTGGGCCACGTCCTGAAGGCCGTACGGGGCGTCGAGGGCGTCTACGACGTCTACCGCGTGACCTCGGCCCGCAGGCCGTAGCAGGGGAACCGTACGAAGGAGCAGGGGAACCGTACGAAGACGGAAGGGCCCCGGTACGCAGTGCGTACCGGGGCCCTTCCACGTGCGGGGCGGTGGTCAGCCGCCGAACTCCTCAAGGCCCTTCAGCGCCTGGTCCAGCAGGGCCTGACGGCCCTCCAGCTCCCGGGACAGCTTGTCGGCCTTGGAGTTGTTGCCCTGCGCGCGCGCCGCGTCGATCTGGCCGCGCAGCTTGTCGACCGCCGCCTGCAGCTGCCCCGTCAGACCGGCCGCACGGGCCCGCGCCTCCGGGTTCGTACGGCGCCACTCGCCTTCCTCGGCTTCCTGGATCGCCCGCTCGATGGTGTGCATCCGGCCCTCCACCTTGGGACGCGCGTCCCGCGGTACGTGGCCGATGGCCTCCCAGCGCTCGTTCAGGGAACGGAACGCGGCACGGGCCGCCTTCAGGTCCGTGATCGGGACGAGCTTCTCGGCCTCGTCGGCCAGCTCCTCCTTCAGCTTCAGGTTCTCCACCTGCTCGGCGTCGCGCTCCGCGAAGACCTCGCTGCGGGCCGCGAAGAACACGTCCTGGGCGCCGCGGAAACGGTTCCACAGGTCGTCCTCGGACTCGCGCTGCGCGCGGCCCGCGGCCTTCCAGTTGTCCATCAGCTCGCGGTAGCGCGCGGCCGTCGGACCCCAGTCGGTCGACTTCGACAGCGACTCGGCCTCCGCGACCAGCTTCTCCTTGACCTTGCGGGCGTCCTCGCGCTGCGCGTCGAGCGAGGCGAAGTGCGCCTTGCGGCGCTTGGAGAAGGCGGAACGGGCGTGCGAGAAGCGGTGCCACAGCTCGTCGTCCGACTTGCGGTCGAGGCGGGGCAGACCCTTCCAGATGTCCACCAGGGCCCGCAGCCGCTCGCCGGCGCTGCGCCACTGGTCGCTCTGCGCCAGCTCCTCGGCCTCGGCCACCAGTGCGTCCTTGGCCGTACGGGCCTCGTCCGTCTGCTTGGCCTTCTGGACCTTGCGCTCCTCGCGGCGCGAGTCCACGGTCGCCACCAGCTTGTCCAGCCGCACGCGCAGCGCGTCGAGGTCACCGACGGCGTGGTGCTCGTCCACCTGCGTACGCAGGTGCTCGATGGCCGTCTGGGCGTCCTTGGCGGCCAGATCGGTGGTCCGCACCCGTCGTTCGAGGAGGCCGATCTCGACCACCAGGCCCTCGTACTTGCGCTCGAAGTAGGCCAGGGCCTCCTCCGGGGTACCGGCCTGCCACGAGCCGACGACCTTCTCGCCATCGGCAGTACGCACGTACACGGTGCCGGTCTCGTCGACTCGGCCCCACGGGTCGCTGCTCACAGCGCCTCCTCCACCTGATGCCTTGCGAGGGGTTCACCCCCTGGGCATCGTCCACAGTTTCCTGGGGCGGGCCGCGCCCGCCCTGCACAACGCCAACATAGGCGACCGCCGGGCCGGCTGTCCGCATCCAGCACGACGGAATATCGCCGTACCGGAGCGCCTTGGAGGAAATCGATTCGGGGAAATCGAGGAGACAGCCCGGGCCCGGGGCGCCCGGTCCCGGTCAGTTCTGGGTGACGGTGCCCTTCTCGATCGTCACGGGGGTCTTGGGGGCCCCGTCCTGGCCGCCGTCGGCCACACCGGCCTTGGCCACCTCTTCGAGGACCTTCAGGCCGGCCGCGTCGATCTTGCCGAAGGGGGTGTACGTGGGGGCGAGCGGGCTGTCCTTGTAGACCAGGAAGAACTGGCTGCCGCCCGAGCCGGGCTGGCCGGTGTTGGCCATCGCCACCGTGCCCGCCGGGTAGATGACCTGTCCGGTCTCGTTGGGCTTGCCCAGGGCGTCGAGGTTCTCGTCCGCGATGGTGTAGCCGGGGCCGCCCGTGCCGGTGCCCTGCGGGTCACCGCACTGCAGGACGAAGATCCCGCCCGTGGTCAGGCGGTGGCACTTGGTGTTGTCGAAGTACTTCTTGTCGGCGAGCGACTTGAACGAGTTGACCGTCTGCGGGGTCTTCGCCGCGTCCATCTCGAACGTGATGTCGCCCGCGCTGGTCTTCAGGCCGAAGGTGTACTTCGCCTTGGCGTCGATCGCCATCGCCGGGGAGGGGGACTGCTGCGGGGTGGGCGCGGCCGAGGGAGTCGCGGCCGGGTCGGCCGCCTCGTCCTTCTTGTCCTTGTCGAACACGCCGCCGGCCACGAGGCCGACCAGCGCCGCGACGACCACGGCCA
The DNA here is from genome assembly GCF_036127095.1 of Streptomyces sp. NBC_00335. Classification (GTDB taxonomy): domain Bacteria; phylum Actinomycetota; class Actinomycetes; order Streptomycetales; family Streptomycetaceae; genus Streptomyces. Next base: position 7,024,520 of record NZ_CP108006.1, read on the forward strand.
CCGCCGCACCGATCACGGCCAGCCGCTTGCGCGACTTCTGCCGCGCCTCGGCACGCCGCTGCTGCTGGCGTTCGTACTTTTCCCTGGCGAGCTGGCGCCGCCGCTGATCGCTCGTGACCACCGGGTCGTCTCCTTGTGCGTATCTGGTACCACTGTCCGGGCTGGGTTAGGCCGTACCGTATATGGGTTCGCTGTGTAATGAGCGGCGCCGGTAGGCTCTGAGCAGCAGCATTCCTATCTGCAGCCTCCCGCCGGACGACGATTGAGGACGAACGTGCTGATTGCCGGATTCCCCGCCGGGGCCTGGGGGACCAACTGTTACGTGGTCGCCCCCGCCGCCGGTGAGGAGTGCGTCATCATCGACCCGGGCCACCAGGCCACCCAGGGTGTCGAAGAGACGCTGAAGAAGCATCGGCTCAAGCCCGTCGCCGTCGTCCTCACCCATGGCCACATCGATCATGTGGCCTCGGTGGTCCCGGTGTGCGGAGCACACGACGTACCGGCCTGGATCCACCCCGAAGACCGCTTCATGATGAGCGACCCGGAGAAGGCCCTCGGCCGTTCCCTCGGCGCCCAGCTCATGGGCGAGCTCACGGTGGGGGAGCCCTCGGACGTCAAGGAGCTCACCGACGGCGCGAAGCTCGCCCTCGCGGGCATGGAGCTCACCGTGTCGCACGCCCCCGGCCATACCAGGGGGTCGGTGACCTTCGGGATGCCCGCGGCGGCGGACATCCCGCCGCTGCTGTTCTCGGGCGACCTGCTCTTCGCCGGCTCCATCGGGCGTACGGACTTCCCCGGCGGCAGCCACGCCGACATGCTCGAATCGCTGGCCCGCGTGTGCCTGCCGCTCGACGATTCGACCGTGGTGCTGCCCGGACACAACGAGCACACGACCATTGGCCGTGAGCGAGCCACCAACCCGTACCTGCGGCAGGTGGCCGCCGGCCTGGGAGACGGCTTCACGTCTCCACGACGAGGAATGTGACGAGAGTTTCGTGAGTACTTTTCAGGCCCCCAAGGGCACGTACGACCTGCTGCCGCCCCGCTCCGCCACCTTCCTGGCGGTGCGCGAGGCGATCTCCGCGCCCCTGAAGAACTCCGGCTACGGGTACGTGGAGACCCCCGGCTTCGAGAACGTCGAGCTGTTCTCGCGCGGCGTCGGCGAGTCCACCGACATCGTCAGCAAGGAGATGTACACCCTCACCACGAAGGGCGGCGACCAGCTCGCCCTGCGTCCCGAGGGCACCGCCTCCGTGCTCCGCGCCGCCCTGCAGGGCAACCTCCACAAGCTCGGCGGCCTGCCCGTCAAGCTCTGGTACTCCGGCTCCTACTACCGCTACGAGCGGGCCCAGGCGGGCCGTTACCGCCACTTCTCCCAGGTCGGCGCCGAGGCGATCGGAGCCGAGGACCCGGCCCTGGACGCCGAGCTGATCATCCTGGCCGACCAGGCGTACCGCTCACTGGGCCTGCGCAACTTCCGCATCCTGCTGAACTCGCTCGGCGACAAGGAGTGCCGCCCGGTGTACCGGGAGGCCCTCCAGGCCTTCCTGCGCGGGCTCGACCTCGACGCGGAGACCGTGCGACGGGCCGAGATCAACCCGCTGCGCGTGCTCGACGACAAGCGGGCCGACGTGCAGAAGCAGCTCGTCGGCGCCCCGATGCTGCGCGACTACCTCTGCGATGCCTGCAAGGCGTACCACGAGGAGGTGCGGGCGCTGGTGACGGCGGCCGGGGTCGTCTTCGAGGACGACGAGAAGCTCGTGCGCGGCCTGGACTACTACACCCGCACCACCTTCGAGTTCGTCCACGACGGTCTGGGCTCCCAGTCGGCGGTGGGCGGCGGCGGCCGTTACGACGGCCTCTCCGAGATGATCGGCGGCCCGGCGCTGCCTTCGGTGGGCTGGGCGCTGGGCGTCGACCGTACGGTGCTGGCGCTCGAAGCCGAGGGTGTCGAACTGGACATCCCCGCCGCGACCTCCGTCTTCGCGGTGGCGCTCGGTGCGGCGAAGCCGGTGCTGTTCGGTCTGGTGACCGAGCTGCGGCGGGCCGGTGTGGCCGCGGACATCTCCTACGGGGGCAAGGGCCTCAAGGGTGCGATGAAGGACGCGAACCGGAGCGGGGCCCGCTTCGCGGTCGTCGCTGGGGACCGTGACCTCGAAGAGGGCGTGGTCCAGCTGAAGGACATGCAGTCCGGGGAGCAGACGCCGGTGGCCGTCGCCGAGCTCGTGGACACGGTCCGGGCGAAGCTGGCCTGACGGTCGCCGCCTGGTGGGGCGGGGTCGGGGGATCCGCTGCGCGGAGTTCTCCCCGCCCCGCCCTTTCGCCGTTTCCCGGGGCTCCGCCCCGGACCCCGCGCGGCGTTTGAGCGCACCGGGCGCGCAGCGCCCGGAACGGGGTCCGGGGCGGAGCCCCGGTTTCGGGAAGGGGTGGGGTGGGGGAAGCCCCGCGCAGCGGCCGCCGTTACAGGAGGCCGTGCCGCATGGCCGTGGTCACCGCCGCGGTGCGGTCCGTGACCTCCAGCTTCGCGAAGATGCGCAGCATGTGCGTCTTGACCGTGGACTCCGCCACGAACAGCCGGCGGCCGATCTCGGCATTGGTCGCGCCCCCGGCGACCAGGCGGAGCACCTCCACCTCCCGGTCGGAGAGCCGCGGCAGCGACGGGCGGGTGCGGAGCCGGTCCACCAGGCGGCCCGCCACCGTCGGGGCGAGGACCGTCTCGCCGCGCACGGCCGCCCGGACCGCGGCCGCCAGTTCCGCCCGCGCCATGTCCTTCAGCAGATAGCCCGCCGCCCCCGCCTCCACCGCGCGCAGGATGTCCCGGTCCTCCTCGTAGGTGGTCAGCACCACCACCCGTACCGGCAGCCGGGCCGCCGTGATGCGGGCGATCGATTCGACTCCGTCGCCACCCGGCATCCGCAGGTCCATCAGGATCAGGTCCAGGCCGCCTTCGGGGACCAGCCGCGCGGCGAGCGCCTCCGCCTGCGGGCCGTTCGAGGCCTCCGCGACGACCTCCAGGTCCGGTTCGGCGGCGAGCATGCCGCGCAGGCCCTCCCGTACCACCGGGTGGTCGTCGGCCAGCAGGATGCGGATCATCTCGTACGGCTCCTCAGCGGATCGGGAGGGTCACGGTGACGGTGGTTCCGGCCGAGGCGGCGCTGTCCACCCTCGCGGCGCCGCCCACCTCCGCGGCGCGGGCGAACAGTCCCCGCAGGCCGTAGCCGGGGGCGGGGGCCGCCGGGTCGAAGCCCCGGCCGGTGTCCCGGACCGTGAGGGTCAGCTCGGAGCCCCCGTAGGCGAGGGACACCGCACAACGGGCCTGCGGTCCGGCGTGCTTGGCGGCGTTCGACAGGGATTCCTGGCAGGACCGCAGGGCCACCACCTCCAGCACCGCGGCCAGCGGCCGGACCTCCCCGGTCACCGAGACGGCCGCCGGCGGATCGTGCCGGGCCGCGAGCCGCCGTACCGCGTCGGGCAGCGAACCGCCGTCGAGATCGGCGGGCGCGCCGCCCGCGACCAGGGCGCGGGCCTCGGCCAGGTTCTGCCGGGCGGTGACGGCCATCAGGTCCAGATGGCGCCGGGCCCGCTCCGGATCGGTGTCCAGCTCCGACTGCACGGCCTGTACGAGCATCAGCAGACTGGTGAAGCCCTGGGCGAGGGTGTCGTGGATCTCGCGGGACATGCGTTCCCTTTCTGCGTGGGCGCCGCGTTCAGCGGAGAGCCGGGCCACCTCCTCCCGGCTGGCGTCGAGTTCCGCGATGAGGGAGGCCCGCTGCCGGCTCTGCTCGATGATCCGGATGATCCAGGCACCGAAGAAGGCGGAGAAGAGGAAGGTGACGAGCGCGCCGAGCCCGCTCGCGAAGACGAAGTGCCCCTCCGGCCGCCACACCAGCGCCCAGCCCGCCACCGGCAGCAGGCACAGCAGGCCCACCGCGGTGACCGCCCGCCGCAGCGGCAGCAGCATGAAGCACTGCGGGGCGAGGGCGAAGGTGATCAGCCGGGCCTCGCCGGCCAGGGCGGCGGCCGGCAGGAAGAGGGCCAGCGCCACGCCCAGGTAGCGGGCGGAGCGCCGGGACTCGGCGCCGGGCTCCAGCAGGAGCAGCGGGCGTCCGGCGCCCAGGTAGCAGGGGATCAGGAGGGCGAGCAGGGCGGCGGCGGTGATCCGGTACGCCGGCCCGGGGGAGTCCGCGCCGAGGACGAAGGCCGCGGTCGCGATCCACACGACCCCGAAGTAGAGGTCCCACGGCCCGAACGCGCGGTCCCAGACGTGGGACTCGCGCGCTCCGGCCGCCTCCGCGAAGCCGCTCAGCCGTCGCGCCGGTTCTTCCACTTGAAGGTCAGCAGGCACAGCACCAGCCCCCCGAGCACCCAGGCGCCCAGGACCAGGGCGACCCGCCCATACTCCCAGGCACCGGCCTGTTCGAAAACGGCCGCGGACTCGGGAAGGAACACCCCGCGCAGTCCCTGGCACATCCACTTGAGCGGGAACAGCGCACCGATGTTCAGCAGCCAGTCGGGGATCTGGTGGACCGGGATGAACACCCCTGAGATGAACTGCAGGATCAGGAAGGGCAGGACCACGACCGAGCTGGCGCTCTTGCCGGACTTGGGCAGGCTGCTGATCGCGATGCCGAGCAGGGCGCAGCCGGCCAGGCCCAGGGTGAAGATCCACGCGAACGTCAGCCACTTCGCGGCGGACGTCGGCAGATCGAGGTCGAACAGGGTGGAGCCGACCAGCAGCAGGATCGCGGTCTCGGCGAGGCCGGTGGCCAGCACCATCCACACCTTGCCGAGGAAGTACGCCGCCGGCGGCATCGGGGTCCCGCGCAGCCGGCGCAGCACCTTCTCGTCGCGTTCGACGGCGATGGAGATGCCGAGGGACTGGAAGCTGGTGGACATGATGCCGGCGGCGACCATGCCTGCCGCGTACATCTGGGAGGCGGTGACCCCGGTGCCCTCCATGCCTTCGCTGAAGATCGAGGCGAAGAGCGCGAGGAAGACGATGGGGAAGGCGAAGGTGAAGATCACCGCGTCGCGCTGGCGGACGAACTGCCTGATCTCCAGCACCCCGCGGCTCAGACCGAGGGACCAGGCGCCGGGCAGCGCCCCGGCCCCGCCCGTGCCCGTACGCGTGCCCGTGGCCTTGCCCGTACTCGTACCCGTCTGCGTGCTCATCGGGGCTCCCCCTGCCGCGTCGTGTTCCGGTCGAGCTGGCCCGTGAGGCGCAGGTACACGTCCTCCAGGGTGGGTCGGGTGATCCTCAGGTCGGGGACCTCCCCGTCGAAGCGGGCCGCGAGTTCCGCGACCGTACGGGTGGGCGTCTCGGTGGAGGTGCTGCGCGGGCCGCCGTCCCGGTCGGTCCACTCGACGGTGGCGCCGGTCCCGAGGCGGGCGCGCAGTGCGGCCGGCTCGCCCTCGGCCACGACCTTGCCGCGGGCGATGACCGCGAGCCGGTCGGCGAGGGCCTCGGCCTCCTCCAGGTAGTGGGTGGTGAGCACGATGGTGGTGCCCGAGTCGGACAGCAGCCGGATCAGGTCCCAGAACTGCCGCCGGGCCGCCGGGTCGAAACCGGTCGTGGGCTCGTCCAGGAGCAGCAGCTCGGGGTCGCCGATGACCCCGAGCGCCACGTCGAGGCGGCGCCGCTGCCCGCCGGAGAGGGTCTTGAGCCGGTGGCCGCGCTTGCCCTCCAGGCCGACCAGGGCGATCACCTCGGCCGGATCGCGCGGGGCCGGGTAGTAGCGGGCGAAGTGCTCGACCGTCTCCCGTACCGTCAGTTCGGCGGGCGCCGACTCGTCCTGCCAGACGATGCCGACGCGCGAGCGCCAGGCCCGGCCGGCGGTCGCGGGGTCCGCGCCGAGGACGAGCACCTCGCCGCCGTCCCGCTCCCGGTGCCCCTGGAGTATTTCCACCGTGGTGCTCTTGCCGGCGCCGTTGGGCCCCAGGAGGCCGAAGACCTCGCCCCGCCGGATCGTCAGGTCCAGTCCGTCCACTGCGGTGACCTCGCCGTACTGCTTGCGGAGCCCCCGTACTTCCACCGCGTTCTCTGTCATGTCTCCCATGGTGTGGCGGAAGCCCGCCCACCGGTCCCCCCGTGCGTACCGCCTCCTGTCCGTCGATCGGTGGACAGTCGCCGGACGGTGGACAGCCCGGCCGGGTACGGCACAATGGCCGGTGCTTGTTGACCTTGCAGATGTGGAGCGGGCCGGATGACGACACGAGGGACCGATACGGACACCGCCGAGCCGCGGACGGCCGTCGGCGGCAGCCGGGCGCTCGCCCTGCTGCTGGTGATCACGGGAGCCGCGGGTCTGCTCGCCGCCTGGGTCATCACGATCGACAAGTTCAAGCTGCTGGAGGACCCGGACTTCGTCCCGGGCTGCAGCCTCAACCCGATCGTCTCCTGCGGCAACATCATGAAGAGCGACCAGGCGTCGGTCTTCGGCTTCCCGAACCCGATGCTGGGCCTGGTCGCCTACGGCATGGTCGTGTGCGTCGGCATGAGCCTGCTCGCACGGGCGCGCTTCCCGCGCTGGTACTGGCTCACCCTGAACGCCGGGATGCTCTTCGGCGTCGGCTTCTGCACCTGGCTGATGTACCAGTCGCTGTACAACATCAACTCCCTGTGCCTGTGGTGCTGCCTGGCCTGGGTCGCCACCATCGTCATGTTCTGGTACGTCACCTCGCACAACGTCCGCCACAGGCTGCTGCCGGCCCCCGGCTGGCTGCGCGGCCTCTTCGACGAGTTCACCTGGGTGCTGCCCGTCCTGCACATCGGGATCATCGGGATGCTGATCCTGACCCGCTGGTGGGACTTCTGGATGTCCTGACCTCCTGACCTCCCGCCCACCTGATCCGTCCGGACGGGAGTGTCGGTGGGCTCGCATAGGCTTCCGGTGTGGAACCAGATCTCTTCACCGCAGCCGCCGAAGACCGCCAGGCGAAGGACCCCTCCAGTTCTCCGCTCGCCGTCCGGATGCGTCCGCGCACCCTGGACGAGGTCGTCGGGCAGCAGCACCTGCTGAAGCCCGGCTCCCCGCTGCGCCGGCTCGTCGGGGACGGAGCGGGCGGTCCCGCCGGCGCCTCCTCGGTGATCCTCTGGGGCCCGCCGGGCATCGGTAAGACCACGCTCGCGTACGTGGTGAGCCAGGCGACGAAGAAGCGGTTCGTCGAGCTGTCCGCGATCACCGCCGGTGTGAAGGAAGTACGGGCCGTCATCGAGGGCGCCAAGCGGGCGGCCGGCGGATACGGCAAGGACACCGTCCTCTTCCTCGACGAGATCCACCGCTTCAGCAAGGCGCAGCAGGACTCGCTGCTGCCGGCCGTGGAGAACCGCTGGGTCACGCTGATCGCCGCGACCACGGAGAACCCGTACTTCTCGATCATCTCCCCGCTGCTGTCCCGCTCGCTGCTGCTGACGCTGGAACCGCTGACGGACGAGGACCTGAGCGCCCTGATGCACCGGGCGCTGACGGAGGAACGGGGCCTCGGGGGCGCGGTCACCCTGCCCGCGGACGCGGAGGCGCACCTGCTGCGGATCGCCGGCGGAGACGCGCGGCGCGCGCTGACGGCCCTGGAAGCGGGCGCGGGCTCGGCGATCGCCAAGGGGGAGCCGGAGATCAGCCTCCAGACGGTGGAGGAGGCCGTCGACCGGGCCGCGGTGAAGTACGACCGGGACGGCGACCAGCACTACGACGTGGCGAGCGCGCTGATCAAGTCGATCCGGGGCTCGGACGTGGACGCGGCGCTGCACTATCTGGCCCGCATGATCGAAGCGGGGGAGGACCCGCGGTTCATCGCGCGCCGGCTGATGATCTCGGCCAGCGAGGACATCGGACTGGCCGACCCGACGGCCCTGCCGCTCGCCGTGGCCGCCGCCCAGGCGGTGGCGATGATCGGCTTCCCGGAGGCCTCGCTCACGCTGTCGCACGTGACGATCGCGCTGGCGCTGGCCCCGAAGTCGAACACCGCGACGACGGCGATCGGCGCGGCGCTGGCCGATGTCCGGGCCGGACTGGCGGGGACCGTCCCGGCGCACCTCCGCGACGGCCACTACAAGGGGGCGGCGAAGCTGGGGCACGCGGTGGGGTACGTGTACCCGCACGACGTGCCCGGCGCGATTGCTGCGCAGCAGTACGCGCCGGATGCCGTGCACGGCAAGCGGTACTACGAGCCGACCCGGTACGGGGCCGAAGCCCGTTACGCGGACGTGGTGGAAAAGGTCCGCGAGCGGCTCCGGGGCGCCGGCTCCTGACCTGCGGGGCCGCTCCCGGGGGCGCCGCCCCCGGACCCCCGCGCCTCCAACGCCGGCGGGGCTGAATGCGGCTGAGGCCGGGGCTTCACCCCGCGCAGCGGCGTCGTGTCGCGGGTGCCGGGCAAGAGGGCCGGGCCTAGGCTCCGTCGCATGGGACGTCCCGCTCCGCTCATCGCCGTCGCGGCCACGCTGCTGCTCAGTGGGTGTCACCACGGAGACGGCGAAAGGGCACAGGCCAGCGCCGCCGCACTCGTCGCCCAGGTCCCCCTCGCGAGCGCCGGGTTCCCGCCCACCGCGGCCACGGCCAAGACCCAGCTGGGCAAGCTCAAGGTCGAGTGGGGCAAGAACTGGGAGACGTACAAGCGCGAGAACTTCGGCAAGTACTGGTCCGACGAGACCGACGCCATCGGCGGACGCAACGGCTGCGACACCCGCGACGACGTCCTGCGCAGGGACCTCCGGGAGCTGCGCGAGGGCGACAGGAACCCCTGCGTCGTGCTGTCCGGGGTGCTGAAGGATCCGTACACGGGGAAGGAGCTCCCCTATTACTACCGCCGCGCCTCGCAGATCCAGACCGACCACGTCGTCGCCCTCGGCGCCGCCTGGCGCGGGGGCGCGTACGCCTGGACCCCGCAGCGGCGCCTGGAGTACGCCAACGACCTGGACGTGCTGCTCGCCGTGGACAAGCAGACCAACTACGACAAGAGCAGCAAGACCGCGGACAAGTGGAAGCCGCCCCAGAAGGGCTACTGGTGCGAGTACGCGCGGCGGTACACCGGGATCAAGGCGAAGTACGGGCTCTCCGTGACCCCGCCGGAGAAGCAGGCGCTGCAGGAGATGCTCGGCACCTGCCCGGCCTAGCCCGCCCAGTCGGCCTAACCGGCGAAGAGGGTGCTCATCGCCCGGCGCAGGCCGCAGACGTCGGTCACCGGCTCCGGGAAGTCGAAGCGGGCGTCGAAGGCGGTGGCGCCGCGGGTGAAGCGCACGCGCAGGCCCAGCCGGTCCAGCGCGAGGGGGACCGCCGTCAGGTCCGCCGTCTCCCGGGTGCCCAGCAGGCCGCACAGGTCACCCATCCGGTCCCCGTGCGAAGAGGCCAGGTGCTGGAGGAGCTCCGTCTCGTGGGCCACCATCGGGTCGGGCTCGGCCCCGGCCAGCAGCTCGGGGTCCACGTGCTCGGCCCCCCACAGGTCGTCCACGGAGATCTCGCCGACCTCCAGGCGCAGCAGCATCCAGGCGGGCCGCCCGGCGGGCGGAGCGTCGAGGGACTCGGTCAGGCCGAGGAGCTCGCCGACCGGGTGCCGCTCGGCCAGCAGCGCCGCGCAGGCCGCCCGCTCGGCGGCCCCGCGCACCGGCGTGAGCCACCCGGCGAGCCAGGCGCGGCCTCGGATACGATGGGGCACGGACACCGGCGCCACATCCGTGATCTCGATCACGGCGGTGAGGTCGTCGTCCTGGGCGTGAGCGGCTGCCCTGGCAGCCGCGGATTCCCCTGATACCAGGAGAATCACGTCCCCGTCCGGGGTGACGGTCCTTGCGGCCGGCATCCCTGTCCCGAACTCCCCCTGGTCACGAGCACCGGGGAGCGTGAGGGATACTGAGGCGTTGGACTCTACGAGGGTTCGTACGCGTTCGGCTCCGGTGAGCTGCCGAACGCCTTCCCTGGGACGCGGCTGACCTTGCTTATCGTCGCCGAAAGCAGATCCTGTTTCGTTTGGATCTGAACTTCGGTGCGCACTGGGCAGGGGGATCCCATGTGGTCGAGACATTACGTCCTCCTCGCTAAGGTAAGCCTCACCTAACTTACATGGAGGTAGGTTCCACGTGAACCAGAAGCGACCCAAGGTCAAGAAGTCGCGTGCCCTCGGCATTGCGCTGACCCCGAAGGCCGTCAAGTACTTCGAGGCCCGCCCCTACCCGCCGGGCGAGCACGGCCGTGGCCGCAAGCAGAACTCGGACTACAAGGTTCGTCTGCTGGAGAAGCAGCGTCTGCGCGCTCAGTACGACATCTCTGAGCGTCAGATGGCCCGCGCGTACGACCGCGCCAAGAAGGCCGAAGGCAAGACGGGCGAGGCGCTGGTCGTCGAGCTCGAGCGTCGCCTCGACGCCCTGGTTCTGCGTTCGGGCATTGCCCGCACCATCTACCAGGCTCGCCAGATGGTCGTTCACGGCCACATCGAGGTCAACGGCGACAAGGTCGACAAGCCGTCGTTCCGCGTCCGTCCGGACGACGTCATCACGGTGCGCGAGCGCAGCCGCGAGAAGGTTCCGTTCCAGGTTGCCCGTGAGGGTGGCTACGCAGGCGAGGGCGAAACCCCGCGTTACCTGCAGGTCAACCTGAAGGCCCTGGCCTTCCGCCTGGACCGCGACCCGAACCGCAAGGAAATCCCGGTCATCTGCGACGAGCAGCTGGTCGTCGAGTACTACGCCCGCTGATCCAGCAGTACCAGCGGACGTAGCCCTCACAGGCTGGTTCAGCCCGCCGGTTCCCCCTCGGGGGAGCCGGCGGGTTTCCTGTTTTTCGCCCCCGGGTGCGCCAACGGCCGCTCGGTCCGTTCGGCCCGCTCCGCGGCGCCGCGCGGCCTCGGCAGCGGACCCGCCGGCACGGGCGCCGGCTCCGGTCCCCGCAGGGCCCGCTCCACCAGAACGTCCAGCGGCAGGGTCCGGCCGTGCCGGGCGCAGGACGCGTACCGCTCGGCGCCCAGCAGTTCGCCCGCCCGCTCCTGGCACATCAGCCGCGGGGCGTTGAAGTACCCCGAGCCGAACAGCCGCATCCCCACCCCGTCCCACAGGGGCTCCGCCGCGCCCTGCAGGACGGCCGCCTCCGCCGGATGCCCCTCGGCGACCGTGACCAGCGCCAGCAGCTCCACCGCCAGCACCAGCCCCACCAGGTCGCGGAACGTGTGGTTGATGGCCACGCACTCGGCCAGCAGCAGCCGCGCCTCGGCCGTGCCTCCGGTGTCCAGCGCCGCGTACGCGAGGACGTACAGGGCGTACGCCTTGGTCCAGCGCTCCCCGCGCTCCTCGCAGATGTCCCGGACCTCCCGGCACAGGGTGAGCGCGCCCGCCAGCTCCCCCTGGAAGGCCAGCGCCATCGCCAGCTCCACCTGGCACATCAGCACGTTGCTGTTGAGCTCCCCGGCTTCCCGGTAGCGCTCCAGCGCCGAGCCCAGCAGCTCCCCGGCCCGGGCCATGTCGTCCGAGACCAGTGCCAGGCAGCCCATCCGGTGGACGGCGTACGCACCCGCCACCGGGTTCTCGCTCCGCGCGGCCCCGTCCCGGCACTCGTACAGCGCGCTCATCGAGGCCACCGAGTCGCCCTGCAGGGCGGCCACGTACCCGAGCACCCACAGCGCCTTCAGCCGGGAGCTCTCGTACTCCACCCCCGTCGAGCCGGTGCGCCCGAGGTCGACCTCCAGGGTCCGGTCCAGCCAGTGCCGGCCCTCGGTGAGCCGGCCGCAGCCCGCCCAGTAGAACCAGAGGGTGCCCGCCAGGTACTGGCCCAGGTGGATCTCCTCCGGCTCGTCCAGGCAGCACTCCAGCGCGAGCCGGAGGTTCGGCAGTTCCGCCTCCACCAGTGCGGCGACCTCCTCCTGGCGCGGGCTGAACCAGTCCAGCTCGCACCAGGTCGCCAGGCCCATGTACCAGTCCCGGTGCCGGCGCCGCAGCCGCCGGGCGTCGCCCAGCGACTCCAGCCAGCCCGCCCCGTAGATCCGTACGCTCTCCAGCATCCGGTAGCGGACCCCGGCCGCCGTCTCCTCCCGGACCAGCAGGGACTGCCCCAGCAGCTCCCCGACCAGGTCCAGCACCGAATCCACCGGCAGGTCCGGCCCCGCGCACACGTACTCGGCGGCGTCCAGGTCGAACTGCCCCGCGAACACCGAGAGCCGCGCCCACAGCAGCCGCTCCCCGGACGTGCACAGCTCGTGGCTCCAGCCGATCGCCGTGCGCAGCGCCCGGTGCCGGGGCAGCGCGCCGCGCGAGCCGCCCGTCAGCAGGGCGAAGCGGTCCTCCAGCCGGGACAGCACCTGCGCCGGCGACAGCGTGCGCAGCCGGCCCGCCGCCAGCTCGAGCGCCAGCGGCAGGCCGTCGAGGCGGGCGCACAGCTCGGCCAGCTCCGCCCGGTTGGACTCCGTCACGGAGAAGGCCGGATCGGCCGCCGAGGTCCGCTCGATCAGCAGGGCCAGGGCCTCCTCCGGCCCCAGCGGGGCCAGCGGCCAGGACAGCTCCCCGTCGAGGGTCAGCGGGCGCCGGCCGGCCGCGAGCACGCGCAGGCCGGGGGAGCGGCGCAGGAGGTCCCGTACCAGGTCGGCGGTCTCGTCGACCAGCTGCTCGAAGCCGTCCAGGACCAGCAGCAGCCGCCGCTCGGCCAGGTGTTCGGCAAGGACCGTCCGGGGTGGACGGGTGGTGTGGTCGGTCAGCCCGAGCGCCTCGGCGAGCGTCAGCTCCAGCAGCGCCGGATCCCGTACGGAGGCCAGCTCGGCCAGCCACACGCCATCGCAGTAGCGTTCCTGCGCCGGGTCCGCAGCGCCACCGGCCTCGTCGGGACCGGCCGCCGCGTCGGCGGCCGCCCTGGCGGCCGCCAGTACCAGGCGGGTCTTGCCCACGCCGCCCGCGCCGGTCACCGTGACCAGCCGCGAGGCGTCCAGCAGCCGCCCCAGCTCGGTGAGTTCCCCGCCCCGCCCGACAAAGCCGCTCAGGTCCGAGGGAAGATTGCCCGGCGTCCTTCGTGGAATGGGTCCTTGTCGCATGGGACACGGAGCGTACTGGTCCGCATGCGCTGCGTACAAGGCGGGCCGGTTCCCGCCGCCCGGCGGGCGCGGCGCCCCGGAATTGCGGTACTGCGGCGGATCTCCGGCGCGATAGGGTCGGAGGACGACTTTTTCGCTTGGTGATCAATCTGTAGAGAGCGGTGTGAACGTGTCCGGTGGAGAGGTGGCCGGGATCCTGGTGGCCGTCTTCTGGGCCATCCTGGTCTCCTTCCTCGCCGTGGTGCTGGTGAGGCTGGCCCAGGTGCTCAAGGCGACCACCAAACTGGTGGCCGACGTGACCGAGCAGGCCGTCCCGCTGCTCGCGGACGCCTCCACCACCGTTCGCTCCGCCCGCACCCAGCTCGACCGGGTCGACGCCATCGCGAGCGACGTACAGGAAGTCACCTCCAACGCCTCCGCGCTGTCCTCCACCGTCGCGTCCACCTTCGGCGGCCCGCTCGTCAAGGTCGCGGCCTTCGGCTACGGCGTCCGCAAGGCGCTCGGCAAGGCCGGCGCGACCCCGCAGGACGCGCCGGCCAAGACCTCCCGACGGACCGTGATCGTCGGCCGTACGGTGCCGGCCGCCCGGCGCCGGAAGCAGAAGGGCTGAGATCTCCGATGTTCCGCCGAGCCTTCTGGTTCACCGCCGGCGCGGCCGCCGGCGTGTGGGCCACCACCAAGGTCAACCGGCAGCTCAAGAAGCTGACGCCGGAGAGCCTCGCCGCGCAGGCCGCCGACAAGGCGATCGAGGCGGGCCACCGCCTCAAGGACTTCGCCCTCGACGTCAAGTCGGGGATGTCGCAGCGCGAGGACGAGCTGAACGACGCACTGGGACTCCACCAGGATCCCGACCTGCCCGCCAACGTCACCGCCCTTCCCGGGCCGCGGCGGCTGCGGGCCATCGAGCACGACCAGAACACGAACCGTTCGACTGTTACGTACAACCGGAATGAGGACCACTGATGGAGTCGGCTGAAATCCGCCGCCGCTGGCTGAGCTTCTTCGAGGAGCGCGGTCACACCGTTGTCCCTTCGGCGTCGCTCATCGCGGACGACCCGACTCTGCTGCTGGTGCCCGCGGGCATGGTGCCGTTCAAGCCGTACTTCCTCGGCGAGGTCAAGCCGCCCGCGTCCACGCTCACCAGCGTGCAGAAGTGCGTCCGTACGCCGGACATCGAAGAGGTCGGCAAGACCACCCGCCACGGCACGTTCTTCCAGATGTGCGGCAACTTCTCCTTCGGCGACTACTTCAAGGAAGGCGCCATCAAGTACGCCTGGGAGCTGCTCACCAGCTCCGTGGCGGACGGTGGCTACGGCCTTGAGCCCGAGAAGCTCTGGATCACGGTCTACCTCGACGACGACGAGGCCGAGGCCATCTGGCGCGACAAGGTGGGCGTCCCGCAGGAGCGCATCCAGCGCCTGGGCAAGAAGGACAACTTCTGGTCCATGGGCGTCCCGGGCCCCTGCGGTCCCTGTTCGGAGATCAACTACGACCGCGGTCCCGAGTTCGGCGTCGAGGGCGGCCCCGCCGTCAACGACGAGCGCTACGTGGAGATCTGGAACCTGGTCTTCATGCAGTACGAGCGCGGCGCCGGCGACGGGAAGGAAGACTTCCCGATCCTGGGCGACCTGCCGTCGAAGAACATCGACACCGGTCTCGGCCTCGAACGCCTCGCCATGATCCTGCAGGGCGTGCAGAACATGTACGAGACCGACACCCTGCGCGTGGTCATGGACAAGGCCACCGAGCTGACCGGCGTGCAGTACGGCGCCGAAAAGGGCACGGACGTCTCGCTGCGCGTGGTCGCCGACCACATTCGCACCTCGACCATGCTCATCGGCGACGGCGTGTCCCCCGGCAACGAGGGCCGCGGCTACGTGCTGCGCCGCATCATGCGCCGAGCCATCCGCAACATGCGCCTCATGGGCGCCACCGGCCCGGTCGTCCAGGACCTGGTCAACGTGGTCATCGAGACGATGGGGCAGCAGTACCCGGAGCTCGTGACCGACCGCAAGCGCATCGAGACCGTCGCGCTCGCCGAAGAGGCCGCCTTCCTCAAGGCCATCAAGGGCGGCACCAACATCCTCGACACCGCCGTGTCCGAGACCAAGGCCGCCGGTGGCACGGTCCTGGCCGGCGACAAGGCGTTCCTGCTCCACGACACGTGGGGCTTCCCGATCGACCTCACCCTGGAGATGGCCGCCGAGCAGGGCCTCGCCGTGGACGAGCCCGGCTTCCGCCGCCTGATGCAGGAGCAGCGGGACCGCGCCAAGGCCGACGCCAAGGCCAAGAAGACCGGCCACGCGGACATGTCCGCCTACCGGGAGATCGCCGACGGCTCCGGCGCCACCGAGTTCACCGGCTACGCCACCAACCAGGGCGAGTCCACCATCGTCGGCCTCCTGGTCAACGGCGTCTCCGCGCCCGCCGCCTCCGAGGGCGACGAGGTCGAGGTCGTCCTGGACCGCACCCCCTTCTACGCCGAGGGCGGCGGCCAGCTCGCCGACCAGGGCCGCATCAAGCTCGACTCGGGCGCCGTCATCGTCGTCCGCGACGTGCAGCAGCCGGTCCCCGGCGTCTCCGTACACAAGGGCTCCGTCCAGGTCGGCGAGGTGACGGTGGGCGCCTCCGCGTACGCCGCCATCGACATCCAGCGCCGCCGGGCCATCGCCCGCGCCCACTCGGCCACGCACCTGACGCACCAGGCCCTGCGCGACGCGCTCGGCCCGACGGCCGCCCAGGCCGGTTCCGAGAACTCGCCCGGCCGCTTCCGCTTCGACTTCGGCTCGCCGAACGCGGTGCCCGGCTCGGTCCTCACCGACGTCGAGCACAAGATCAACGACGTGCTCTCGCGCGAGCTCGACGTCACCGCCGAGATCATGAGCATCGACGAGGCCAAGAAGCAGGGTGCCATCGCCGAGTTCGGCGAGAAGTACGGCGAGCGCGTGCGCGTCGTGACCATCGGCGACTTCTCCAAGGAGCTGTGCGGCGGCACGCACGTCGGCAACACCAGCCAGCTCGGCCTGGTGAAGCTGCTCGGCGAGTCCTCCATCGGCTCCGGCGTGCGCCGCGTCGAGGCCCTCGTGGGCGTGGACGCGTACAACTTCCTCGCCAAGGAGCACACGGTCGTCGCCCAGCTCCAGGAGCTGGTCAAGGGCCGTCCGGAGGAGCTGCCGGAGAAGATCGCCTCCATGCTCGGCAAGCTGAAGGACGCCGAGAAGGAGATCGAGAAGTTCCGCGCGGAGAAGGTCCTCCAGGCCGCCGCCGGTCTCGCCGCCGGCGCCCAGGACATCCGCGGCGTCGCGCTCGTCGTGGGCACCGTCCCGGACGGCACCGGCGCCGACGACCTGCGCAAGCTGGTCCTCGACGTCCGTGGCCGCATCCAAGGCGACCGCCCGACCGTCGTCGCCCTGTTCACCACGGCGAACGACCGCCCGCTGACCGTCATCGCCACCAACGAGGCCGCCCGCGAGCGCGGTCTCAAGGCCGGCGAGCTGGTCCGTACGGCCGCCAAGACCCTCGGTGGCGGCGGCGGCGGCAAGCCGGACGTGGCCCAGGGCGGTGGCCAGAACCCGGCCGCCATCCCCGAGGCCATCGCCGCGGTCGAGCGCCTCGTCGTAGAGACGGCCTGAAGATGACACTGCGCCGCGGCCGCCGTCTGGCCATCGATGTCGGTGACGCCCGGATCGGGGTCGCCTCGTGCGACCCCGATGGGGTGTTGGCCACACCGGTGGAAACCGTTCCGGGCCGGGACATTCCCTTCGCCCACCGGCGGCTGCGGCAGCTCGTCGCGGAGTACGAGCCCATCGAGGTGGTGGTCGGTCTGCCCCGCTCGCTCAGCGGGCGGGAAGGGCCGGCCGCGGCCAAGTGCCGCGCCTTCGCCACGGAACTCGCCAAGGGCATCAAGCCCGTGACGGTGCGTCTGGTGGACGAGCGGATGACGACGGTCACCGCCGCCCAGGGCCTGCGGGCCTCGGGGAAGAACGCGAAGAAGAGCCGTTCCGTCATCGATCAGGCGGCCGCCGTGGTGATCCTGCAGAACGCTCTTGAGACCGAACGGGTATCAGGTAATCCGCCCGGTGAGTGCGTCGAAGTGGTTGTCTGATCGCGATACGGTAACGTTCCGCGCGATGTGACGGCATTCGAACAGCCGTCGCCCATCAGAAGAGGCGGAACCGTGTGTCGCGGCAGACGGAGTCGCGGCCAACGCCCTGCGGCGCGCTAGGGGATCGATGACTGAGTATGGCCGGGGCCCTGGCCCCGAACCGTGGCACCCCGAGGACCCGCAGTACGGGGACCAGGGGTGGACCGGGCACGAGGCCCAGCAGGGTCAGATGCCCTATGTCGGAGGCCCGCAGCAGTACCAGCAGGAGCCTGCGCCTCAGCAGGCCTACTACGCGCAGCAGCAGGGCCAGGGCCAGTACCCCCAGGCCCAGCAGATGCCGTACCAGCAGCAACAGCAGCAGATGCCGTATCCGCAGCACCCCCAGCAGCACCCGCAGCACCCTCAGCACCAGCAGCAGCACCCGCAGCACCAGCAGTCGTACGGGGGCCAGGGCCAGGTCTGGGACACCGGGCAGGGCCAGTACGCCGCGGTCCCGCAGGCCGCCGACCCCTACGCCGGCGCGGATCCGTACGCGCAGCAGCAGGCGAGCAACTACCCCGGCGAGGCCCCCGACCTCTACGGCACCCCCGAGGCCTTTCCGCCTCCGCGGCCGCCGAGCATGAGGCACCTGCAGACCGAGGAGCCGTGGCAGGAAGAAGAGGACGCCGCGGCGGACTCCTTCCTCGCGGGCGGCGGCAGCGGTGACGACGACGGCGACGATGGTGACGGCGACGACGGCGGTCGCGGCGGCCGCCGTTCGGGCCGCTCCGGCGGCAAACCGAAGAAGCGCAGCGGCATGGCCTGCCTCATCGCGGCCGTGGTCATCGTCGGCGTGGTCGGAGGTGGCGGCTACTACGGCTACAGCTACCTGAAGGACAAGTTCTCCGCGGCCGAGGACTACGCGGGCGATGGCACGGGCTCGGTCTCCATCGACATCCCCAAGGGCGCGGGCACAGGGGAGATGGGCCGCATCCTCAAGGCGGCCGGCGTGGTCAAGAGTGCTGGTGCCTTCGTAGCCGCCGCCGCGGCCAACCCCAAGGGCAACTTCATCCAGGCCGGCTCGTACACGATGAAGGAGCACATGTCGGCCCAGGCCGCCGTGGCCCTCATGGTGAACGGGGCGGGAATGAACGCCCTCGACGTCATCCCGGGCTGGCGCAACGTCCAGGTCTACGAGGCGATCGACCAGCGGCTCAAGCTCGCCCCCGGCACGACCAAGACGGTCGCCGCCAAGGAAGCGAAGAACCTCGGGCTGCCGGACTGGGCCAACACCAACAAGGACATCAAGGACCCGCTGGAGGGCTTCCTCTACCCGGCGCGTTACGACCTGAGCAAGGACGCGACCCCCCAGGTGCTGCTGAAGCAGATGGTGGGCAAGGCCAACGAGGCCTACGGCAACGCGGACCTCAAGGGGCAGGCGGCCAAGCTGGGGCTGAGCAACCCGCTGCAGCTCGTCACTGTCGCGAGCCTCGTCCAAGCTGAGGGCAAGTACCAGCACGACTTCGACAAGATCTCGCGAGTGGTCTACAACCGCCTGAAGCCCGGCAACACCGAGACGTACGGTCTGCTCGACTTCGACTCCACCATCAACTACATGAAGGGCCAGAGCACGTTGGACGTCGGTTCGGTCGACGCCCTCCGAAAGCTGGATGACCCGTACAACACGTACAAGATCAAGGGTCTGCCCGCAGGTCCGATCGGTAACCCGGGCCCCGACGCGCTTAAGTCGGCGCTCAATCCGGAGCCGGGCCCCTGGTACTACTTCGTGTCGGTGAATGAGGACAAGACTCTATTCGCGGTGACAAACGACGAGCACAACCGAAACCGTGAAGAGTACGAGAAGCAGCGCGGGCGCTAGTGGGCCGGGCGCTTGAGAATGCCACTGACGGGCCCCCGCCCGGCCGCAAGGCCAGGTGGGGGCCCGCTCTAGTGCTGAATTCGGTCTATTTCGTAAATTTGACCTCAGTTGGGCCGGTTTGGGCTCGCTGGATATCCGTGCATCCGGTTCTTCGCTTGCGGGAATTGCGGGATCCGGTGCTGCGGTGGTTGGCAATACGTCCCAGCAGCAAGCCTCTAGGGTGCTCGGCTGGGTGCAACGCGTTGGATGCTAAAATTCCTTCCCGTGATGAGGGGAACCGGAAATCAATGCTTTAGGAGCGCGATGCACCGCAGGCGGGCCGCGGTGCTGGGTTCGCCCATCGAGCACTCCCTCTCGCCGGTGCTGCACCGCGCCGCGTACCAGGAGCTCGGCCTCGGCGAGTGGTCGTACGACCGCTTCGAGATCGACGAGGCCGCGCTCCCCGGTTTCATCGCGCAGCTCGGCCCCGAGTGGGCCGGGCTGTCGCTGACCATGCCGCTCAAGCGGGCGATCATCCCGCTGCTCGACGAGATCAGCGACACGGCCGCCTCCGTGGAGACGGTCAACACCGTCGTCTTCACCGAGGACGGCCGCAAGATCGGTGACAACACCGACATCCCCGGCCTGCTCGCCGCGCTGAGCGAGCAGGGTGTGGAGAAAGTGGAGTCCGCCGCGATCCTCGGCGCCGGCGCCACCGCCTCCTCGGCGCTCGCCGCGCTGGCCCGAGTCTGCACCGGCGAGGTGACCGTCTACGTACGCTCCGAGGCCCGGGCCGCGGAGATGCGCGCGTGGGGCGATCGCCTCGGCGTGGACGTCCGTACGGCCGACTGGTCGCGGGCGGCCGAGGGGCTGGCCGCGCCGCTGGTCATCGCCACCACCCCGGCCGGTGCCACGGACGAACTGGCCGCCTCCGTTCCCGCCGCCGCGGGCACCCTCTTCGACGTCCTGTACGACCCCTGGCCCACGCCCCTGGCCGCGGCCTGGACGCAGCGCGGGGGCAAGCTCCTCGGTGGCCTCGACCTCCTGGTCCACCAGGCGGTCCTCCAGGTCGAGCTGATGACCGGCTGTCCCACCGCTCCGCTCGGGGCCATGCGCGCCGCGGGCGAGGCGGCGCTGCGCGCCCGCCACTGAGCCGAAACGGAACCTTTCTAGATCCACATGTCGCCCCGGGCCCGGGTGTACCGCCGTCCGATAGCTGGACCGGAGGGCGGTGTACGGGCCCGGACATGGGAGGATCGGGTGAAGGCGGGTCAGGGCCGCGCACCCGATCGCGCCATCGATGAATCAGGCGCGAGCACGAGGAGCATCGTTGAGCAGGTTGCGTTGGCTGACGGCCGGGGAATCCCACGGCCCGGCTCTGGTAGCGACGCTGGAGGGGCTTCCCGCCGGCGTCCCGGTCACCACCGAGCTGGTGGCCGACCACCTCGCCCGGCGCCGGCTCGGCTACGGCCGCGGTGCCCGGATGAAGTTCGAGCAGGACGAGGTGACATTTCTCGGGGGTGTTCGCCACGGACTTTCCCTCGGCTCCCCGGTCGCCGTGATGGTGGGCAACAGCGAGTGGCCCAAGTGGGAAACGGTCATGTCGGCCGACCCGGTCGACCCCTCGCTCCTCAAGGACACCGGCCGCAACGCGCCGCTGACCCGGCCGCGCCCCGGCCACGCCGACCTCGCCGGCATGCAGAAGTACGGCTTCGACGAGGCCCGGCCGATCCTGGAGCGCGCCAGCGCCCGTGAGACCGCCGCCCGCGTGGCCCTCGGCGCCGTCGCCCGGTCCTTCCTCAAGGAGGTCGCGGGCATCGAGATCGTCTCCCACGTCGTGGAGCTGGCGGCCGCCAAGGCCCCGTACGGCGTCTACCCGACCCCCGCCGACGTCGAGAAGCTCGACGCCGACCCGGTGCGCTGCCTCGACGCCGACGCGTCGAAGGCGATGGTCGCGGAGATCGACCAGGCCCACAAGGACGGCGACACCCTCGGCGGCGTCGTCGAGGTCCTCGCCTACGGCGTGCCCGTCGGCCTCGGCTCGCACGTGCACTGGGACCGCCGCCTCGACGCGCGCCTCGCGGCCGCGCTCATGGGCATCCAGGCCATCAAGGGCGTGGAGGTCGGCGACGGCTTCGACCTGGCCCGCGTGCCCGGCTCGCAGGCCCACGACGAGATCGTCAACACCCCCGAGGGCATCAAGCGCACCTCCGGCCGCTCCGGCGGCACCGAGGGCGGTCTGACCACGGGTGAGCTGCTGCGCGTACGCGCCGCGATGAAGCCGATCGCGACCGTGCCGAAGGCCCTCGCCACCGTGGACGTCGCCACCGGCGAGGCCACCGTCGCGCACCACCAGCGCTCCGACGTCTGTGCGGTGCCCGCCGCGGGCATCGTCGCCGAGGCCATGGTCGCCCTGGTGCTGGCCGACGCCGTCGTGGAGAAGTTCGGTGGCGACTCCGTCCCGGAGACCCGCCGCAACGTCCGCTCCTACCTCGACAACCTGCAGATCCGGTGACGGGCACCAGCTCGACCGGACCCCTGGTGGTCCTCGTCGGCCCCATGGGGTCCGGCAAGTCCACCGTGGGCGAGCTGATCGCCCAGCGGCTCGGAGTCACCTACCGGGACACCGACGCCGACATCGTCGCGGCCCAGGGCCGGGAGATCTCCGACATCTTCGTGGACGCGGGCGAACCGTACTTCCGTGAGCTGGAGCGGGAAGCGGTCGCCGCGGCCATCGCCGGACACCAGGGCGTCCTCGCCCTCGGCGGCGGCGCCGTCCTCGACGACAAGACGCGCGAGCTGCTGACAGGGCTGCCCGTCGCCTACCTCTCGATGGACGTCGAGGAAGCCGTCAAGCGCGTGGGCCTCGGCGCCGCGCGCCCGCTGCTCGCCGTCAACCCGCGCCGCCAGTGGCGCGAAATGATGGACGCCCGGCGCCCCCTGTACACCGAAGTCGCGCGCGTCGTGGTGGCCACCGACGAGCGCACCCCCGAAGAGGTCGCCCAGGCGGTCCTCGACGCTCTGGAGTTGAAGAACGCATGACGGACAAGGTGACGCGGATCCAGGTCGGCGCGAGCGCCGGGCACGACGCGTACGAGGTGCGGGTCGGCCGGCAGCTGCTCGGCGAGCTGGGCTCCCTGATCGGTACGAAGGCCCAGCGGGTCGCCGTCATCCACCCCGAGGCCCTCGCCTCGACCGGTGAGGCGCTGCGGGACGACCTCGCCGCCCAGGGGTACGAGGCCGTCGCCATCCAGGTGCCGAACGCCGAGGAGGCCAAGACGGCCGAGGTGGCGGCGTACTGCTGGAAGGCGCTGGGCCAGTCCGGCTTCACCCGCAGCGACGTCATCGTCGGCGTCGGCGGGGGATCCACCACCGACCTCGCGGGCTTCGTCGCGGCCTCCTGGCTGCGCGGGGTGCGCTGGATCGCCGTCCCGACCACCATCCTGGCGATGGTGGACGCGGCCGTCGGCGGCAAGACCGGCATCAACACCGCCGAGGGCAAGAACCTCGTCGGCGCCTTCCACCCGCCGGCCGGCGTGCTCTGCGACCTGGCGGCGCTGGAATCGCTGCCGGTCAACGACTACGTCAGCGGTCTCGCCGAGATCATCAAGGCCGGATTCATCTCCGACCCGGTGATCCTCGACCTGATCGAGGCGGACCCCGAGGCGGCGCGCACGCCGGCGGGCCCCCACACGGCCGAGCTGATCTGCCGCTCCATCCAGGTCAAGGCCGACGTGGTCTCCAGCGACCTCAAGGAGGCGGGCCTGCGGGAGATCCTCAACTACGGGCACACCCTCGCGCACGCCATCGAGAAGAACGAGCGCTACAAGTGGCGCCACGGCGCCGCCGTCTCGGTCGGCATGGTCTTCGCCGCCGAACTCGGCCGGCTCGCGGGCCGGCTCGACGACGCGACGGCCGACCGGCACAAGGCCGTCCTGGCCTCGGTGGGTCTGCCGCTGACCTACCGCGGCGACCAGTGGCCCAAGCTGCTGGAGACCATGAAGCTCGACAAGAAGTCCCGGGGCGACCTGCTGCGCTTCATCGTCCTGGACGGGCTGGCGAAGCCGACCGTCCTGGAGGGCCCCGACCCGGCCGTCCTCGTGGCAGCATTCGGCGAGGTCACGGCCTGAGTCCACCAGGGCCGGTACGAACCTGCCCGAACCGGAGCGAAGTGTTCTGTGCCGGTGGGGGCAGTGCCGTCTCACGACCGCGTGACCCGGTGAGCCTCCGGGGTCATATAACGTTCTCGTATCAGTCGTGGTGGAACGAGACGGAGTGGCAGCGGATGCAGCAGGGAGTGGGAGGCGGGGGCTGGGAGCCGCCGGGGAGTCAGCACCCGGCGGCGCCCCCGCATCCGCCCGTACCGCCGGTGGCCGGCTGGCCCGCGCCTCCCGTGCCCTCCGGGCACGCCGCGCCCCTGGCCTCGCCGGGCCCGCCGGACGGCTTCACCGGGCACGTCCCGCTCCCGCCCGTGGCCCCCGGCACCGGCGGCGCCACCCTCGCGGTGCTGCTGATCGGCCCCGCGGGCGCCGGCAAGACCACGGTGGCCCGGCACTGGGCCGGCACCCGGCCCGTCCCGACCGCGCACATCAGCCTGGACGACGTACGGGAATGGGTCTGTTCGGGCTTCGCGGATCCGCAGGCCGGCTGGAACGACCACTCCGAGGCGCAGTACCGCCTCGCCCGCCGCACCTGCGGCTTCGCCGCCCGGAACTTCCTGGCCAACGGGATCTCCTGCATCCTCGACGACGCCGTGTTCCCCGACCGGCCGGTCGTGGGCCTCGGCGGGTGGAAGCGGCACGTCGGGCCCGCTCTGCTGCCGGTCGTCCTGCTGCCCGGCCTGGAGATCGTCCTGGAGCGCAACGCCGCCCGCTCCGGAAACCGGCGGCTCTCCGACGAGGAGGTCGCACGGATCCACGGCCGGATGGCCGGCTGGTACGGATCGGGGCTGCCGATCATCGACAACTCCCACCTGGACGTCGAGGGCACCGCCCGCGCCCTGGACGAGACCCTGGCCCGCGCCATCTCCCAGCCGGCCTACTGAACCGGCCTTCTGGACCTGCCTGCTGGACCGGCCTGCTGACCGGCCCGTCGTATCCCTGCCCGCGGCGCCCGCCGTGCCCGGCCCGGCCCCCGTACGGCCGCGCTCACCAGGCCGGATGCGCGCAGCACTCGTAGGCTCGGAAACATGTCAGACGTGTACGCGGCCCGCCGGGGCCTGCTTCGCGACCGCTGTGCGGCCGCCGGAAACGCCGCCGCACTCATCACGCGTCCGGCGAACGTCCGTTACCTCTCCGGGGCGTCGCCGCTGGGCGCCGTCCTGCTGCTCGGTCCGGGCGGCGAGGACATGTTGTTCTGCGCCGGGCAGCCCACCGGGGAGGCCGACGAGGGACGGCTCGACGAGAACCTGCGGCTCTCCGTGCTGGCCGGCCCCGGAGCGGATCCCGCCGTCGCGGCGGCCGACGCGGCCTTCGCGGCCCGCGCCGAATCCCTGGCCGTCGAGGAGCACCACCTCACCGTCGGCCGGCACCGGGCCCTCGGCTCGGTGGCGCCCGGGCTGCGCCTGGCCGATCTGGGGACCGCGGTGGAACAGCAGCGCCTCGTCAAGGACGAGGAGGAGATCGCCTGCCTGCGGATCGCCGCCGAGATCGCCGACCAGGCCCTCGGGGAGCTGCTGGAATCGATCCTGGTGGGCCGCACCGAACGGCACCTCGCGCTGGAGCTGGAACGCCGCCTGGTGGACCACGGGGCGGACGGCCCCGCCTTCCCGACCTCCGTCGGCACCGGCCCGCACTCCGGCCGCTCCAGGCACCGGCCCTCCGACCGCAGGGTCGAGGAGGGTGATTTCCTCTCCGTCTGCCTCGGCGCGAACTACCGGGGCTACCGCTGCGAGATCGGCCGCACCTTCGTGATCGGCACGACCCCCGCCGACTGGCAGATCGAGCTCTACGAGCTGGTGTTCGCCGCCCAGCGGGCGGGCCGGGAGGCCCTGCTGCCCGGGGCCGCGTACCGCGATGTGGATCACGCGGCCCGCTCCGTACTCGACTCCGCAGGTCACGGCGAGGCCCTCGCGGCGTGGACCGGACACGGTGTCGGTCTCGAAATCGACGAGGACCCGCAGCTTGCACCTACGGCCATGGGTAAACTGGACGCTTGCGTGCCGGTCACCGTCGAGCCGGGGGTTCACCTCCCTGGCCGGGGCGGCGTCCGGATCGATGACACGCTCGTCGTACGCCCCGAGGCGGACGGCGGTCCCGAGCTACTCACCATTACGACCAAGGAGCTGCTCGCGCTCTAGCCCGCGTCGCCGGGCTGTGCGCGCACCCGTGGTCCTCCAGTGCAGGAGATTCCCAAACCGTGGCTTCCACGAACGACCTCAAGAACGGCATGGTGCTCAAGCTCGACGGTGGCCAGCTCTGGTCCGTCGTCGAGTTCCAGCACGTCAAGCCCGGCAAGGGCCCGGCCTTCGTGCGCACCAAGCTGAAGAGCGTCATGTCCGGCAAGGTCGTCGACAAGACGTTCAACGCCGGCACCAAGGTCGAGACGGCCACCATCGACCGCCGCGACATGCAGTTCTCCTACATGGACGGCGAGTACTTTGTGTTCATGGACATGGAGGACTTCGACCAGCTGATGGTCGACAAGAAGGCCGTCGGCGACGCCGCCAACTTCCTGATCGAGGGCTTCACCGCCTCCGTGGCCCGCCACGAGGGCGAGGTGCTCTACGTCGAGCTCCCGGCCGCCGTCGAGCTGACCATCGAGCACACCGACCCGGGCGTCCAGGGCGACCGCTCCACCGGTGGCACCAAGCCGGCGACGCTGGAGACGGGCCACGAGATCCAGGTCCCGCTCTTCATCAACACCGGCGAGAAGATCAAGGTCGACACCCGCACCAGCGACTACCTCGGCCGGGTGAACAGCTAACCGTGGCTGCCCGGAGCAACGCGCGCAAGCGCGCTTTCCAGATCCTGTTCGAGGCCGACCAGCGCGGGGTCTCCGTGCGCGAGGTCCTCGCGGACTGGGTCCGCCACTCGCGGTCGGACACCGACCGCCAGCCCGCGGTGAACGAGTTCACCATGGAACTCGTCGAGGGGTACGCCGACAAGGTGGACCGCATCGACGATCTGATCGCCACCTACGCCGTGGACTGGGACCTCGACCGCATGCCGGTCGTGGACCGGAACATCGTGCGTCTCGGTGCCTACGAGCTGATCTGGGTCGACGGAACCCCGGACGCCGTGGCCATCGACGAGGCCGTCCAGCTGGCCAAGGAGTTCTCCACGGACGAGTCGCCCTCGTTCGTGAACGGACTGCTCGGCCGCTTCAAGGACCTCAAGCCGAAGCTGCGTCGCAGCGAGAGCTGACCGGCGCCGCCGGTACGGCGTGAACGGAGGGCCCGCAGCGCACGCGCGCTGCGGGCCCTCCGTCGTCTGCCCGGACTCGTGGCCGTGACGGCGCCGGAGCTGCCTCGGCGGCCCGGCCGCGGGCATGAAAAACCGGTGGGTGCCGGGAGCCTGTCGGCTCCCGGCACCCACCGGTAAACGTTTCTGCTGAGGCCTGGGGGACTAGATGTCCTCGTGCGCCACCGCGCGACGCGCGTCCGCGTCCAGCACGCCCCAGCTGATCAGCTGCTCGGTCAGGACCGAGGGCGACTGGTCGTAGATGACGGCGAGGGTGCGCAGGTCGTCCTGGCGGATCGAGAGCACCTTGCCGTTGTAGTCGCCGCGCTGGCTCTGGATGGTCGCCGCGTAACGCTGCAGCGGGCCGGCCTTCTCGGCGGGTACGTGGGCCAGGCGCTCCAGGTCCAGGCGCAGCTTCGGCGGCGGCTCGGCCGCTCCGCCGGGGGTCGTACCCGGCAGCAGTTCCTGCACCGGAACCCCGTAGAAGTCCGCCAGCTCGGCAAGACGCTGGACGGTCACGGCGCGGTCTCCGCGCTCGTAAGAACCGACCACCACGGCCTTCCACCGGCCCTGGGACTTCTCCTCGACACCATGGAGGGAAAGGCCCTGCTGGGTGCGGATGGCGCGGAGCTTGGCCCCGAGCTGTTTGGCGTATTCGCTGGACATAACGCTCCCGGACGCTGTGACGACATGACCACGTGCGGCTCCGCCGCGCGGCTGGTAACTCACTGTGAGGTTACGCAGCGTTACTTGGATGCGTCAAGCCGAATGGTCTCCAACGCCCACTTAAGAGGGGTCCTGGTCTGCCCCGATGTCCGGTCGCGGGGATCCCCCTGGTACCTTGGAACGCGTAGATCCGACGTCCTTTAAGGTCCGTCCCGTGAGGCGGAGAAGGAGGTCCTTTTCATGGACACTCAGCACGATCAGCAGGATCAGGAAACAGCCGCCGAAGTCATGCGCCCCGTTCTCGAAGCGCAGGACATCGCCCGTGTTCTGACCCGTATCGCCCACGAAATCGTCGAACGCGCCAAGGGCGCCGACGATGTGGTGCTCCTCGGCATTCCCACCCGCGGCGTGTTCCTCGCCCGCCGGCTGGCCGCCAAGCTCGAAGAGATCACCGGTGCCAAGATCCCGGTCGGCTCCCTCGACATCACCATGTACCGCGACGATCTGCGGATGAAGCCCGCCCGGGCGATCGGCCGCACCGAGATTCCCGGCGACGACATCGACGGCCGCCTGGTCGTCCTCGTCGACGACGTTCTCTTCTCCGGCCGCACCATCCGCGCCGCCCTCGACGCCCTCGGCGACCTCGGCCGCCCCCGCGCGGTGCAGCTCGCGGTCCTCGTCGACCGCGGCCACCGCGAACTGCCGATCCGCGCCGACTACGTCGGCAAGAACCTCCCCACGTCGCTGCGGGAGAACGTCCAGGTCCAGGTCCAGGAGGAGGACGGCCGTGACGCCGTGCTGCTCGGCCAGCGGACCGACCGGGCAGCCGGGCAGTAGCCCCTCGCCGACGGCCGGACCCCTCGGGTCCGCGCCGCAGGCTGCCCTGCCCGCACCCCCAGCCAGCCCGTCTGCCCTCCCCACGGCCTTGAATCCACCACGGCTTTGACCTCACCGACTTACGGAGCACCCGGATGAAGCGCCACCTCATCTCGGCCGCCGATCTCACGCGCGACGACGCCGTCCTGATCCTCGACACCGCCGAGGAGATGGCCCGTGTCGCGGACCGGCCGATCAAGAAGCTGCCCACCCTGCGCGGCCGCACGATCTGCAACCTCTTCTTCGAGGACTCGACCCGGACCCGGATCTCCTTCGAGGCCGCCGAGAAGCGCCTCTCCGCCGACGTCATTAACTTCGCGGCCAAGGGCTCCAGCGTCTCCAAGGGCGAGTCCCTCAAGGACACCGCCCAGACCCTGGAGGCCATGGGCGTCGACGCGGTCGTCATCCGCCACCACGCCTCCGGCGCCCCCTACCGCCTCGCCACCTCCGGCTGGATCGACGCCCCGGTGATCAACGCCGGCGACGGCACCCACGAGCACCCCACCCAGGCCCTGCTCGACGCCTTCACCATGCGCCGCCGCCTCGTCGGCAAGGACGCCGGGCTCGGCAAGGACCTGAACGGCCGCCGGATCACGATCGTCGGGGACGTCCTGCACAGCCGGGTCGCCCGCTCCAACGTCCAGCTGCTCCACACCCTCGGCGCCGAGGTCACCCTGGTGGCCCCGCCCACCCTGGTCCCGGTCGGCGTCGAGGCCTGGCCGTGCGAGATCTCGTACAGCCTGGACGAGGTGCTGCCGAAGTCCGACGCCGTGATGATGCTGCGCGTGCAGCGCGAGCGCATGAACGCCGCCTTCTTCCCGACCGAGCGCGAGTACTCCCGCCGCTACGGCCTGGACGGCGCCCGCATGGCGCGGATGCCCGAGCACGCCATCGTGATGCACCCCGGCCCGATGGTCCGCGGCATGGAGATCACCGCCGAGGTCGCCGACTCGGAGCGCTGCACGGTCATCGAGCAGGTCACCAACGGCGTCTCGATCCGCATGGCCGTCCTGTACCTGCTGCTCGGAGGCTCCGAGCCCGCCGTCACCACCACCAGCACGCCCCGCACCGAGGAGAGCAAGTAAAGATGAGCAAGATCCTTATCCGTGGCGCGAAGGTACTCGGTGGCGACGTCCAGGACGTCCTGATCGACGGCGAGACGATCGCCGCCGTGGGCACCGATCTCGACGCCGGCGACGCGACCGTCATCGAGGCCTCGGGCCAGGTCCTCCTCCCCGGCCTCGTCGACCTCCACACCCACCTGCGCGAGCCCGGCCGCGAGGACTCCGAGACCGTCCTCACCGGCACCCGCGCCGCCGCCTCCGGCGGCTACACCGCCGTCTTCGCCATGGCCAACACCTTCCCCGTCGCCGACACCGCCGGCGTCGTCGAGCAGGTGTGGCGCCTGGGCAAGGAGTCCGGCTACTGCGACGTACAGCCCATCGGCGCCGTCACCGTCGGCCTGGAGGGCAAGCAGCTCTCCGAGCTGGGCGCCATGCACGAGTCCGCCGCCCGCGTCACCGTCTTCTCCGACGACGGCAAGTGCGTGGACGACGCGGTCATCATGCGCCGCGCCCTGGAGTACGTGAAGGCCTTCGGCGGCGTCGTCGCCCAGCACGCCCAGGAGCCCCGCCTCACCGAGGGCGCCCAGATGAACGAGGGCATCGTCTCCGCCGAGCTCGGCCTCGGCGGCTGGCCGGCCGTCGCCGAGGAATCGGTCATCGCCCGCGACGTCCTGCTCGCCGAGCACGTCGGCTCCCGCGTCCACATCTGCCACCTCTCCACCGCCGGCTCCGTCGAGATCATCCGCTGGGCCAAGTCCCGCGGCATCGACGTCACCGCCGAGGTCACCCCGCACCACCTGCTCCTCACCGACGAGCTCGTGCGCTCGTACAACCCGGTCTACAAGGTCAACCCGCCGCTGCGCACCGAGGCCGACGTCCTGGCCCTGCGCGAGGCGCTCGCCGACGGCACGATCGACATCGTCGCCACCGACCACGCCCCGCACCCGCACGAGGACAAGGACTGCGAGTGGGCCGCCGCCGCCATGGGCATGGTGGGCCTGGAGACCGCGCTCTCCGTCGTCCAGCAGACGATGGTGGAGACCGGACTGCTCGACTGGGCGGGCGTCGCCGAGCGGATGTCCTTCGCCCCGGCGCGCATCGGCAGCCTTCCGAACCACGGACGCCCCGTCTCGGCAGGTGAACCCGCGAACCTGACCTTGGTCGATACCTCGTACCGTGGTGTCGTGGACCCCGCACACTTCGCCTCCCGCAGCCGCAACACGCCTTACGAGGGCCGTGAGCTGCCGGGGCGCGTCACTCACACCTTCCTGCGGGGCCGGGCAACGGTCGTGGACGGGACGCTGGCGTGACACCTGCAGTAATCCAACTGGCCGCCGAGGCCGCCGAGCGACAGTCGGCGGAGGTGACGGACTGGGGCGCCCGCATCGCGTGGGTGATCGGTCTGCTCGTCTTCATCGCCTTCGTGTACTGGCTGATGCGGCAGGGCTGGAAATGGCGCGGCACCCTGCAGAGCGATCTGCCGGAGCTGCCCGCCGCCCCCGGCGGCCTCCCCGAGCACCGGCTGGCCCTGACCGGCCGGTACCACGGGTCCACCACCGCCGGGCAGTGGCTCGACCGGATCGTCGCCCACGGACTGGGCGTCCGCAGCCGGGTCGAGCTCGCGCTCACCGACGCGGGCCTCGACGTGGTCCGTCCGGGTGCCACCGACTTCTTCGTACCGGCCGCGCAGCTGCGCGGCGCCCGCCTCGACAAGGGAATCGCGGGCAAGGTACTCACCGAGGGCGGTCTCCTCGTCGTCACATGGGCGCACGGCGACAGGCTGATCGACTCCGGATTCCGCTCCGACCGCGCGGCCGAACACGCCGCATGGGTCGAAGCGATCAACGACATGAACCACTCAATCACCACGACGGAAGGCGCCGAACGATGACGACCTCCACCAGGGGAGCAGCCAAAGCTCCCGCCGTACTCGTCCTGGAGGACGGTCGGATCTTCCGCGGCCGCGCCTACGGCGCTGTGGGGGAGACCTTCGGCGAGGCCGTGTTCTCCACCGGAATGACCGGCTACCAGGAGACCCTCACCGACCCGTCGTACCACCGGCAGGTCGTCGTGATGACCGCCCCGCACGTGGGCAACACCGGCGTCAACGACGAGGACCCCGAGTCCTCCCGCATCTGGGTCGCCGGGTACGTCGTACGCGACCCCGCCCGCGTCCCCTCCAACTGGCGCTCCGTGCGCTCGCTGGACGAGGAGCTCGTCAAGCAGGGCGTCGTCGGGATCTCCGGCATCGACACCCGCGCCCTGACCCGCCACCTGCGCGAGCGCGGCGCCATGCGCGTCGGCATCTTCTCGGGCGAGGCCTGGGACGGCGTCCGCGACGAGGCGCTGCTGGCCAAGGTCCAGGCCTCCCCGCAGATGAAGGGCGCCGACCTCTCCGCCGAGGTCGCCACCAAGGAGACGTACGTCGTCCCCGCGATCGGCGAGAAGAAGTACACGGTCGCCGCCGTGGACCTCGGCATCAAGGGCATGACCCCGCACCGGATGGCCGAGCGCGGCATCGAGGTGCACGTGCTCCCCGCCACCGCCACCGTCGAGGACCTGTACGCGGTCAACCCCGACGGCGTGTTCTTCTCCAACGGCCCGGGCGACCCGGCCACCGCCGACCACGCGGTCTCCGTCATGCAGGGCGTCCTCGCCCGCAAGACCCCGCTCTTCGGCATCTGCTTCGGCAACCAGATCCTGGGCCGCGCGCTCGGCTTCGGCACGTACAAGCTGAAGTACGGCCACCGCGGCATCAACCAGCCGGTGCAGGACCGCACCACCGGCAAGGTCGAGATCACCGCGCACAACCACGGCTTCGCCGTGGACGCGCCCCTCGACAAGGTCTCGGAGACCGCCTACGGCCGCGCCGAGGTCTCCCACGTCTGCCTGAACGACAACGTCGTGGAAGGCCTCCAGCTGCTCGACCAGCCGGCCTTCTCCGTCCAGTACCACCCCGAGGCGGCTGCCGGCCCGCACGACGCCGCGTACCTCTTCGACCGCTTCGTTAATCTGATGGAGGCCGAGCGTGCCTAAGCGCACCGATATCCAGTCCGTCCTGGTCATCGGCTCCGGCCCGATCGTCATCGGCCAGGCCGCCGAGTTCGACTACTCCGGGACCCAGGCCTGCCGCATCCTCAAGGCCGAGGGCCTGCGGGTGATCCTGGTGAACTCCAACCCCGCCACGATCATGACCGACCCGGAGATCGCCGACGCCACGTACGTCGAGCCGATCACCCCCGAGTTCGTCGAGAAGATCATCGCGAAGGAGCGCCCCGACGCGCTGCTCCCGACCCTCGGCGGCCAGACCGCGCTGAACACCGCCATCTCCATGCACGAGCAGGGTGTGCTGGCGAAGTACAACGTCGAGCTCATCGGCGCCAACGTCGAGGCGATCAACAAGGGCGAGGACCGCGACCTCTTCAAGGGCGTCGTCGAAGCCGTCCGCGCCAAGATCGGCTACGGCGAGTCCGCCCGCTCGGTCATCTGCCACACGATGGACGACATCATCCAGGGCGTCGACACCCTCGGCGGCTACCCCGTCGTCGTGCGCCCCTCCTTCACCATGGGCGGCGCCGGCTCCGGCTTCGCCCACGACGAGGACGAGCTGCGCCGCATCGCCGGCCAGGGCCTCATGCTCTCCCCGACCACCGAGGTGCTCCTGGAGGAGTCCATCCTCGGCTGGAAGGAGTACGAGCTGGAGCTGATGCGCGACACCAAGGACAACGTCGTCGTCGTCTGCTCCATCGAGAACTTCGACCCGATGGGCGTCCACACCGGCGACTCCATCACCGTCGCCCCGGCGATGACGCTCACCGACCGCGAGTACCAGCGGCTGCGCGACATCGGCATCGCGATCATCCGCGAGGTCGGCGTCGACACCGGCGGCTGCAACATCCAGTTCGCGATCGACCCGGTCGACGGCCGCGTCATCGTCATCGAGATGAACCCGCGCGTGTCGCGCTCCTCGGCGCTCGCGTCGAAGGCCACCGGCTTCCCGATCGCCAAGATCGCCGCCAAGCTGGCCATCGGCTACACGCTCGACGAGGTCCCCAACGACATCACCGAGAAGACGCCGGCCTCCTTCGAGCCGTCCCTCGACTACGTCGTCGTCAAGGCCCCGCGCTTCGCCTTCGAGAAGTTCCCGCTGGCCGACGCCACCCTCACCACCACCATGAAGTCGGTGGGCGAGGCCATGGCCATCGGCCGCAACTTCACCGAGGCCCTCCAGAAGGCCCTGCGCTCGCTGGAGAAGAAGGGCTCGCAGTTCACCTTCGTCGGCCCCACCGGCGACAAGGAAGAGCTCCTCGCCACCGCGGTCCGCCCCACCGACGGCCGCATCAACACCGTCATGCAGGCCATCCGCGCCGGCGCCACCCAGGAAGAGGTCTTCGAGTACACGAAGATCGACCCCTGGTTCGTCGACCAGCTCTTCCTCATCAAGGAGATCGCGGACGAGCTGGCCGCCGCCGACAAGCTCCACCCCGAGCTGCTCGCCGAGGCCAAGCGCCACGGCTTCTCGGACAGCCAGATCGCCGAGATCCGCGGCCTGCGCGAGGACGTCGTCCGCGAGGTCCGCCACGCGCTCGGCGTCCGCCCGGTCTACAAGACGGTCGACACCTGCGCCGCCGAGTTCGCCGCGAAGACCCCGTACTTCTACTCCTCGTACGACGAGGAGTCCGAGGTCGCCCCGCGCGAGAAGCCCGCGGTCATCATCCTGGGCTCCGGCCCGAACCGCATCGGCCAGGGCATCGAGTTCGACTACTCCTGCGTCCACGCCTCCTTCGCCCTCAGCGACGCCGGCTACGAGACCGTGATGGTCAACTGCAACCCGGAGACCGTCTCCACCGACTACGACACCTCCGACCGCCTGTACTTCGAGCCGCTCACGCTCGAAGACGTGCTGGAGATCGTCCACGCCGAATCGCTGGCCGGCCCCATCGCCGGTGTCATCGTCCAGCTCGGCGGCCAGACCCCCCTGGGCCTCGCCCAGGCGCTGAAGGACAACGGCGTCCCCGTCGTCGGCACCCCGCCGGAGGCCATCCACGCCGCCGAGGACCGCGGCGCCTTCGGCCAGGTCCTCGCCGAGGCCGGCCTGCCCGCCCCCAAGCACGGCACCGCCACCACCTTCGCCGGCGCCAAGGCCATCGCAGACGAGATCGGCTACCCCGTCCTCGTACGCCCGTCGTACGTGCTCGGCGGCCGCGGCATGGAGATCGTCTACGACGAGGACCGGCTGTCCTCGTACATCGCCGAGTCCACCGAGATCTCGCCGACCCGCCCCGTGCTGGTCGACCGCTTCCTCGACGACGCGATCGAGATCGACGTCGACGCCCTCTACGACGGCCACGAGCTCTACCTCGGCGGCGTCATGGAGCACATCGAGGAAGCCGGCATCCACTCCGGCGACTCGGCCTGCGCCCTGCCCCCGATCACCCTCGGCGGCTACGACATCAAGCGCCTGCGCGCCTCCACCGAGGCCATCGCCAAGGGCGTCGGCGTCCGCGGCCTGATCAACATCCAGTTCGCGATGGCGGGTGACATCCTCTACGTCCTGGAGGCCAACCCGCGCGCCTCCCGGACCGTCCCCTTCACCTCGAAGGCGACCGCCGTACCGCTCGCGAAGGCCGCCGCCCGCATCTCGCTCGGCACCACCATCGCCGAGCTCCGCGAAGAGGGCATGCTCCCGAAGACCGGCGACGGCGGCACCCTGCCGCTCGACGCGCCGATCTCCGTCAAGGAGGCCGTCATGCCGTGGTCGCGCTTCCGCGACATCCACGGCCGCGGCGTCGACACCGTCCTCGGCCCGGAGATGCGCTCCACCGGCGAGGTCATGGGCATCGACTCCGTCTTCGGCACGGCGTACGCCAAGTCGCAGGCCGGCGCCTACGGCCCGCTGCCCACCAAGGGCCGCGCCTTCATCTCCGTCGCCAACCGCGACAAGCGCACGATGATCTTCCCGGCGCGCGAGCTCGTCGCCCACGGCTTCGAGCTGATGGCCACCTCCGGCACCGCCGAGGTCCTGCGCCGCAACGGCATCAACGCCACCGTCGTGCGCAAGCTCAGCGAGGGCGAGGGCCCGGACGGCGAGAAGACCATCGTCCAGCTCATCCACGACGGCCAGGTCGACCTGATCGTCAACACCCCGTACGGCACCGGCGGCCGCCTCGACGGCTACGAGATCCGCACGGCAGCGGTGGCGCGCGGAGTCCCGTGCCTCACCACGGTCCAGGCGCTCGCCGCGGCCGTCCAGGGCATCGACGCGCTCAACCGCGGCGACGTGGGCGTGTGCTCGCTCCAGGAGCACGCGGAGCGGCTGACGGCGGCCCGCGACTAGGTCCTGCCAGGATCGATACGCCCGAACGGCCCGTAGAGGGGAGGGGGACACCGTCCAGCGCGATGCGCGACGGTCGTCCCCCTCTTCATGAGCTTCATGAGCGCACAAGGGAACCCCTGCACGATGTACAAACTCTTCTTCAGCCTGGTCTTCAAGCGGATGGACCCGGAGCAGGCCCACTACATGGCCTTCCGCTGGATCCGGCTCGCGGCCCGCACCCCGGTCCTGCGCACCTTCGTCGCCGCCTACCTGGCCCCCCGGTACGCGGCCCTGCGCACCGAGGCCCTCGGACTGCGGATGCACGGCCCCTTCGGGCTCGCCGCCGGCTTCGACAAGAACGCCGTCGCCATCGACGGAATGTCGATGCTCGGCTTCGACCACATCGAGATCGGCACCGTCACCGCCGAGCCCCAGCCCGGCAACCCGAAGAAGCGGCTGTTCCGGCTGGTCCCGGACCGCGCGCTGATCAACCGCATGGGCTTCAACAACGAGGGCTCCGCGGCCGTCGCCGAGCGCCTGGCCGCCCGTAACCCCGTCTTCAAGACGGTCGTCGGCGTCAACATCGGCAAGACGAAGGTCGTCCCCGAGGAGGAGGCCGTCGCGGACTACGTCGCCTCCACCGAGCGCCTCGCCCGGCACGCGGACTACCTCGTCGTCAACGTCTCCTCCCCGAACACCCCGGGCCTGCGCAACCTCCAGGCCACGGAGTCGCTGCGGCCCCTGCTGAGCGCCGTGCGCGAGGCGGCGGACCGCGTCGTGACCGACCGGCGGGTCCCGCTGCTCGTCAAGATCGCGCCGGACCTCGCGGACGAGGACGTGGACGCCGTCGCCGACCTGGCCCTGGAGCTGGGCCTGGACGGCATCATCGCGACGAACACGACCATCGCCCGCGAGGGCCTGGGCCTGAAGTCCGACCCCTCGCTGATCAAGGAGACCGGCGGCCTGTCCGGCGCCCCGGTCAAGGAGCGCTCCCTGGAGGTCCTGCGCCGGCTGTACGCCCGCGTCGGCGACCGCCTGGTCCTGGTCGGCGTCGGCGGCATCGAGAACGCCGAGGACGCCTGGCAGCGGATCCTGGCCGGCGCGAGCCTGGTCCAGGGCTACAGCGCCTTCATCTACGAGGGCCCCTGCTACGCCCGCGCCATCCACAAGGGCCTGGCCGCACGCCTGGCCGCCAGCCCGTACGCGACGCTCGCCGAAGCGGTGGGCGCGGAAACCCGAAAGGCCGCCCTGTGACCTCTGCGACTCCTGTGATCCCCTTCGGTACGCGGCTGCGCGCGGCGATGGACTCCCGCGGGCCGCTCTGCGTGGGCATCGACCCGCACGCGGCGCTGCTGGCCTCCTGGGGCCTGAACGACGACGTCGCGGGCCTGGAGAAGTTCTCCCGCACGGTGGTCGAGGCGCTGGCCGACTCGGTCGCGGTCTTCAAGCCGCAGGCGGCGTTCTTCGAGCGGTTCGGCTCGCGCGGGATCGCGGTACTGGAGCAGACGGTGGCCGACGCCCGTGCGGCGGGCACGCTGGTCCTCATGGACGCGAAGCGGGGTGACATCGGCTCGACGATGGCCGCGTACGCGGAGACCTTCCTCTCGCCCTCCTCGCCGCTGTTCTCCGACGCGCTGACGGTCTCCCCGTACCTCGGCTACGGCTCGCTGAAGCCGGCCGTCGACCTGGCGCGGGAGTCGGGGGCCGGTCTGTTCGTGCTGGCGCTGACCTCCAACCCGGAGGGTGCGGAGGTCCAGCGGGCGGTGCGTTCGGACGGCCGCACGATCGGGGCGACGATGCTGGCGCACCTGGCGGCGGAGAACGCGGGGGCCTCCCCGATGGGCTCCTTCGGAGCCGTGGTCGGGGCGACGCTGGGGGACCTGTCCTCCTTCGACCTGGACATCAACGGGCCGCTGCTGGCCCCCGGCATCGGGGCGCAGGGCGCTACCGCGGCGGACCTGCCGGCGGTGTTCGGCGCGGCCGTCCGCAATGTCGTCCCGAACGTGTCGCGGGGCGTGCTGAAGCACGGCCCCGACGCGGCCGCGCTCCGCGCCTCGGCGCACACCTTCGCGGAGGAGATCCGCGCGGCGGTCGCGGCGTAGCCGCCGGGGGCGGAGCCCTGCGGGGCCGTCCCCTACCCGCCCTTCCACCGTTCCCCGGGCTGCGCCCGGACCCCTCCTGGGGCTCCGCCCCGGACCCCGCGCCTCAAACGCCGGCGAGGCTGGGTTTATCCAGCCCCTCCGGCGTTTGAGCCCCGGGGAACGGGCGAAGGGCGGGTAGGGGACTGCGGCCCGCGCAGCGGGGAACCGGGGTGTGGGGCAGGGCGTAGGGCCCGGAGGGTCGGGGCTTCGGACCGGTGTGGTGCGGGTGGGCACCGGGCGATCATGGGGTGGGGGGTTACGCCCCCTACCCCCGGACGGAGCGCCCCGCGTGCCCCCAGTACAGACCGTCGCCACCATCCGGCGGATCACGCCCGTCGGGGCCTACCACCACCTCGTCCTCGACGCCCCCGGCGTCACCGGGGTGCGCCCCGGACATTTCGGCGCCCTCGCCATCGGCGGCCGGGACACGAGCACACTGCTCCGCCGCGCCTTCTCCATCCACCGCGCCGACCCCGGCACCGGCACCGTCGAGTTCGTCTTCGCCGAGGCGGGACGGGGCACCAGGGCGCTTGCGCGGCATCGCCCCGGCGACACCGTGGACCTCATCGCCCCCCTCGGCACCCCCTTCCCGCTCCCCGACGGCCCGGTCGGGGCGGTCCTCGTCGCCGGCGGCTACGGCAGCGCACCGATGTTCGCCCTCGCCGAGGAGATCCTCGGGCGCGGCGGCCGGGTCGCCTTCGTGCTCGGCGCGGCCACCGAGGACCGGCTGTTCGGCGTGGAGCGGGCCGAGGCCCTCGCCGAGCACGTGTACGTGGTCACCGACGACGGGTCGGCCGGACGGCGCGGCCGGGTGACCGACGCGCTTCCCGAGGCCATCACGGTGACCGGAGCCACCGAGGTCCACTCCTGCGGTCCGATGGGCATGCTCAAGGCCGTCACGGAGATCGCCACCGCCGCCGGAGCCGCCAGCCACACCGCCGTCGAGGAGGCCATGGCCTGCGGCATCGGGATCTGCATGAGCTGCGTCCTGCCCGTCACCGGCCCCGACGGCGTCACCCGTTTCCTTCGCTCCTGCACATCCGGCCCCGTTTTCGACGGCGCAACCGTCCGCTGGGACGACGCCGGATGCCTGCCCGAGGACCTCGAAGGCGCAGCCGCGATGACCCCGAAGGCGAGCGACCGGTGAATCCTCTGAACCCCGAAGACGTCGACATGTCGGCGCCCCTCGGTGCCCGCGTCACCCTCCCCAACCCCGTCTCCACCGCCTCCGGCTGCGCCGGCTACGGCCGCGAGCTGCACCGCTTCACCCCCCTGGGCGAGCTCGGCACCATCACCACCAAGACCGTGATGCCGTACGTCCGCTCCGGCCGCGCCACTCCGCGGATGGCCGAGACCCCCAGCGGGATGCTGAACTCCATCGGACTCCAGGGCTCCGGCATCGACCGCTTCGTCGAGCACGAGCTGCCCTGGCTGGCCGAGCGCGGGGCACGGGTCCTCGTATCGGTCGCGGGGGAGCGTACGGAGGAGTTCGCCGAGGCGGCCGCCCGGCTGACCGGGCAGCCCGCGGTGGTCGGCATCGAGGCCAACATCTCCTGTCCCAACGTCGCGAACCGCGGCCTCGTCTTCGCCTGTGACGCCGACGCCTCCTTCGAGGTGGTCAAGGCGGTCAAGGCGGCGGCAGACCCCGCACTGCCCGTCTACGCCAAGCTGACCCCCGACGTGACGCGGATCACCGACATCGCGGCCGCCTGTACGGAAGCGGGAGCCGACGGGCTCTCGATGATCAACACCGTCCTCGGGATGGCCATCGACACCGACACCATGCGCCCGGCCCTCGCCGGGGTCACCGGAGGCCTCTCCGGCCCCGCGATCCGGCCCGTCGCCGTCCGCTGCGTCTTCCAGGTCCACGGCGCGATGCTGGCGGGCGCCGTCCGGCGGGTCCCCATCCTCGGGATGGGCGGGATCGCCTCCGGCCGGGACGCGCTCGAATTCGTGCTCGCCGGCGCTTCGGGCGTGGCGGTGGGGACCGCACTGTTCAACGATCCGTCCGCGCCCCTGAGGATCCGTGACGACCTGCGCGCGGCACTCGCCGTACGCGGGATCGGGGCGTTCGAGGACGCCGTCGGACTGGCTCATCGAAGTTTCTGACGAGATTCGAACGTCCTTCACCGGACAAATCCGGGGTGTTTTGTCCGTGATGTACGGTTCAGTGGAGGCTGACCAGGACTTTTCGTCCGTTCTCGCTGACTGGAGCGGTCATGGCCGCTAGTCTCCGAGCAGAGTGAACGAGCAGCGATCGAGCACCACCGCTGTTCGGGCGCTCGCCTGGTGTGATGCCTTCCGGCATTCCACTGGTCCGTATCCGACAGTTCGACATCCGAGGTGACGTAGGCGTGGCTCTTCCGCCCCTTACCCCTGAACAGCGCGCAGCAGCGCTCGAAAAGGCCGCCGCGGCTCGCCGGGAGCGGGCCGAGGTGAAGAATCGACTCAAGCACTCCGGCGCCTCCTTGCACGACGTCATCAAGATGGGGCAGGAGAACGACGTCATCGGCAAGATGAAGGTTTCCGCTCTCCTGGAGTCCCTGCCCGGCGTCGGCAAGGTGCGCGCCAAGCAGCTGATGGAGCGCCTCGGCATCTCCGAGTCCCGGCGTGTCCGAGGTCTCGGTTCCAACCAGATCGCCTCTCTGGAGCGTGAGTTCGGCGGTAACGCCGCCTAAGGCGTCGTCCGAAGTTCTCCCGGCGTTCTCAGGCAGTCCCGAGAAGCTGGATAATCGCTCTATGGCAGCAGAGGTTCGTCCGCGGCTGACCGTGCTCTCCGGCCCTTCGGGGGTCGGCAAGAGCACGGTCGTCGCGCATATGCGCAAGGTTCACCCCGAGGTCTGGCTCTCGGTGTCGGCCACCACCCGCAAGCCGCGGCCCGGTGAGCGACACGGAGTCCACTACTTCTTCGTCAACGACGACGAGTTCGACAAGCTGATCGCCAATGGCGAGCTGCTGGAGTGGGCCGAATTCGCGGGCAACCGCTACGGCACACCGCGCGGCGCAGTGCTGGAACGCCTGGAGAACGGCGAGCCGGTCCTGCTGGAGATCGACCTCCAGGGCGCACGGCTCGTACGCGAGTCCATGTCCGAGGCACAGCTGGTCTTCCTGGCTCCTCCGAGCTGGGACGAGCTGGTCCGCCGGCTCACCGGCCGGGGCACCGAATCCGCGGAGGTCGTCGAGCGCAGGCTCGCCGCCGCCAAGATCGAACTGGCTGCCGAATCCGAGTTCGACACCACCTTGGTCAACACCTCGGTCGAGGACGTGGCGCGCGAGCTGCTAACGTTGATGAATGTCGTCTGATCGTTGACCGGTGTTCAGCCGGTCCGGACGGTCCGGATCCGACACTTCTAGGTCTTACCCCATCTTCGGAAGGTAGAGCGTGTCCTCTTCCATTACTGCGCCCGAGGGCATCATCAACCCGCCGATCGACGAGCTGCTCGAGGCCACGGACTCGAAGTACAGCCTCGTGATCTACGCGGCCAAGCGCGCGCGTCAGATCAACGCGTACTACTCGCAGCTCGGTGAGGGCCTGCTCGAGTACGTCGGCCCGCTGGTGGACACCCACGTCCACGAGAAGCCGCTTTCGATCGCGCTGCGCGAGATCAACGCGGGTCTGCTGACCTCCGAGGCCATCGAGGCCCCGCCTCAGTAAGGCACGAGATTCCTTTCACCACAGGCCCGGCAGAACATCTGCCGGGCCTGTGGTGTGTCATAGGTGTGTAGGCCGTAGGTGCCGTAGGTGTCATGCGGGTGTGATGGCGGTCGTCAGCCGAAAGGGCGTGTGTGGTGGGTAAGCCGAAGGTCGTGCTCGGAGTCAGCGGCGGGATCGCCGCTTACAAGGCGTGCGAGCTGCTGCGCCGGCTGACCGAGTCCGGGCACGACGTGCGCGTGGTGCCGACGGCGGCGTCGCTGAACTTCGTCGGGGAGGCCACCTGGGCCGCCCTCTCCGGGAACCCGGCCTCCACCGAGGTCTGGGAGAGCGTCCACGAGGTGCCGCACGTCCGCATCGGGCAGGGCGCCGACCTCGTCGTCGTGGCCCCGGCCACCGCCGACATGCTGGCCAAGGCCGCCCACGGGCTGGCCGACGACCTGCTGACCAACACCCTGCTCACCGCACGCTGCCCGGTGGTGTTCGCACCTGCGATGCACACCGAGATGTGGGAGCACCCGGCCACCCGGGAGAACGTGGCCACGCTGCGCCGGCGCGGCGCCGTGGTCATCGAGCCGGCCGTCGGCCGCCTCACCGGCAAGGACACCGGCAAGGGGCGGCTGCCCGACCCCGAGGAGATCTTCGAGGTGTGCGCCAGGGTCCTGGCCCGTGGGGTGGCCGAGCCGGACCTCGCCGGCCGGCACGTGGTGATCAGCGCGGGCGGCACCCGCGAACCGCTGGACCCGGTCCGCTTCCTCGGCAACCGCTCTTCCGGCAAGCAGGGCTACGCCCTCGCCCGCACCGCCGTCGCCCGCGGGGCCCGGGTCACCCTGGTCTCCGCCAACACCGCGCTCGCCGACCCGGCCGGGGTGGACCTCGTACGGGTCGGGACGGCCCTGCAGCTGCGCGAGGCCGTGCTCAAGGCCGCGGCGGACGCCGACGCGGTGGTGATGGCCGCGGCCGTGGCCGACTTCCGGCCCGCCGAGTACGCGGGCGGCAAGATCAAGAAGAAGGACGGGCAGGAGCCCGCGCCGGTGGCCCTCGTACGTAATCCGGACATTCTCGCGGAGATTTCCGCCGACAGGGCCCGGGAGGGTCAGGTCGTCGTGGGTTTCGCGGCCGAGACCGACGACGTACTCGCCAACGGGCGGAGCAAGCTCCTCCGCAAGGGGTGTGACCTTCTCGTCGTCAACGAGGTGGGCGAGGCGAAGACCTTTGGTTCCGAGGAGAACGAAGCGGTCATCCTGTCCTCCGACGGAAGCGAGCTCGCCGTCCCCTATGGACCGAAGGAAACGCTCGCGGACGTGATTTGGGATCAGGTGGCACCGCGCATCGGAGCGCGACGCGCCTGAGCGGAGGCCCTTTCCGCAGGGTCGTCCTTGGGTAAGAATGGAGTGTCGCAGGTCACATGGCTCCCATAGGGCGAGACAGGTGGTCCGGCGAACGGTGGCGACCGATAAACTGCAGCCGGAACGTGATCGGGCGCAGCCTCCGATGTGGTTCCACCAATATTTCAGCCAGCAGCCGCTGCAACCCCAGGGAGCGTTGTGTCCCGTCGCCTGTTCACCTCGGAGTCTGTGACCGAGGGTCACCCCGACAAGATCGCTGACCAGATCAGCGACACCATCCTCGACGCGCTCCTCACCGAGGACCCGACCTCGCGCGTCGCCGTGGAGACCCTCATCACCACCGGTCTCGTCCACATCGCGGGAGAGGTGACGACGAAGGCGTACGCGCCGATCGCGCAGCTCGTCCGCGACAAGATCCTCGAGATCGGCTACGACTCCTCGAAGAAGGGCTTCGACGGCGCCTCCTGTGGCGTGTCGGTGTCCATCGGCGCGCAGTCCCCGGACATCGCGCAGGGCGTCGACACCGCGTACGAGAAGCGGGTCGAGGGCGACGAGGACGAGCTCGACAAGCAGGGTGCCGGCGACCAGGGCCTGATGTTCGGGTACGCCTGCGACGAGACCCCCGAGCTCATGCCGCTCCCGATCCACATCGCGCACCGCCTCTCCAAGCGGCTGTCCGAGGTCCGCAAGAACGGGACCATCCCGTACCTGCGCCCCGACGGCAAGACCCAGGTCACCATCGAGTACGACGGCGACAAGGCCGTCCGCCTCGACACGGTCGTCGTGTCCTCGCAGCACGCGGCGGACATCGACCTGGACTCGCTGCTCGCTCCGGACATCCGCGAGTTCGTGGTCGAGCACGTGCTGAACCAGCTCGTCGAGGACGGCATCAAGCTCGACACCGAGGGCTACCGCCTGCTGGTCAACCCGACCGGCCGTTTCGAGATCGGCGGCCCGATGGGCGACGCCGGTCTGACCGGCCGCAAGATCATCATCGACACCTACGGCGGCATGGCCCGTCACGGTGGCGGCGCCTTCTCGGGCAAGGACCCGTCCAAGGTCGACCGCTCCGCCGCGTACGCCATGCGCTGGGTCGCCAAGAACGTGGTCGCCGCCGGTCTGGCCTCGCGCTGCGAGGTCCAGGTCGCGTACGCGATCGGCAAGGCCGAGCCCGTCGGCCTCTTCGTGGAGACCTTCGGCACGCACAAGGTCGACGTCGAGAAGATCGAGAACGCCATCGGCGTGGTCTTCGACCTCCGTCCGGCCGCGATCATCCGCGACCTCGACCTGCTGCGCCCGATCTACGCGCAGACCGCCGCCTACGGCCACTTCGGCCGCGAGCTGCCGGACTTCACCTGGGAGCGCACCGACCGCGTGGACGCCCTGCGCACCGCTGCCGGCCTGTAGGACCCCGCAGCACCCGCTGGACGGACGGCCCCGGACCCTTGTGGTCCGGGGCCGTCCGCGCGTGCGGGCCCGTCCGCCCGTTGTCGGTGGGGTTTGGTAAGAATGCGGGTGTGAGCAGCACCAATGACGCGGGGGAGCGGAGCGGACCGGGCGGTCCGCCGGAGCAGCTCGCGCTGATGCGGGAGATGGTCGCCGAGGCGAAGGCCAAGGCGCCCAAGGCCAAGCCGCGGACCTGGCGCGGGGCCTCCGTGGCCGAGGAACTGCCCGTGGCCCGGGTCCTGGTGAACAAGGGCGTGCTCCACCTGGACCGGCTCTTCGACTACGCCGTCCCCGCCGAACTCTCCGAGTCCGCCCAGCCCGGTGTCCGCGTCCGGGTCCGCTTCGGCGCGGGC
This sequence comes from Streptomyces sp. NBC_00335, assembly GCF_036127095.1. Lineage (GTDB taxonomy): Bacteria > Actinomycetota > Actinomycetes > Streptomycetales > Streptomycetaceae > Streptomyces. The sequence continues at coordinate 7,068,721 of NZ_CP108006.1, forward strand.
TCCCACCGGGTCCACGGCGGCCGCCGCGAGGGCGGCGGGCTCATCGACGGCTTCGTCATCGAGCGCCGCGCCGAGTCCGACTACAACGGAGCCCTCGCGGCCCTCGCCCAGGTCGTCTCGCCCGAGGTCGTGCTCGGCCCCCGCATGCTCGCCCTCGCCCGCGCCGTCGCCGACCGGTACGCCGGCAGCCTCGCCGACGTGCTCCAGCTCGCGCTGCCCGCGCGCAGCGCCCGCGCCGAGGCCAAGCCGTCCCCCGAACCGCTGCCCCCGCCCGCCGCGCCCGAGCCCGCCGGCTGGGAGCGGTACGGAGCCGGGCCCGGCTTCCTGCGGGCCCTGGCGGGCGGCGGAACCCCGCGCGCCGTCTGGACGGCCCTGCCCGGGCCCGGCTGGGCCGACGAGCTGGCCCGCGCCATGGCCGCCACCCTCGCCTCCGGACGCGGCGCCCTCGCCGTGGTCCCCGACGGGCGCACCGCCGCCCGCGTGGACGCGGCGCTCACCGCCCTGCTCGGCGAGGGGCGGCACGCGCTGCTGACCGCCGAGTCCGGGCCGGAGAAGCGCTACCGCGAGTGGCTGGCCGTCAGCCGGGGCTCGGTGCGGGCCGTGGTCGGCACCCGGGCCGCGATGTTCGCCCCCGTCCGGGACCTCGGGCTCGTCGCCGTCTGGGACGACGGCGACTCCAGCCACAGCGACGACCGGGCCCCCTTCCCGCACGTGCGGGAGGTCCTGGAACTGCGCGCGGTCACCGACGGCTGCGGCTTCCTGGTGGGCAGCACCAGCTGCACGGTGGAGGCCGCGCAGCTCGTCGAGTCAGGCTGGGCCCGCCCGCTGGTCGCCGACCGCGAGACCGTGCGTACGTACGCGCCCCGGATCCGGACCGTCGGCGACGAGCTGCTGGCCCGGGACGGGGCCGCGCGGGCCGCCCGGCTGCCGAGCCTCGCGTGGGAGACCGTACGGGAGGGCCTGAAGACCGGGCCCGTGCTCGTACAGGTGCCCCGGCGCGGCTACGTGCCCCGGCTGGCCTGCGAGCGGTGCCGGACGCCGGCGCGGTGCACGGCCTGCGCGGGGCCGCTGGAGGCGCCCGACGCGCGGGACCTGCACTGCGGGTGGTGCGGGCGGGCCGAGCCGGCCTGGCACTGCGAGGAGTGCGGGTCGTTCCGGCTCCGGGCCCAGGTGGTGGGCGCGCGGCGGACCGCCGAGGAACTGGGGCGGGCCTTCCCGGCCGTGCCCGTACGGACCTCCGGGCGCGACCACATCCTGGACGAGGTGCCCGACCGGCCCGCGCTGGTGGTGTCCACCCCCGGCGCCGAGCCGGTCGCGGCGGGCGCCGGGTACGCGGCGGCGCTGCTGCTGGACGGCTGGGCCATGCTGAGCCGGCCCGACCTGCGGGCGAGCGAGGACGCGCTGCGGCGGTGGATCGCGGCGGCCTCCCTGGTACGGGGCGACGGGCAGGTGGTGGTCGTCGCCGAGCCGACGCTGCGGCCGGTCCAGGCGCTGGTGCGGTGGGATCCCGTGGGGCACGCGGTACGGGAGCTCGCGGAGCGGGCGCAGCTCGGGTTCCCGCCGGTCTCCCGGATGGCGGCGGTCGCCGCCGGCAGCGCCGAGGTCGTCGAAGCCTTCCTGGCGGGGGCCGGGCTGCCGCCGGACGCGGAGGTGCTCGGGCCGGTGCCGCTGCCCGGGCTCCGGGGGGAGCCGTCCGCGGGGGAGCGGGCGCTGGTGCGGGTCCCGCCGGGGAGCGGGGCCGCGCTGGCGGCTGCGCTGAAGGGGGCGCAGGCGGCCCGGATGGCGCGGGGGGTTCCGGCGGCGGAGGCGGTCCGGATCCGGATCGATCCGCTGGACATCGGCTGATCCGCCGGACATCGGCCGATGGGTGGGGCGGCCCTGCGGGGCGGATTCCCCTACCCGCCCTTCCACCGTTCCCCGGGCGCTGCCCGGACCCGGTCCTCAAACGCCGGACGGGCTGAACCGATCGCCTCACACGCCGGCGGGGCCGGATCCATCCGGCCCCGCCGGAAACGACGGAGCCCCCGGCGCAGTGGCCGGGGGCGGGTGTCGTCGGGGGTCGGCGTCCCGGCGCGGGTAGGTCAGCCGTTGCGGGGGCCGGGGAAGGCGCCGGGGCGGGACACGCCCGCCTCCTCGCGCACCGGCTGCGGCGGCACCGAGCGCGCCGCCGGGACGGTGGGCAGGGGCCCCAGGGTCCGGGTCGTCGTGCCCTCGGCCAGCGGCTCCCGCTCGGCGGATTCGGCGCTCTGCGCCCGCCGGGCACCGTAGCGCCGGTGGACGGCCTGCTTGGTGACTCCGAGCGCCGAGCCGACCGCGTCCCACGAGAAGCCGAGCGAGCGGTCGAAGTCCACCGCGGCGGTGACCAGCGTCTCGACGCTGTCCCGCAGTTCCTGCGCGAGGCGGACGGTGGGTGCGGGTGCCCGGCCGTAGACGACGAAGCCCGTGGAGGGGCCTGAGCGGCGCGGGCGGTAGACGTTGCCGAGCTGGGCGGTGAGCGTACGCAGAGCATCCACCTGCCGGCGAACCCGCTCGATGTCCCGCACCAGGAGGTGCAGGCTGGCCCGTGCTTGGGCGTCGTGGGTGGCGTGGTCGGCCATGAAGAAGCCTCTCGAACCGGTGCTGAAGAGCGGATAGGGCCGCAGACACCGTTCTGTTTCGCGGCCCGTTTCGGTCAATCTCTTTTGACCAACGCGCTACCCGGTGGGCAGGTCACGCTGTGGGGGCGTGTCGGCATATGCGAGGAGCGCGCGTGTGTGCGTACGCCCCCTCGGGCGGGCCGTACGACGCAGGTGGGACCGCGGGCGGACAGACCATAGACTGATGTGCTGCTGACAGCCGAGATAGCGAGGTAGACCCCAGTGAAGCTCGTCTTCGCAGGCACCCCCGAGGTCGCCGTGCCCGCCCTGGACGCTCTGATCGCCTCCGGGCGCCACGAGGTCGCCGCCGTCGTCACCCGGCCCGACGCGCCGGCCGGCCGAGGCCGTCGCCTCGTCGCCAGCCCCGTCGCCGAGCGCGCCGAGGAAGCCGGCATCGAGGTGCTCAAGCCGGCCCGGCCGCGCGACCCGGAGTTCCAGGCGCGGCTGCGCGAGATCGGCCCCGACTGCTGCCCGGTGGTCGCGTACGGCGCGCTGATTCCCAAGGGCGCCCTGGACATCCCGAAGCACGGCTGGGTCAACCTGCACTTCTCGCTGCTGCCCGCGTGGCGCGGTGCCGCCCCCGTGCAGCAGTCGATCATGGCGGGCGACCAGGTCACCGGTGCCTCCACCTTCCGGATCGAGGAGGGGCTGGACACCGGCCCGGTCTTCGGGATCCTCACCGAGGAGATCCGGCCCACCGACACCAGCGGCGACCTGCTGACCCGCCTCGCCTTCGCCGGCTCCGGCCTGCTGGTCGCCACCATGGACGGCATCGAGGACGGCACCCTGCGCGCGGTGGAGCAGCCCGCCGACGGGATCTCGCTCGCGCCGAAGATCACCGTCGAGGACGCCCGGGTCGACTGGAACGCGCCGGCGATGCGCGTGGACCGGCTGGTGCGCGGCTGCACTCCCGCGCCGGGTGCGTGGACGGTCTTCCGGGGGGAGCGGCTCAAGCTGGTCTCGGTCGGGCTGGTCACGGACCGGACCGACCTGAAGCCGGGCGACCTGGGCGTGGGCAAGAACAACGTCCACGTCGGCTCCGGCTCGCACGCCGTGGAGCTGCTCTGGGTACAGCCGCAGGGCAAGAAGCCGATGAAGGCCGCCGACTGGGCGCGCGGGGTGCGGATCGCTCCTGGTGAGCGGCTGGGCGGCGGAGCCGACGTAGGCTGATTTTCGTAGTTGTCTTTGCTTTGTCCTTCAGCGTTACGTAAATCCGGAGCACCTTTCACGTGAGCGAACAGCCCAAGAGCGGCGGCAAGCCCGGCAAGACGGCCAAGCCGTACCGCAGGCCCAAGAAGGACCCCGTCCGGATGCTGGCCTTCGAGGTGCTGCGGGCGGTGGACGAGCGCGACGCCTACGCGAACCTCGTGCTGCCGCCGCTGCTGAAGAAGGCACGCAAGGACGAGACCTTCCAGGCGCGGGACGCGGCGCTGGCCACCGAGCTCGTGTACGGGACCCTGCGCCGCCAGGGCACGTACGACGCGGTCATCAAGGCCTGCATCGACCGGCCGCTGCGCGAGGTCGACCCGCCGGTGCTCGACGTGCTCTCGCTCGGCGCGCACCAGCTGCTCGGGACCCGGATCCCCACCCATGCGGCGGTGTCCGCGAGCGTGGAGCTGGCCCGGGTCGTGCTCGGGGACGGGCGGGCGAAGTTCGTCAACGCGGTGCTGCGGAAGATCTCCGCCCACGACCTGGAGGGGTGGCTGGAGAAGGTCGCCCCGCCGTACGAGGACGACGCGGAGGAGCACCTCGCGGTCTTCCACTCGCACCCCAGGTGGGTCGTCAGCGCCCTGTGGGACTCGCTGGGCGGCGGCCGCGCCGGGATCGAGGACCTGCTGGAGGCCGACAACGAGCGGCCCGAGGTCACGCTGGTGGCGCGCCCCGGGCGGTCCACGCCCGAGGAGCTGCTGGAGGCGGTGGGCGAGGACTCGGCGCTGCCCGGACGCTGGTCCCCGTACGCGGTCAGGATGGCCGAGGGCGGCGAACCGGGCGCGCTGGAGGCGGTGCGCGACGGCCGCGCCGGTGTCCAGGACGAAGGCAGCCAGCTGGTGGCGATGGCCCTGGCGGCAGCCCCGGTCGAGGGCCGCGACGAGCGCTGGCTGGACGGCTGCGCGGGCCCGGGCGGCAAGGCGGCGCTGCTCGCGGCGCTCGCCGCCCAGCGCGGAGCGTTCCTGCTGGCCTCCGAGAAGCAGCCCCACCGGGCCCGGCTGGTCGAGCGGGCGCTCGCCGGCAACCCCGGCCCGTACCAGGTGATCACGGCCGACGGAACGCGCCCGCCGTGGCTGCCGGGTTCCTTCGACCGCGTCCTGATGGACGTGCCCTGCTCCGGCCTCGGCGCCCTGCGCCGCCGCCCGGAGGCGCGCTGGCGCCGCCGGCCGGAGGACCTGGAGAGCTTCGCGCCGCTCCAGCGCGGGCTGCTGCGCGAGGCGCTGTCGGCCGTCCGGGTGGGCGGCATCGTGGGCTACGCGACGTGCTCGCCGCACCTGGCGGAGACCCGGGTGGTCGTGGAGGACGTACTGAAGGGCCGGGGCGCGGGTGCGGCCCCGATCGCGGCGGAACTGATCGACGCACGCCCGTACATGCAGGGAGTCCCGGCGCTGGGCGACGGCCCGGATGTGCAGCTGTGGCCGCACTTGCACGGGACGGACGCCATGTATTTGGCGCTGATTCGGAGGACTGGGTAGGGGAGGGGGCTGGGCTGGGGGTTGGTGGCCTGGGCTGCGGGTGGGTCCTTGGCTGCGTGGGGTTCCGGGGGGCGTCCCGGCAGTCCAGTGTCCTTTCAGTGTGGGCCGGTCCCTCAAGGGCGCTCCCTGCGGTCGCGTCGCTACGCGATGGCCTTCGGCCACCCTTGACCGACCGACCCACACCGAAACGCCACAAGACTTCCGGGATCCCCCCGGGGAACGGCCGGGGGGAAGTGACCGAGGGGCGGCCTGGTCTGAGTTGCGCAGCCCGCTTTGGTTGGTGGGCACCTGTGCACGGATCCGGCAGGACCGTGAGCTCAGCCGGTACGGACGCGCGGGGCGATCGGAGCATCCAGGGCCGGGCGTCTGGACACCCTTCCCGTGACCGTCGACCGCCACCCCGAGCGCAAGGTGGACCACGGGCCCCTCAGAGTCGGTGGGCGCGACAGATCGCTACGTACTCTCGCTCGGCTTAGCGACTAACGACCGTCTGTGGCTGATCTGGAGAGGTGGTTCTGGGTGCTTCTGTCAGCTGCCGGGGAGGTCGTTGCGGAGATCTTCGGCGCGGAGGAGATCGTCGGCCAGGGAGGTGCGGTCGGGGGCCTGCAGAGGGATCTGGTCGGCCTCGGACAGTAGGCGGGCGGCCAGGGGGGTGTCGTCCAGGTGGACGGCCATGGCGGCGCGGAGGATCAGGGCCTTGACTCGCGACGGGGGAGGGACGTCGGAGGAGAGGAGGCGGTCGAGGATCTTGGCGGCGGCTGCGTAGTCCTCTTTGGAATCGCCGAGGAGTGAGGCCATGTGGAGGGCCTTGGCCACCGGTTCCTTCGGAACCGGTGAGTGGTGGAGGTCTTCGCTGATCGGTTGGCCGATGCGAATACTGTTGCCGCCCGGGTCGGCCATGATGAACTGCCGCACCCCGTAGGTGGTGTCCTTCAGCGGACCGATCCGGGGGAGGCCACGGGTCGGGATCCTGCCGAGTTCTTGCTTCAGTCCCTTACGGAACTTCGCGTACAGACCGTCGACGTCGTCGGTCGTGATGTAGCACGCGCCGTACGACTCGGCCGGCTCGAAGCCCTTCAGCGCCGCGAACTGCAACTCGACATCACCGTGCTGCACGACGGCATAGGCGTACGGACGCTCTTGTTGGAACGTGACCTCGAAACCTATGGCCTTGTAGAAGTCGACCGTCTCAGGGATGGACCTGCAGGGGAGAATCGCAGCCAGTTTCTCGCTCATTCTCCGACCGTAGAACCATCCACCTCTACTAGTCAAACTTGATTAGCTACCACCTCCTCGCCTCTCTGGTGCCCATGGACGGCCTGCGGTCGCTAAGCCGAGTGGGAGGGGAACCGGTCGCGTGCGGCTTATGTCCAGCCACGGCCGGTCGTTAGTCGCTTAGCCGAGCGAGAGTACGTAGCGATCTGTCGCGCCCACCGGCCCTGAGGCCCTCCTCATCCACCTCTCGCTCTGGGTGGCGGTCGACGGTCACGGGAAGGGTGTCCAGACGCCCGGCCCTGGATGCTCTGACCGCCCCGCGCGTCCGTACCGGCTGAGGTCACGGTCCTGCCGGAGCCCTATCCGGATGCCCTTTGGCCGAAGGGGGCTGCGCATCTCAGACGAGGCCGCTCCTCCCCACTCCTCCCCCCCGGCCGTTCCCCGGGGGGATCCCGGAAGTCTTGTGGCGTTTCGGTGTGGGTCGGTCGGTCAAGGGTGGCCGAAGGCCATCGCGTAGCGACGCGACCGCAGGGAGCGCCCTTGAGGGACCGGCCCACACCGAAAGGACACTGGACTGCCGGGACGCCCCCCGGAACCCCACGCAGCCACCGGCCCACCCGCAGCCCAGGCCACCAACCCGCACCCCCCCACCCCCCACTTCCGGGGTAGTGGCCGGAAGGCGTTGGCGGCATGGCACGCTTGGGGCATGGCCGTTCAGATCAATCCCAGCATCTTGTCCGCCGACTTCGCCCGGCTCGCCGAGGAGGCGAAGGCCGTTCAGGGGGCCGACTGGCTGCATGTCGACGTCATGGACAACCACTTCGTCCCGAACCTCACCCTCGGCGTGCCGATCGTGGAGTCGCTCAGCCGGGCCACGGACATCCCGCTCGATCTGCACCTCATGATCGAGGACCCCGACCGGTGGGCCCCCCAGTACATCGAGGCCGGCGCGGGCTCCGTGACCTTCCACGCCGAGGCCGCCGCTGCGCCCGTGCGGCTCGCGCGGGAGATCCGGGCCAAGGGGGCGCGGGCGTCCATGGCGCTGAAGCCCGCGACGCCCATCGAGCAGTACGAGGACATCCTTCCCGAGCTCGACATGCTGTTGATCATGACCGTGGAGCCCGGCTTCGGCGGCCAGCCCTTCCTCGACATCATGCTGCCCAAGATCCGCCGCACCCGGGAGCTGATCTCCAAGCACGGTCTGGAGCTGTGGCTCCAGGTCGACGGGGGCGTCTCCGCCACGACCATCGAGCGGTGCGCCGAGGCCGGCGCGGACGTGTTCGTCGCGGGCAGCGCGGTCTACGGTGCGGTCGATCCGGCGGCAGCCGTACGCACGCTGCGTGACCAGGCGGGTGCGGCGATCGCCGCCGCGCCCTGGGCTTGCGACCACTGAAACAAGGCTTGGTGAACAGCTCGGTGAACGGGAGCTGTCCAGGCTGATCAACGGCCGTCGTATCTGACAGGATGAACGGCGAGTCGAGAGTGTGAACACGAGAGTGTGAACAGCAGTGAGGAGAACGCGGTGTCTGCAATGTCGGCGGGACGGTCAGCCCTGCGGATGGGACCCGCGGAGCTGGTGCAGGCGGCGGCCATGGCGCGCCGCTTCTACCTGGAGGGGAAGTCCAAGATCCAGATCGCCGAGGAGTTCGGCGTGAGCCGCTTCAAGGTGGCCCGGGTCCTGGAGACCGCCCTGGAGCGCGACCTCGTGCGCATCGAGATCCGCGTACCGGCCGAACTGGACGCGGAGCGGTCCGACGCGCTGCGCGCCCGGTACGGGCTGCGGCACGCCGTGGTCGTCGAGTCCCCCGCCGATGCCACCGAGGACGCGCCGGACCCGGAGAACCTGGGTGCCGTAGCCGCCGATCTGCTGGGTGAGCTCGTCAACGAGGGGGATGTGCTCGGCCTCGCGTGGGGGCGGTCCACCATCCACATGGCCGCCTCCCTGCACAGGCTGCCCCCCTGCACCGTCGTCCAGCTGACGGGCGTGTACGACGCCGGTACGGCCGAGCGCGGGTCCGTGGAGGCCGTGCGCAGGGCCGCGCAGGTGTCGGGCGGAGACGCCCACCCGATCTACGCGCCGATGCTGCTGCCCGATCCGGCCACCGCGGCAGCCCTGCGCAACCAGACGGGGATCGCGCGGGCCTTCGAGTACTTCGACAAGGTGACGGTCGCCGCCGTCTCCATCGGGTCCTGGGAGCCGGGCATCTCGACCGTCCACGACATGCTGAGCGACGAGGAGCGGGCGCACTACGCCTCGCTGGGCGTGGCCGCGGAGATGTCGGCCCATCTCTTCGACGCCGAGGGGCGTCGGGTCGGGCGGGACCTCGGCGAGCGGTGCATCACCGTGGAGGCGGACCGGCTGCGCCGGATCCCCGAGGTCGTCGCCATCGCCGGCGGGCTGCGCAAGGCGTCCGCGATCGGTGCGGTTCTGCGCTCGGGGCTGGTCACCAGTCTCGTCACCGACACCGCTGTCGCGGACTACCTGCTGACCGAATCGGAGCCCGGTTTGCGGCCGGCGCTGGAGCGGGCCGACCCCGACGAGTGATTGTTCGGATTGGTCCGATTGTCCGGACGAATGCCGGTCAAACGCGGGCGCGTGAGGTTCGCCGATGCGGATGGTGCCGTAATTGAGATCCGAACGGCGGACCGTTGGACGGCCTGCTGGGCGCATACTGGGTGCAATGACAAAGTCCGCAGTACCTCGCCGCCACCTGCCGTCCAGCCCGTTCAAGGCCCCCGTGGAAGCGCCGCTCAGGCACTTCAGCGTCGGCGACCGGGTTACTCACGATGAGCACGGCCTCGGCCGTGTCGTCGCCGTTGAGGAGGGGATCGCTGTCCTCGTTGAATTCGGGCCTGAGGTCCGCAAGCGCATCCTGAGTCCGTACACCAAGATGGCCGCCCTCTGAATCCACGGCGCGATTCGCGGGCGAATCGGATATTTGGCACGATCGGTGCATGATCTTTCGGAACGTGCCCCGATCGTTGCTGCGTGTGCTGGGGGCCGTGTTCCTCTGCGCGGCGCTGGTCGGTGCGGTGGGTTGCAGCGGGAAGAAACCCGCGCCTACCGCCGCCACCAGTACGAGTGCGAGTGCCGGCTCCGGCGTTGACGTTGCCCCGAGCGGGGCGGCGAGTTCCGCTGTGCCGACGCCCGGATGGGCGAAGGGGATGGCGACGGTACGGGCTTCGGCATTGCCGCAGCAGGCCCGGGACGTGCTGGTGCTGATCGACAAGGGCGGGCCGTACCAGTACCGGCAGGACGGGACCGTTTTCGGTAATTTCGAGAAGGTCCTGCCGCAGAAGAAGCGCGGCTACTACCACGAGTTCACCGTGAAGACGCCCGGTGAGCGGGACCGTGGGGCCCGGCGGATCGTGACCGGTGGGGGCGGGGAGTTCTTCTACACGGACGACCACTACGACACCTTCAAGGCGGTTCTCCGATGACCTTGGACCCGCGGCCCGTGGCCCCCGCGCTCGAAGCGGCCGAGGCCGCCGGCTGGGCGACCGTACGGCTGGATCTGGACGGCGTACGGAGCAAGGCGGAGCTGATGCGGCGCTGTGGGGGCGCGCTGGGGGTTCCCGAGTACTTCGGGGCCAACTGGGACGCGCTGGCCGATGCGCTGCGGGATCTTTCGTGGTTGCCGGCTGCGCCGGGGCGGCTCGTGGTGGTGACCTCCTGGCGGGGGTACGCGGATGCGAGGCCCGGGGACTGGGAGACGTTGCGGGAGATCCTGGAGGAGGCCGTCGATTTCTGGCGGGCGGATGCCCAGGGGGACGGCGGGGGCGAGGGCGGCGGGCCGGTGTTGACGGTGCTGCTCGCCGACTCCGGCCCGGGGCCGGCTGCCGGGGCTCCGCCCCGGACCCCGCGCCTCAAGCGCCGGCGGGGCTGAATTTGCTCCGCGCCTCAAGCTGCGGCGGGGCTGGATCTGTCCCGGCGGGGCTGGGATGAGCGTGCAGGGCCGGGATGGATCCGCGGGACCGGATAGGCCCGGCGGAGCCCAGGGACTCCGCCGGGTCGGGATTCCTGGAGTCAGGACTTCGGGATCCAGGGCGGGGTTTGGCCCCAGGACCAGACCGGGATGTCGGCCGCGTCCACCGGGGGTGGGTTGGCGCCCGAGTAGATCAGGGCCATGCGGGTGCCCCATTCGATGTAGTACGCGAAGACCGCGCGGAACTCCGGGTCCGTGGGAAGGCCCACCTCGTCCGCGGTGTCCGTCAGGAGGTCCACCCAGCGGCGCCGCTGCTGTTCGGTGATGCCGCGGCCCAGGTGCTTGGTGGCCATGTGCTGGTGGCCGCCGTGGGAGGCGGTGTACTCCTTCGGGCCGCCGAAGACCTCCGCCAGCCAGACCGCTACGTGCTGGGGGTGCTCCGAGTCCATGCCCGCGAAGACCGGGGCCAGGATCTCGTCCTGCAGGGCTCGGGCGTAGAAGACGTCCGTGAGGCGGTTCATCGCCTCTGCGCCGCCCATCCATGCGTAGATGGTGGGAGTGGTGGCGGGTGGGGTGTCGGGTGTGGTGCTCATGACTGGGTGGAGGCCTTTCCGGGGCCGGCCACCTTTGTGACGAGGTAGTGCTGCATTTCCTCGATGGCCGTGACGTACGGGCGGATCGCGGTGAAGAACGCGGGGAAGTGCTCGCCCTTGCGGAAGCCGTTCAGGTGGGCGTCGATCGAGGTCCAGCGGATGCGCAGGATGTAGCGCTCGGGCTCTTCCTCGCAGCGGGCGAGTTCGTAGTCGATGCACTCCGGCGAGGCGGCGAGGGCCTCGGAGGCCCTGACGTACGCGTCTTCGAAAGCCGGCTGATCGTCCAATGCGATCCGGTAGCGGATGTATTCGACGGTGGTGGTCATGGTGCGGGCCTCTCCCTGGGGTCGGGCGTTGATCGCCGGTGGTCCGTGTCAGGCTTGCGCGATCTTGCGGGCGCCGGGGGATCTTTCGCCGTTATGACCCGGACTTCTGGGAGTCGGCGAGGTCCGGGCCCTCCGCGCGGACCTGCTGGACCCGGTCCAGGGACTCGCGCAGGTCCGTCAGCCAGGTGTCGGTGTTGCGTCCGACCAGGCGGACGCACCAGGCCAGGGCGTCGGCGCGGCTGCGGGCGACGCCGCCCGCGACCAGGGTGTCGAGGACCTGGCGCTCGGGCTGGCGCAGGCGGGTCATGACGGGGACCGAGAGGTGGGTGAAGAGGGTCAGCTCCTCGCCCGACCGGGCGGCCCAGGACACCTTGCGGCGGTAGAGCTCCTCCGCGTCCCGGGCGACCTCGACGCGCTGCTCCCGGGTGCGCTCGCGGAAGGCGGCGACCGATTCGGTCTCGGGGATCGCGCCGACGACGGTGATCTCCTCCCGGTCGACCGTGACCGAGAGGATCGAGGTGTAGACGTCCACCGGCAGCCGCTCGGCGAACCAGGTGCGGAGCTGTTCGTTCTGCTCGGTTGTAATCATGTAATCAACGGTGCGTCCGGTGCTCTCTTGATCGCAAGGGGACCGGGCCCGTGTTCGCTCTCAGCCCATCGAGCGGTAGCGGTGGATCAGTGAGACCGCCATGGCTCCCTCGCCCACGCCCGAGGCGACGCGTTTGACCGAGTGGGCCCGTACGTCCCCGGCCGCGAAGACCCCGGGGACGCTGGTCTCCAGCGGGTACGGGGCGCGCTCCAGGCTCCACTCCGCCGGGAGTTCGCCGCCGTTGGCGATCAGGTCCGAGCCGGTGAGGACGAAGCCGTACTCGTCCCGCTCGACCACTCCGGCCAGCCACCCCGTGTGCGGGCGGGCGCCGATGAAGGTGAACATGAAGCGGGCCGGGATCTCCTTGTCCTCGCCGGTCTCGGAGTCGTGGAGCGTCAGGCGTTCGAGGTGGTCCTCGCCGTGCAGGCTGACGACCGTCGTGCGGACCCGCACCTCGATGTTGGGGGTGCGCTCGATCTCGTCGATGAGGTAGCGGGACATGCTGTCGTCGAGCGAGGCCGCGCGGACCAGGATGGTGACCCGGGCGGCGTACTTGGCGAAGTGCACCGCCGCCTGGCCGGCCGAGTTGGCCCCGCCCACGATGAACACGTGCTGCGAGATGCACGCCGAGCTCTCGGTGGTCGCCGCGCCGTAGTAGAGCCCGGCGCCCTCGAAGCGGTCGGCGCCGGGGGCGTCCAGGCGGTTGTACGAGACCCCGGTCGCCAGGAGCACCGTCTCGGCGCTGATCTCCGTACCGTCCGCCAGGGTCAGGATCTTCGCCGGGTCGTCACGGGTCAGGGAGGTCACCTCCACGGGGTGCAGGATCTCGGCTCCGAAGCGGGAGGCCTGGATGGTGGCGCGGCGGGTCAGGTCGCCGCCGGAGAGGCCCGAGGGGAAGCCGAGGTAGTTCTCGATCAGGCTGGAGGTGCCGGCCTGGCCGCCCGGGGCGCGGGAGTCCACCATGAGCGTGGACAGGCCCTCGGAGGCCGAGTAGACGCCGGCCGCGAGGCCCGCCGGGCCCGCGCCGACGATGACGCACTCGTAGTGCGGACGCGAGGCGGTGGTGGCCAGCCCCAGCCGCTGGGCGAGTTGCGTGTCCGTCGGCGCGGAGAGCACCGACCCGTCGGGGAAGCGGACCAGGGGCAGCGCGGCATCGGGCTGGGCGGCGGCGATCACGGTCAGCGCCTCGGGGTCCCGCTCGACGTTGAGGAAGCGGAAGGGCTGGCCGTTGCGGGTGAAGAAGTCCCGGACGGCGTGGGTGCCGGGGGAGACCAGGTGACCCGCGACGATGATCCCGTCGTACGCCGGGCGGTAGGTGGCGAGCCAGTCGGACAGCAGGTCGTCCAGGACCGGGAAGAGCCGCTCGTGCGGCGGGTCCCAGGGCTTGAGCAGGTAGTAGTCCAGGCGGACCCGGTTGATGGCGGTGATCGCCGCGTCCGTCTCGGCGTACGCGGTGAGGAGCACGCGGCGGGCATCGGGGAACCGGCTGACGGCCTCCAGCAGGAACTCGACCCCGGTGACGTCGGGCATCCGCTGGTCGACGAGGAAGAGCGCCGGGTCGTGGCCGCGCTCGTCGAGGGAGTCCAGGATCTTGAGGGCGTCGGCCGCCGAGGAGGCGCCGAGCACCCGGTAGCGGTCGCCGTACGCGCTGCGCAGGTCGCGGCGGACGGCGCGCAGCACCTGCGGGTCGTCGTCCACGGCCAGGATGACGGGCTTGCGGTTCTCCGCGCGCGCCGCGGCTTCCGCGGTGGCGGCGGGGGTGCTCGTGGGCGCGGTGCTCGTGGACGTGCCGCCCGTGGACGTGCTGTCCGCGGGGGTGGGGCCCGCGGCCGCGGCGCTCTCCGGGGCCGCGCTCATGCCGGGTCCAGCATCAGCTTGTCGGCGTAGCACCAGGCCCAGTCCTCGCCGGGCTCGTGGGAGGCCGCGATGGGGTGCGCGGTGGTCCCGTAGTGCCTGGTGGCGTGACGGTTCTTCGAGGAGTCGCAGCAGCCGACGTGCCCGCAGCTCAGGCACATCCGCAGGTGCACCCAGGCGTCACCGGAGACGAGGCACTCCTCGCAGCCCTCGGTTCCGGGTTTCACCGGACGTATCGACTCGATGTGGGTGCACAACAGGTCCATCGTCATCGTCCCCGTCCCTCTCTCGCGCATCCGCGCTTCGCGCCCGTGATTGCAGCGCGCCCATGATTCCGGCGCGTCCAGACCATAAGGCGGGGGCCTGGTGATGGTTCAGGGATTCGGACGAAGTCAGGTAGTCCGGAAGCTACTTCATGACATCGCCGGACGACTTCCTGAGGTGCCCCCATGACCTGGCCGACTACCTCACGAAGTCGCACACCAGCGCTTTGACGGGAACCCCCGGCGCGCCCAGTGTGGGGGACGCCAACGACAACAGGCGGCGCCTGGAGGAATCCGTGAGCAGAAAGATTCTGGTCATTGTCTCCGAACACGGTTACTGGGCCGAGGAACTGATCGGCCCCGTATCGCAGTTCGACGAGCAGGGCTATGAAGTCGTATTCGCCACGCCGACCGGAAAGCGTGCCCACGCTCTCCCGCCGAGCCTCGACGCGAAGTACATCGATCCTCCGCTGGGGCGCTCGGTCACCACCGAGGAGAACGCCCGGCTGGGCCGGGAGTTCGAGCAGTCGAGCCGGCTCGACTCCCCCCTCGACATCGAAGCGTGGGCCCCCGAGCGCCCGTACACGAGCGACTCGGCCTATCTGCCCAAGCTGGAGCAGTACCACCGCGATCTGGACAAGCTCCAGGCCGACATCGCCGGTTTCGACGCGGTGCTCATCGTGGGCGGCAGCGGTCCGATCGCGGACCTCGCCAACAACGAGCGCGTGCACGCCCTGATCCTCGCCTTCAAGAACGCCGGCAAGGTCGTCGCGGCCGAGTGCTACGGCGTCGCTTGCCTGGCCTTCGCCCGGGACTGGGGCGACCGCCGCAGCATCATCTGGGGCAAGCACGTGACCGGCCACTGCAAGGAGTACGACTACAAGGACGGCACCGGATTCCTCGGTACCGATTTCAACATGGGGCCGCCGCCGTACCCGCTGGAATACATCCTGCGCGATGCGACCGGGCCGCGCGGCGCGTACCACGGGAATTTCGGCCACCCCCTTTCGGTGATCGTCGACTTCCCCTTCGTGACCGGTCGTTCGACCCCCGACTCGTATCTGACGGGGCAGAAGATCGTGGAAGTCCTGGAGAACGGCCTCACCCGGTACGGCTGGTAATTCCGGTACGGCGGTACGAAAAGGAGGGAGAGTTCGATGAGTTCTGGAGCCACTCCCGGACGGGAAAGGCTGATCGACCAGTTCAAGGCCGACGGCCTGAACGTCATGTTCGGAAATCCGGGGACGGTGGAACAGGGATTCCTCGACGCGGTCGACGCGGCGGAGGACTTCCACTACGTCCTCGCCCTCCAGGAGACCGTGGCCGCCGGCATCGCCGACGGCTACGCCCGGGCCACCGGCGGGGCGGCGCTGCTCCAGCTCCACTCCGGGGTGGGTCTGGGCAACGGCATCGGCATGCTCTACCAGTCGCTGCGCGGCCACACCCCGCTCGTCGTGGTCGCCGGCGACGCCGGGGTCCGCTACGACGCCATGGACGCGCAGATGGCGTCCGACCTGGTGGCGATGGCGAAGCCGGTGACCAAGTACGCGACCCGGGTCACCGACCGGCACTCCGTGCTGCGCACCATCCGCCGGGCGGTGAAGATCGCCCTGACCCCGCCGCGCGGCCCGGTGTTCGTGGCGCTGCCGATGGACGTGCTGGACGAGCTCAACTCCGAGCTCGTCCTGCCCGCCACGGTGCCCTTCACGGACGTGGCCCCTTCCGCCGCCTCGGTGGGGCGGGCGGCCGAGCTGCTTGCTTCCGCCGAGCGGCCGGTCGTCCTCGTCGGGGACGGGGTCTCGCTCTCCGGGGCGCAGCGCGAACTCGTCGCCGTCGCCGAGCTGCTCGGTGCCGACGTCTACGAGGTCGACTCCTCCGAGGTGAACATCGCGGCCTCGCACCCGCTGCGCCGCGGTCAGACGGGCCACATGTTCGGCCCGCACAGCAAGGAGCTGATCGGGAACGCGGACGGGGTGCTGATCGTCGGCACCTACGTCTTCCCCGAGGTGTTCCCGGAGCTGGAGAGCCCCTTCCGGGCCCGCGCGAGGGTCGTGCACATCGACCTGAACGCCTACGAGATCGCCAAGAACCACCCGGTGGACCTCGGGCTCGCCGCTGATCCCCGGCAGGCGCTGCGCGCACTGGCCGGCGTACTGGAACACCTGCTCACCCCCGCGCAGCGGTCGGCGGCGGCCGGGCGGCTGGACGCGCGGACCCGGGAGCGGGTGCGGGCGGACCGGGCCGAGCGGGAGGCCAAGGAGGCGGACGGTTCGCCGATGGCGGTCTTCCTGCGGACCCTGGCCGAGCGCACCGGCGGGGACCTGATCGTCTTCGACGAGGCGCTGACCACCTCCCCGCTGGTCACCCGGTACCTGCCGCCGGAGCGGCCGGGCGACTACCACCTCACCCGGGGCGGATCGCTGGGCGTGGGCTTCCCGGGCGCGGTCGGCGTCAAGCTGGCGCGGCCGGAGCGGCTCGTCGTCGGCTTCGCCGGCGACGGCGGCTCGATGTACACCTACCAGGCGCTGTGGACCGCGGCCCGGCACGGCATCGAGGCCAAGTTCGTCGTCTGCAACAACCGCAAGTACCGGCTGCTGGACGACAACATCGCCCAGTACTGGCGGGAGCGGGAGATCCCGGAGCACGGCTTCCCGGGCTCCTTCGACCTCTCGCACCCCGAGATCGACTTCGCCGCCCTGGCCCGGTCGCTCGGGGCGGGCGGGATGCGGGTGGAGAAGCCCGACGAGGCGATCGCCGCCGTGGGCCGGATGCTCGCCCACCCCGGGCCGTTCCTGGTCGACGTACAGATCTGACGCCCGACCGGGATCTGACGCCCGACCGGGATCGCACGCCCGACAAACGGATCGGACGCACCACGCCCGCCCGGACCGTACGCAGAGCACGGACAGACAGGAGGAGACCGCATGCCAGCCGAGCGGCTGACCGAGGACGCGATCCGCGCCTTCGCCGAGAAGTGGTACGTGGCCCTGGACCAGCACGTCCAGCCGGACCAGGTGCTGGCCCTGATCACCGAGGACCTGGAGTTCAAGGTCCCGGAGGACACCTTCGTGGGCCACCAGGGCTTCGGCCGCTGGTACGAGGCGGTCACGAACCGCTTCTTCGACGAGGTGCACACGGTGACGAAGGTGGAGCCCGTCATCGAGGGCGACCGGGCGATCGTCCGGGTCCTCGTCAACTGGCAGGCCAAGATCTGGGACCCGCCGGCCGCCCGCAGCGTGTGGCTGGGCTTCGACGCCGACCAGACCTGGACCGTGGTCGCCGGGCCCGACGGGCCGCTGATCCGCCAGTACACCGTCAACGAACTGGAGCCCATGCCCGGTTCCGCCTCCCTCTGAGCGCCGAAGGAGAAGCGACGATGACCGAAGTGACACGGGAGCGGGTCGAGGCGGCGTACCGCGCCCTCGGCTCCGGCGACCGGGCCAGGATCCTGGAGTACTACGCGGAGGACCTGCGCTGGCAGGTCCCCGGCAACCACCCGCTCGCCGGCTGGTACGAGAGCCTGGACGCCTTCCTGGAGCTGATGGGACAGACCCACAAGCTCACGGGCGGCACCTTCCGCATGGACATCGAAGCGGTCCTCGTCGGCGAGGACTGCAGCGCGGACGTCTGCCGCAACGTCGCCGTGCGCGGCGGCGCCGACGAGTCGAGCCGCTCCCCGTACGAGCGGATGGACTACCCGGTCTTCCACTTCATGCGCTGGCGCGACGGGCGGATCGTCGAGGGCCACGACGGTCTCTTCGGCGACACGGCCACGGCCTTCAGCCAGTTCTGGGCGCCCTTCGCGCCGGACGGAACCCGCAGGGACCAGTAGGGGGATGAGCGCCATGGACGCGCGGCAGATCTTGCAGAAGTACTACGAGTACGCCAACGCCGGTGACTGGGACAGCTGGTGCGACCTGTTCGCCGAGGACCAGGTCATGGACGAGCAGCTCGCCGGCCACATCGAGGGACTGGAGACGCTGCGGTCGATGATGAAGGGCATGGGGACCATGTACCGGGTCTTCCGCAACGAGCCCGTGCACTTCCTCGTCGACGGGGAGAAGGCCGCGGCCGTCTCCCACCTGACCGCGGTCACTCCCTCCGGGGAGGAGATCGAGGCCGAGGTCATGAACTTCTTCCGGATCGTGGACGGAAAGATCGCCTACATGGCGAACCACCACGACACGGTTCCCTTCCAGGTGCTCGGCCAGGGCTGAGGGGGCGCGCGATGGCCGTGGATGAGTACGACTACATCGTCGTGGGATCCGGCACCGCCGGCAGCGTCCTGGCGAACCGCCTCTCCGAGGACCCGGACGTCAGCGTCCTGGTCCTGGAGGCGGGAGCGGGCCGCATCCCTCCCGAGGTGGACGATCCGTCCTCCTGGTACAAGCTGCTCGGCGGGCCCGTCGACTGGGGGTACACCAGCGTCCCGCAGCCCGGGCTGGACGGCCGCCGCACGTACGAGCCGCGCGGCAAGGCCCCCGGCGGCAGCAGCAACCTCTACATCATGATGCACATCCGGGGCCACGCCTCGGACTTCGACAACTGGGCCTACCAGGGCGCGGCCGGCTGGGCGCACGAGGACGTACTGCCCTACTTCTCGCTGCTGGAGGGCCAGGAGGACGCCACCGCGCCGACCACCGGCACCCGCGGGCCCCAGCGGATCACCCACGCCGGGCGGCACGGCCCCAACCCGGTCTCCCGCGCCTTCATCGACGCCGCCGTCGAGCTCGGCCACGAGGAGATCGCCGACTTCAACACCGACGGGCCCCGGCGCGGTCTCTTCGGCACCGGCTGGCACCACATCGACGTGGCCGACGGCCGCCGCCAGGGCGTCCTCGCCGCCTACCTGGAGCCGGCCCTCGACCGCTCCAACCTGACCCTGCGCACCAGTGCGCAGAGCACCCGGCTGCTCTTCGACGGGGACACCTGCACGGGCGTGGAGTACGTCCAGCTCCAGGCCCCCGCCACGCTTTCGGACAGCGACGCCGCCGGCCGGACCGTGCGCGACGGGCACAGCACCGCTCCCGAGCCCGGGCCGCACACCGTACGGGCCCGCCGGGAGGTGATCGTGGCCGCCGGGGCGATCGAATCGCCGAAGCTGCTGCTGCTCTCCGGGATCGGGCACCCCGAGCAGCTGCGCGAGCACGGCATCGCGACCGTCGCCGAACTGCCCGGGGTCGGCGAGAACTTCCACAACCACGTACTGACCGGGCTGATGGCCGAGGTCACCCAGGAACTGCCGCCGCCCGCGCAGAACTTGTCGGAGAGCGCGCTGTTCCTCTCGTCCCGGCCGGGGCTGCCGGCGCCGGACCTGCAGATCGCCTTCGTGCACGTGCCGTTCGACGTGATCGTCGGTCAGGACCATCCGAACACGGTGTCCATCCTGCCGGGTGTCGTCCGTCCCGTCTCGCGGGGCTGGATCAAGCTGGCGAGCGCCGATCCGCTGGCCCACCCGTTGATCCACCCGAACTACCTGGGCGACCGCTGGGACTTGGAGCGGATGGTCCAGGGCGTCAAGACCGCCCGGGAGCTCTTCGCGACCTCCGCCTTCTCGCCCTGGTACAAGCAGGAGCTCCAGCCCGGACCGGGCTACGTGTCCGACGAGGACCTGCGCACCTTCGTGAAGCAGAAGTCGGAGAGCTACCACCACCAGGCCGGCTCCTGCCGCATGGGCATCGACGACCTCTCCGTCGTCGACCCCGAACTGCGGGTGCACGGCGTACGGAACCTGCGCGTCGTCGACGCCAGCGTGATGCCCGCCGTCCCGTCGGGCAACTGCCACACCGCCATCGCGATGATCGCCGAGCGCGCGGCGGACTTCCTGAAGGGGGTGTCCCGTGTCTGAAGTGGTCCTGCGCGAGGGTGCGCTGACCGGGACCCGGATCGCGGTCCTGATCGAGAGCGACTTCTACGAGCCGGAGATCTTCTACTACGGCCGCCGGTTCGCGGAGGAGGGAGCCGAGGTCGACTTCCTGACCCGGCTGTGGGGCAACGACTCCATCACCTTCTCCGGGCACGAGTACCGGGCGCCCTTCACCGCGACCCGGTCCCTGGAGGGGCTGAGCGACGAGGAGCTGCGCCGGTACGCGGCGATCATCGTGCCCTCGGGCATGGTGGCCGACCGGCTGCGGTACACCGAGGACGTGGACGTACTGGCGCCGGCGACGGAGCTGCTGCGCCGGGCCTTCGAGGAGCCGACCGTCCTCAAGGCGGTGATCTGCCACGGCATGTGGCTGGCCGCCTCGATCCCGGACAAGATCCGCGGCCGCAAGGTCGTCTGCCACAACAACCTCATCGGCGACGTCCGGAACATGGGCGGCGAGTACGTGGACGAGGACGTGGTGGTCGACGGCGACCTGGTCACCGGACGCACCGGCGCCCACCACCACCTGTTCGCCCGCCGGATCATCGAGCTGATCGCCGCCGACCGGGGCGGGCGGCGCGCCCAGGGCGCGCAGGACGCCCGGGACGCGCGGGGCACCGGCTGATGGCCCCGATGGTCTGGTCGCACGTGGGCCTGAACTGCGCCGACCAGAAGACCACCGAGGACTTCTACACCCGGTACTTGGGCTTCGCCCGGGCCCGGGTGGTCGACCTCGGAGACGCATCGATCATCTTCCTCCGCCAGGGCGACGTGTACCTGGAGCTCTTCGCGGCGGGCACCGAACCGGCCGACACGGCTCAGCACGACGGGCCGGCGGCGCCGGGCCGGATGCGGCACCTGGCCTTCCAGACCGACAGCGTGGACGGCTTCCTGGCCACGCTCGGCGATGCGGCCGAAGTGACCCTGGGGCCACTGGACTTCGACGATTTCATCTGCGGGTGGCGGACCGTGTGGGTCCGCGATCCCGACGGGGTGATCGTCGAGGTCAGCCAGGGATTCGAGGACGAGCACGGCCGGGAGTACGGCCGCGAGCAAGGCCACGACCACGAAGACAAGGACGGTGCATGACATGGCGGACGCCGTGAGCTTCTCCTTCTCCGACACGATCGCCGGCTACGTCGGCCGCTTCGACTCCGGGACCCGGCTGCTGAGGCTGAAGACCTCGGACGGCCGCGAGTTCGACGTCTCCCTGGCCGGGGACCCCAGCGCCGAGCTGGTCCGCAACCTGGACGAGCCGTACATCGACGCCTCCGGGCACATCGACGAGATGCTCTCGCCGGGACGGTTCCTCTACGTCTACGGGGTGCACTACCCCGAGCAGGGCGGCCGCTTCGAGGCCAAGCGCCTGGTGTTCCTGGGCCGCGGGGCCGAGGACTACCGCTTCGAGGAACCCAGCTGGTGGATCAAGCAGATCGAGTCGCTGGCCGACTTCTACAAGCGGGCGCAGTTCGGCGACGGGCCGGTGGACTTCGCCGAGTACCGCACCGAGATCCGGCTCGGCGGCGACAAGACCGCCAGTCATGTCCAGGAGACCGACACGATCTCCCGCCTGGTCTACGGCATGGCCTCGGCCTACCTGCTGACCGGCAAGGACGAGTACCTGGAGGTCGCCGAGCGGGGCACCGAGTACCTGCGCAAGCACATGCGGGTCGTGGACAGTGAGGAGGACGTGGTCTTCTGGTACCACGGCATCAGCGTCGACGGGGACAGCGAACGCAAGCTGTTCACCTCGGAGTTCTCCGACGACTACGACGCGATCCCGATGTACGAGCAGATCTACGCCCTGGCCGGCCCGATCCAGACCTACCGGGTCACCGGCGACATCCGGATCAAGAACGACGCGGACGCCACCATCCGGCTCTTCGACAAGTTCTTCAAGGACCCGGAGCAGGGCGGCTACTACTCGCACATCGACCCGATCCTCTTCAGCGCCGACCACGAGTCCCTCGGGGAGAACGCGGAGCGCAAGAACTGGAACTCGGTCGGCGACCACGCCCCCGCGTACCTGATCAACCTGTACCTGGCGACCGGTGAGCAGCGCTACGCGGACTTCCTGGAGTACACCTTCGACACGATCGCGGACAAGTTCCCGGACTACAAGAACAGCCCCTTCGTCCAAGAGCGCTTCTTCCGCGACTGGTCCCACGACACCGCGCACAGCTGGCAGCAGAACCGCGCCGTCGTCGGCCACAACCTCAAGATCGCCTGGAACCTGATGCGGATGAACTCGCTGAAGG
The DNA here is from genome assembly GCF_036127095.1 of Streptomyces sp. NBC_00335. Taxonomy (GTDB): domain Bacteria; phylum Actinomycetota; class Actinomycetes; order Streptomycetales; family Streptomycetaceae; genus Streptomyces. The sequence continues at coordinate 7,090,931 of NZ_CP108006.1, forward strand.
CCAAGCCGGCCTACGAGGAGCTGGCCCGCAAGATCGGCGAGATCATGCCGGCCGTCGGCAGCGACGTGCAGCGCGGCGGCTGGTACGACGTGGTCGAGCGCGTCAAGTCGGGGGGCGAGGAGACGTATCGTTTCGCCTGGCACGACCGCAAGGCCTGGTGGCAGCAGGAGCAGGCGATCCTCGCCTACCTCATCCTGAACGGCACCGTCGGCGGCGACGCGAACCTGCGCGAGGCGCGGCAGGCCCAGGCCTTCTACAACACCTTCTTCCTCGACCACGACGAGGGCGCCGTCTACTTCAACGTGCTCGCGAGCGGGACCCCGTACCTGCTCGGGACCGAGCGGCTCAAGGGCAGCCACTCGATGTCCATGTACCACTCGGCGGAGCTCTGCTACCTGTCCGCCGTCTACAACAACCTGCTCATCAACGGCCGGGAGATGGACTTCCACTTCCAGCCCGACCCGACGAACCTGCCCGACCGCGTGCTGCGCGTCTCGCCCGACCTGCTCCCCGCCGGCTCGGTGCGGATCGCGTCCGTCGAGATCGACGAGAAGCCGTACACGGACTTCGACGCCGACGCGCTCACCGTCCGGCTGCCCGACGTACAGGGCCGGGTCAAGGTCAAGGTCCGGCTTCGCCCGACCGCCCAGTAGCGCTCAACGGGGGCGCCCCACTCAGAGGGGAAAGCAATGACCCTGAACGTGAAGGAACGCCGCAACAAGGCGGGCACCGTGCTCGTCGCCACCGGCGAGATCAACAGTGAGACCTCCGGATCGCTGCTGCAGAGCCTGCTGCCGCTGGTCCGCGAGGGCCGGCCGCTGCGCATCGACCTGACGGCCGTCACCTACGTCTCCAGCGCCGGGCTGCGCACCCTGCTCGTCGTCTACCGCGAGGCCCAGCACGCAGGGGTCGCCGTCACCCTCTACGGGGTGAGCGAGGAAGTCCGGTTCGTCATGTCGGCCACCGGCTTCCTCGACTTCTTCTCCACCGGCGAGGCCGAGTCGGCGGCGGCCAAGGCCGCCGCCAAGACGGCCGCCAAGGCCGCGCGATGAGCGAGCCGGCGTCCGAACAGGTGTTGCGCGTCGACGCGTACCCGACCCACGAGGTGGGCGGGTACCGCGTGCGCGCCGGCAAACCGTTCCCCTTCGGGGCCAACGTGGTTCCGGGCGGGGTCAGTTTCTCCGTCTTCTCCGACCAGGCCACCTCCATGACCCTGGTCATCTACAAGCGCGGAGAGCCCGAGCCGATGGCCGAGCTGGAGTTCCCCCAGGAATTCCGCACCGGCAGCGTCTTCGCCATGACGGTCTTCGGCCTCGACCACGAGAACATCGAGTACGGATACCGGGCCGACGGACCCTACGACCCCGTCACCGGCCACCGCTTCGACGCCCGCCAGGTGCTCTCCGACCCGTACGCCCGGCTGATCGCAGGCCGCGACGTGTGGGGCGTGGAGCCGGACCGCAGCCGCGGCTACCAGTACCGCTCCCGCGTCTGCCTCCAGGACTTCGACTGGGGCGACGACACCCCGCTGGGCATCCCCGCCGAGGACCTCGTCGTGTACGAGACCCACGTGCGCGGCTTCACCCGGCACCCCTCCTCGCAGGTCACCGCCCCCGGCACCTTCGCGGGGCTGCGGGAGAAGATCCCGTACCTGAAGGAGCTCGGGATCAACTGCATCGAGCTGCTGCCGGTGTTCGAGTTCGACGAGAGCGACAACCCGCGCACCAACCCGGAGACGGGCGAGCAGCTCTTCGACTACTGGGGCTACAACACCGTCTCCTTCTTCGCCCCCAAGGCCGGCTATGCGGCCACCGGGCGCTACGGCATGCAGGGCGACGAGTTCCGCACCCTGATCAAGGACCTGCACGCGGCCGGCATCGAGGTCATCCTCGACGTCGTCTTCAACCACACGGCCGAGGGCAACGAGCAGGGCCCCACGATCTCCTTCAAGGGGCTCGACAACGCCACGTACTACATGCTCACGCCCGAGGGGTACTACTTCAACTTCAGCGGCACCGGCAACACCGTCAACTGCAACCACCCCGTCGTGCGCAACTTCGTCCTCGACTGCCTGCGCCACTGGGTCGCGGACTACCACATCGACGGTTTCCGCTTCGACCTCGCGGCCATCCTCGGCCGCTCCGCGGACGGCACGCCGCTGCCCAACCCGCCGCTGCTGGAACTGCTCGCCTACGACCCGGTGCTGCGGCACACCAAGCTCATCGCCGAGGCCTGGGACGCCGGCGGCCTCTACGAGGTCGGCAACTTCCCGGCGTACGGCCGCTGGGCGGAGTGGAACGGCAAGTACCGCGACACCGTGCGCAGCTTCCTCAAGGGCGACCCCGGGATCACCGGGGAACTCGCCACCCGCATCGCCGGCTCGCCGGACCTCTACTCCACCCGCGGGACCTCGGCATCGGTCAACTTCCTGACCGCGCACGACGGTTTCAGCCTGGCCGACCTGGTCTCGTACAACGACAAGCACAACGAGGCCAACGGCGAGGGCAACAACGACGGCGGCAACGACAACGCGAGCTGGAACTGCGGGGCCGAGGGACCGACCGACGATCCCGGGGTCAACGCGCTGCGGCTGCGCCAGATGAAGAACGCCCTGGCCGTCCTCTTCACCAGTCAGGGCATCCCGATGCTGCTGTCCGGCGACGAGGTGGCGCGCACCCAGCAGGGAAACAACAACACGTACTGCCAGGACAACGAACTGTCCTGGTTCGACTGGAGCCAGGTCGACGAGAACTCCGAACTGCTCCGGTTCACACGGGAGATGATCGCCTTCCGCAGGCGCCACCGCGAACTGCGCTCCACCTCCCACCCCACCGGCCAGCTCCGGGACACCCTCGGTCTGCCCGACATCAGCTGGCACGGGGAGCGGGCCTGGCAGCCCGACTGGTCGGCGGAGAGCCGGCTGCTGGCGGTGGCCCGCTGCGGCACCGGTGACGACGACGTGGTGTACGCGGCCATGAACTCCCACTGGGAAGCGCACGACCTGGAACTGCCCGCCCTCCCCGGCGGCCGCAGCTGGCACCTGTTCGCGGACACCGGGGCCGAGGCCCCGTACGACATCCGCACCCCCGGCGCCGAACTCGAACTGGAGAACGCCGGCAAGTACCTGATCGGTCCGCGCTCGGTCGTGATCCTGGTCGGCCGCACGCCCGACGCCGAGCTCTAGACCGCGCTCCAGTCCACGCACCGAAGGAGACCTGACATGCCGCTTTCCGTGTCCCTGAGCATCGAGGGCGACACCACCGTGATCGAGCTGGAGGGCGAACTGGACGCCAAGACCGCGCCGGACTTCCACCAGACCATCGAGAAGGCCGCCGGCCACGGCACCAGCACCGTCGAGATCCGCATGGCCGGAGTCGGCTACATGGCCAGCGCCGGACTGCGCTCCCTGGTCTTCGCCCAGCAGAAGGTGGGGGAGCACGTCACCATCAAGGTGGTCGGCGCGATCGAGCCCGTCGCCCGGACCATCCGGACGGCCGGTCTCGACCGCAGCGTCGTCCTCTCCGACGACTGAGTCCGATGGACGAGGCGGTCAAGACGGCGAGGATGTCCGCCGAGCTGCACGTGCCCGCCACCCTGGGGGCACTGGGCGACATCGCCGCGCTCGTCCTGCGGCTGGCCGGGAGCGCGGGCCTGGGCAAGGGCGCCTCGTACCGGATCCGGCTGGCCGTGGACGAGCTGGCCACCAACATCGTGATGCACGGGTACCGGGGCGGCGACGGACGGATCACCGTCCGGGGCCGCTCCGGGCCGGGCCGGGTGCAGATCTCCATCGAGGACCGAGCCCCGGCCTTCGACCCGGTCCAGGGGCGACTGCCGCCCGAACCGCACACCGCCCCCGAGCGGCGCCGGATCGGCGGACTCGGCATCCACCTCGCACTGACCAGCGTGGACGAGTTCGACTACGTACGCAGGGACGGCCGCAACATCAGCACGCTGACTGTGATGGCTGAGGGGACTGACCCATGCCCTCCACGACCGTGATCATCCTCGACGAGTACCCGCCACCACCCCTCGAACTCCTCGGAGCACTGGAGGAGATGGGAGCGGCACTCGTCCCGCGCACGCTGGCCGAACTACTGGCCGGCCCACTGGAGGAGCTGCCCGAAGCGGACGTACTGCTCGCCCCGGCCCGGGCCGACGGAGAGGCCGTACGGACCGCCGTGCGCCGGCTGCGCCGCTGGGCCGGGGCCCCCATCGTGGTCGTCTGGACCGTGACGGAGTTCGCCGCCCTGGAGGAACACGTCCGGATCGGCCACGACTACCTCGT